>JAITRH010000008.1 GCA_031288495.1 Treponema sp. | reverse complement strand
GGCTTGTTGAACGACACCCTGCATGGAAGAGTATCAAGTCAATCGGGGTTATTGATTCCAAACGGGAAGTAGGAGACAAGGTTTCCTTTGAACGACGCTTGTATGGTTTCAGTCTTCCTGCCGACCCTCAGGTGTTTGCGGTCACGGGGCGGAGTCACCGGAGGATAGAGAACCCGCTTCATTATGTGCTTGATGTGGCGTACCGGGAGAATGGGGCGAGGATAAAGACGGGGGAAGGGCCTGAGAACCGGGCCTATTTCCGAAAGATAGCGAAGACGGTGGCGAGAGCGGATAAGGAGTCGACGGACAGTGTGAAGAGGCGAGTGAAACAGATGGCGTTGGCTAATGACTATCTTGAGCGGCTGCTCTCTCGTTCATCCTTTGCTTCTGGAGTTCCGCCTGCTACGCCTTCGGCATAATTTAAATGCCGTTGCCCTCGTTAAACCCGAGGGACCCCTTTTGTTTTTCCGTTGATTAACCGGTTAACTGTGTAACCCCTACCCGCCTTAGACCTTGCCCTACCGAGAACCGTAATGCCTGAATCAGAGCCTTTTTGAATCCGTGCCCGGGAGTCCAGCAGTGCTTTTTATTACCCCAATGCAAACCCTCTACCATCTTATCCTGCAAACAGGGCGACCGGATTAACATGGCAGAGATCTGATCAAGCCTACAAATCCTGTAGGAATTGCAGGATCCCATACCACCTTAGAGAACAGATACGAATTAACCGGCCTTACAGGTGCTTCCCTATTACGCTAAGCGGTTCTGTCCATATAGCAGTCTCTGACTATGTACCGGGTGCAAGGAACAATGTATTGATTTTATGCATTTTCCTTGACAAAAGGCTATATCAATATATAAGATTGTTATATAACATTATAAGGACGTGCAAAACAGAGGTTGGTATGGAAAAGAAAAAGTTGGTTATAGGCGTTATCGGGGCGGATGTACACGCGGTGGGGAACAAAATTCTCTATCATGCTTTTACCGGCGCCGGGTTTGAAGTAACCAACCTGGGGGTTATGGTCTCCCAGGAAGAATATATTGAAGCTGCTCTGGAAACCGCGGCAGACGCCATACTGATATCTTCCCTCTATGGTCATGGAGAACTGGACTGCCGGGGCTTCCGGGATAAATGCGATGAGGCGGGCCTCACGGGAATCCTCCTCTACGTGGGGGGTAATATCGTGGTGGGTAAGCAGGACTTTGCCGAAGTGGAACAGCGTTTTAAGGCAATGGGTTTTGATCGGGTGTTTGGACCTGGTACTACGCCGGAAGCGGCCATCGAAGCCTTGAAGGAAGACCTACACATAAGGTAAGGGAAACGTGGGGAAGAATTATATGGAAGCGATTCTGCTTATTGATTTCGGCAGTACCAATACCAAGGTAAGCGCCGTAGACCCGGTGGGGAAAACGCTGCTGGGAACCGCTGCGGCTTATACCACGGTGGAAACCGATATCGGCGAAGGGCTGGCGGAAGCCCTCTTGCTTTTGCAGCAAGATACCGGGCCTCTGAGGTTTACCAAACGCTTCGCCTGTTCCAGCGCCGCGGGGGGCCTGCGGATGATTGCCAGTGGTCTGGTCCCGGCCTTAACCGCCGAGGCGGCCCGGCTTGCCGCCCTAGGAGCAGGGGCAAAGATCGTTGGTCTTTATGCATACGAACTTACTGAAGAGGACATCCTTGAGATCGCCCGGATCAAGCCGGATATTTTTCTCTTAACCGGCGGGGTTGACGGTGGTAATAAAGCATGTATCCTCCACAACGCGAACATGCTGGCCTCCTTGGGTGCTCCTGGCCCCTTTCCGGTACTGATTGCGGGCAATCGTTCTGCTTCCGCAGCATGTGCCGAAGCCCTTGCAGGCTGGAACAGCATCCGCTGTCCCAATGTACTGCCCAAGCTGGGAACCCTCAACATTGAACCTGTTCAGACGGAAATCCGCCGTCTTTTTCTGGAACGGATCATCCATGCCCGGGGGCTTTCCCGAGAACGAGAACTGATTTCAGGCATCCTCATGCCTACCCCTGCGGCGGTAAAACGGGGGCTGGAACTCCTTTCTGCTGGCGCAGGTGGTGAAACAGGGCTGGGCGAACTTGCCGCGGTTGACTTGGGGGGCGCGACCACGGACGTGTATTCTGTGGCCACCGGGATGCCCCGGGGGGAGGTGATCCTCAAGGGAATCCCCGAGCCTTTTTCCAAGCGCACTGTGGAGGGAGACATCGGTATGCGGTACAGCGCTGCCGGGATCCTGGAAGCGGTGGGCGTGGACAAACTCGCCGCCCTTTCGGGGCTTGCCCCCGCAACCATTCCAGCCATGGTTACGCAGCTTACGGCCCACCCTGAGGCCTTACCCGTAACTGCGGAAGACAGGAGCCTCGATTTTGCCCTGGCGGCGGCGGCAGTGGAAACCGCGGTAGAACGTCACGCCGGGACCATTGAGGAGGTGTACACCCCCATGGGTCCCGCCTTGGTGCAGACCGGCAAGGATTTAACCTGCGTAGAACGGCTCATCCTTACCGGAGGCGCGGTGATCCACAACCGGGAGGCAAAAAAAATAGCCCGCTACGCGCTGTTTACCCAAAGGAAGGCCGCATCCCTCAAGCCTTCAGAAAAGGCGGCAATTTTTATCGATAAATCATATATTCTGGCGGCTATGGGGCTTCTGGCGGAAACCTGGCCCGATGTTGCCTTATCAATCATGAAGGAGGAGATTGAAAATCATGGAACTGGCGAATAAACGTATCAGTGATGATGAATTTTATACAATCCGTAAGGAAGTGCTGACCCAGTGGCCCACCGGCAAGGATGTGGACATGGAAGAGGCCTTCAGGTACCACAAAAGCCTGCCCGAGGGCAAGATCTTCTCAAAAAAGATCCTCAAGGCTAAAGAGGCGGGGACCACCCTGATTCAGCCTCGGGCAGGAGTGGCCCTCATAAACGAGCATATCAAGCTCCTTACCTATTTGCAGGATAACGGAGGCGCGGACCTCTTGCCCACCACTATTGACAGCTACACCAGGCAGAACCGCTTCCAAAAAGCCGAAGAGGGAATCGCCGAATCGGTGAAATTGCAAAAGTCCATGCTCAACGGCTTCCCCGCGGTAAACCACGGGGTCTCAGGATGCCGGCAGATCATCAATGCCCTGGATACCCCGGTACAGGTCCGCCACGGAACCCCCGACGCCCGGCTTCTCACCGAGATCGCCTATGCCGGGGGCTTTACCAGCTATGAAGGAGGAGGCATTTCCTATAACATCCCCTACGCCAAAAACGCGGACCTTGCCAAGACCATCATGGACTGGCAGTACACCGACCGGCTGACGGGCATTTACGAAGAGGCGGGAATCTCCATAAACCGGGAACCCTTTGGGCCCCTCACCGGTACCCTGGTCCCGCCCTGTATTTCCCATGCGGTGGCGATCATTGAAAGCCTTCTCGCGGCGGAGCAAGGGGTAAAGAACATCACGGTGGGTTACGGCCAGTGCGGTAATCTGCTGCAAGACGTGGCGGCCCTCCAGACCCTCCAGACCCTGACCGACGAATACCTCCGTATCAGGGGGCATGGCGATGTCGTGGTTACCACGGTACTGCACCAGTGGATGGGGGGCTTTCCCCAGGATGAGGCCAAGGCCTTCGCGGTAATCTCCTGGGGAAGCACCGTAGCCGCGCTATCCCACGCCACCAAGGTCATTGTAAAAACCCCCCATGAAGCCATAGGGGTTCCCACGATGGAGGTGAATGCCCAGGGCCTGCGATGTACCAAGCAGATCATCACCATGCTGGGGGATCAGACTGTGGACACCTATTCCCTAATGGATGAAAAGGTGATCATCTCCGCCGAAACCCGTTGCATTGTGGATAAGGTCTTTGAGCTTGGCAAGGGGGACATTGCCCAGGGAGCGGTGCGGGCCTTTCAGGCAGGGGTGCTGGACGTTCCCTTCGCGCCGAGCCGGTTCAACGCGGGTAAGGTGCTGCCCGCCCGGGACAACGAAGGGGCCATCCGTTTCTTTGATCCCGGCGCCCTGCCTCTCACCGCAGAGCTATTGGAATTTCACAAACAGAAAATCGCCGCCCGGGCCAAGTATGAACACCGATCCCCCTCCTTTCAGATGGTAATTGATGATGTGTACGCCATCAGCAAGGGACGACTCGTGGGCCGGCCTTCATAAAAACAGGAGTTAGTGATGAAAATTAAACGCGTTATATGCGCGCCAGGTAGAACGGGATTCTTTTTTGATGACCAGCGGGCGATCAAAAAGGGAGCCAGAATGGACGGCGCCAGCTACGAAGGAGAACCGGTAACGCCGGGCTTCAGCGCGGTGCGCCAGGCCGGCGAAGCGGTCTCGGTGATGCTGGTTCTGGAAGACGGGCAAATCGCCTACGGCGACTGCGCGGCGGTACAGTACTCAGGCGCAGGCGGCAGGGACCCCCTCTTTCTCGTAAAGGATTTTATCCCGGTTATTGAAAAGCACATTGCCCCCCTCCTTGTCGGACAAGAGGCGGACAGCTTCCGCGGTTTGGCCGCTGTCCTTGAGGAGGTAAACATAGACGGCAAGCGGCTCCACACCGCCGTCCGGTACGGTGTTTCCCAGGCAATTTTGGATGCGGTAGCCAGGGCAAACAAAAAACTCATGTGCCAGATTGTCGCCGCCGAGTACGGCCTTACCCTCCGGGCGGAGCCGGTGCCCATCTTTACCCAAAGCGGCGACTCCCGCTATGAAAATGTGGACAAGATGATCATCAAAGGCGCGGCAGTCCTTCCCCACGGGCTTATCAACAATGTGAAAACCAAGTTAGGCGAAAAGGGAGAAATTCTCCTTGAATACGTGTCATGGCTTCGCAGCAGGATCGAAAAACTCCGCCTTGAGAGGAGATACGCGCCGGTACTACACCTAGACGTGTACGGTACCATCGGCCAGGCCTTTGGCAACGACAACTACGACGCTATGGCCGATTACCTGGCAAAACTCAGCGAAGCCGCAAAGCCCTTCAAACTGCGTATTGAGGGGCCTATGGATGTGGAAAACCGGGAAAACCAGATGCAGGCCCTGGCGGAACTCACGCAAGTGGTGGACCGCCGGGGAATCCCCGTGGAGATCGTGGCCGATGAGTGGTGCAATACCCTGGAAGACATCAAGTATTTTGCGGATCACAAAGCGGGCCACATGGTACAGATCAAAACCCCGGACCTAGGGGGAATAGGCAACATTGTGGAGGCGGTGCTCTACTGCAAGCAAAAGGGTATCGGCGCATACCAGGGCGGTACCTGCAATGAGACCGACCGTTCCGCACAAGTTTGTGTACACCTGGCAATGGCCGCAAGGCCGGATCAGATACTCGCCAAGCCCGGTATGGGCGTGGATGAGGGCTATATGATCGTTTATAATGAGATGCAGCGCATTATCGCGCTCATAAAGGAGTGATTATGGCAAACAGAGAAGAATTCCGTATTCTTTCGACTACCGCGATTTTGGGTTACGGCTTTCCCGTGGCTTCTTTTGAAGCCGGAATGGCCCGCAAACCCCATCTTATCGCAGTAGACGGGGGTTCCACCGATCCCGGCCCCTACTACCTGGGGGCGGGAGTTTCCTTTACCAACCGGGGCGCGGTAAAACGGGACTTGGAACTGATGCTCAAAGCGGGGATTCCCAACAAAATACCCGTAGTGGTCGGAACCGCGGGCGGTTCCGGAGCGGACCCCCACCTTGCCTGGTGCCAGGAAATCATAGAGGAGATAGCCCGGGAAAACAACCTGCATTTTAAAATGGCGGTGATTCACGCGGAACTCGAAAAACCCTATATCCTGGAAGCCTTTAGACAGGGCAAGATACG
>JAITRH010000195.1 GCA_031288495.1 Treponema sp. | reverse complement strand
ACCGCATATTTCGGATTACCGTTCCTCCCGGAAATAGGGCTGCCCAAGCCCGGCGGGACTCTGATACTCCTTCTTTTTTCTCCGGGTAATCACCAGCAGCACCACGATGGTGGCAATGTAGGGCAGCATATCCAGTAATTGGGGGTAAAAAACCAGTTTCTTCCCCAAGAGGATCAGGTTGCTATTCTGAAACTTGAAGCCCACCCCTTTAAGCGCGCCAAAGACATATGCCGCAAAAAGGGCTTTCAGGGGATTCCAGGTGCTGAAGATAACCAGGGCCACCGCAATCCACCCCGCCCCGGCAGTGATGTTTTCCTGCCACCGGGGTACAAAGACCAGCGATAAATAGGCGCCCCCAAGGCCGCACAAAAAGCCCCCTCCCCCAATATGCAGGTATTTATACAGATTTACCGGAATACCCGAGGCATCGGCTACCCCGGGATTTTCTCCCACTGCCCGGGCGTTAAGACCGAATCGGGTGTACTGAAAATAGCCATAGAGCAGCAGGGCCAGCGCCATGCCTGCCAGTACATAGGGGCTTTGTTCAAAGCATACCCTTCCGATAAGGGGAAGACGGTGGAGGACCGGGACGGACAGGGGCGCAAAAGCCCTGGACACCCCTTCGGGGAGGGGCTTCCCGGAGAGGCTCTTTCCCAGAAAACCCGACACCCCGGTGCCGAAAATGGTAAGAATAAGCCCGGTAACCACCTGGTTACCCCGGAGGGTAACGGTAATCAGGGCATAAATAACGGCCCCCCCAGCCCCGGCAAGCCCCGCGGCGACTACGGCGGTCCCCGGATTTCCGGTTCCCAGGGCTGCGGAATACCCTACGGACGCGCCAAGGAGCATCATCCCTTCGATACCAAGGTTCAGGTTGCCTACTTTTTCACAGACGATTCCCCCCAGCACCGCAAACAGGATATGGGTACCCATCTGTACCGCGGTTTGCAGAAACAGGGTCAGCCCTTCCATGAAAGCACTCATACCAACACCTCCTCGGACCGGCAAGCACGGTTTCCCCAGGGTGAAAGGACCGGCTCCCCACATCCCGGAAAGGGCTTCATGATTTCCCTGGCCGTATCCAGGCAAACCGGTACCGGATAAAAAATTCGCTTCCCAACACAAAGAAAATAATGATCCCCTGTAAAACCAGGGAAATAGATGCGGGGATTTGCAGGGAACTTTGCAGAAAATTTCCTCCCTGGATGAGCAGGGAAAACAAAAAGGAAACCACCAGGATCCCCGGAGGACTGAGCCGGGCAAGCCAGGAGGTAATCACTGCGGTAAAGCCCAGTCCGCCGGAAAGCTGCTCCGAAAGAGACCGCTCCACCGCAGAGGCCTGCATCATCCCCGCAATGCCGCAAAGCCCTCCGCTCAGCATAATGGTAATAATCATGGTACGCAGCACGGGCATTCCCGCGTACCGGGCGGCGGCCTCGCTTTCACCGAGTACGTCAATCTCAAAGCCCAGCTTGGTTCGTTTCATGATACCATAGACCAGCACGGTGAGACCCAAGGTGATGATCCACCCCGCATGGATACCGAACACCGACGGGAGAATCCCCTGCTCACTGAAGGGGGCGATCTTAGGAAAGCCGCTCCCCTGGGGATCTTTCCAAGGGCCGTATTGCAAATAGGAAATCCATTTGGCCGCCACATAATTCAGCATCAGGGTAACCAGGGTTTCGCTGGTCCCAAAGCGGGCCTTCAAGAGTCCAGGAATCAATGCCCAGAGGCCGCCAAGAACCAGGGCGTTGAGGAACATCAAGGGGAGCAGCAACAAAGCCGGCAGATCAGGAAACCCAAAGGCTACCAGGGAAGCTCCATAAGCGCCGAGGTAAAACTGCCCTTCCGCCCCGATATTCCAGAACTGCATACGGAATGCAAGGGCGATCCCCAGGGAAAGGGTGGCCAAGGGAATAGCCTTATGCACGGTTTCCTTGAAACGATAGGCGGAACCGAGAGAACCCGCTACGATTTTGCCGTATATGTCCAGGGGATTATAGCCCATGCAGGCCATGATAAGGGCAGATGCCAGGAGCGCGGCCATGGCCGCGGCAAAACGTAAGAGCGGTTCCTTGAACGCCGAAGGCTCAGGCTGGGTTAGTATGCGCAGCACGGTATAGCTCCGATTTATGGCCGAGCATTAAAAGCCCGATGTCTTCCTTGGAAACTGCGGGTTTTCCCGCCGGAACCCCTAAAGCCCCGGGAGGATACACGATATCCATAAGGGCTCCCCGATGGATAACCATAATCCGGTCACAGAGTTCCTGCAGCACATCCAGATCTTCCCCTATAAACAGAACCCCCACGCCCCGTTTTTTCTGGGCATTAAGCATATCGTAAATACTATAGGAAGCCCCTATATCAAGACCCCGCACAGGATAGGCGGTAATCAGGAGTCGAGGCTCCCGTTCCAGTTCCCTCCCCAGAAGGACTTTCTGGATGTTTCCACCGGATAGTTTCTTAACGATATGCCGCACCGATGGGGTGGAAATAGCATACCTTTGTACAATGGCTTCAGCCTGTACCCGCCCTTTGAGGCGATCAAGCAGCGGGCCCTGGGTGCTGTCGTAAGAGGTCAAGAGGATGTTATCGGTAATACTCATCCCTGCGGCAAGTCCCATGCCGAGCCGGTCTTCGGGGATAAAACTCAGGCGGATCCCTTTTTTCTTGATGCCCCGCGGGGAAAGGCCCAGCAGGTTTTCCCCAAGAAACCGGATAGAACCCGCATCAGGGCGCCGCAGTCCGGTAATAATTTCGCATAACTCCTTCTGCCCGCTCCCCGCAATCCCCGCCACTCCGAGGATCTCCCCGGCAAACATATCAAAGGACAGGGCGTCAATGAGCGGTACCCCTTCAGGATCCCGCAGGCTGAGGGACCGGACTTCAAGCAGGGGGTTTTTCCCGATAAAGGACGTTTCCCGGTGTATCTCCAGGGAAATACTGCCCCCCACCATGAGCTCGGTTAATTCCCGGGGATTGGTATCCCCGGTATACACCGTACCGAGGCTTTTACCCTTCCGCAGCACCGTTACCCGGTCGCTGATTTCCATAACCTCCTGCAGCTTATGGGTAATGATGATAATCGCACAGCCTCCTGCTTTCATGGTCCGCATCATGGCAAAAAGCCGAGCCGTTTCTTGGGGAGTCAGCACCGCAGTAGGTTCATCCAGCACTAACACCGACGCTCCCCGGTAGAGGACCTTGAGAATTTCCACGGTCTGTTTTTCACTCACCGACATGGCGTAGATTTTTTTCCCAGGCTGGATACTCAAGCCAAAGCGCCCTTCCAGGGCCTGAATTTTTTCAATGATTTTTTTCTTTTGAAGGAAAGGCGTTCCCGGGCCCCGCTTCCCCTGAGCTGGGGCATCCCCGCTTTTCTCTCCGAGACTGATGTTCTCCCAGGCATTCATCACCGGTATGAGCTTAAAATGCTGATGCACCATACCGATCCCGGCGGCAATAGCATCCTGGGGGGATTTGAAAAACCGCTTCTGCCCGTTAATCACTATAGAACCGGAATCCGGAACATAAATCCCTGAGAGCATATTCACCAGGGTGCTCTTACCTGAACCGTTTTCCCCCAAGATGGCAACGATTTCACCTCGATCAACGGTCATACCCACATCGTCATTGGCCTGCACGGTCCCAAATCGTTTGGAAATGTGTTTCATCTCTACATAGGCCTGGGGCATCATCCTTCCTTTATCTTCCTGCTGAAGCCCGTAGGAACCGGCTAAGCCTTACGGCGGCCGGTTCCTAAACCCCGGCGGCGCAGGGTGTCTGCACCGCCGGGTCCCTTTTCAGTATGAAAAGGGACCATACCCGCACAGGGCTTCCCCTTACTGGGGAATAGTACCGATTACCCCCTGTACAAACCAGCCCATATTCCAGATTTCATCGTCGGTCATCTTGACGCCGGCGGGCACCTTAACCGTACCGCTCTGATCCGCCAGGGGGCCGGTAAAGGGATCAAAGGTCCCCGCGGCGATCCTGGCCTGGGCTGCGGCTACTTTTTCCGCTGCTTCCGGGGCGTTGTTCCCGGTGAGGGTATCAAGGCTGACGGTCCCATTGCTAAAGCCCGCCCAGTAGGCCCGGGAGGTCCAGGTTCCGGCCTGGATCCGCTTCACATCATCCACGTAAAAGACCTCCCAGTGAAACAAGGGGGCGGTCAGGTATGCCCGGGGGGCCGCGCTGGCAGTGGGTACATTATAGCCCACCGCGAAAGCCCCCCGTTCCTGAGCGGCGATCTGGGGCGCGGTGGTATCCTGGTGCTGGGCTATGACATCACAGCCCTTGTTCAAGAGTTCCAGGGCGGCTTGCTTTTCCACGCTCGGATCATACCAGGTATTGGTCCAGATGACCTCTACCGTGGCATCGGGATTGACCGACTGGACTCCCAGGGTAAAGGCGTTAATCCCGCGGATAACCTCCGGTATGGGCATGGCGGCCACATAGCCGATGTGGTTCACCGTGGTTTTGAGGCCCGCCGCAATACCCGAAAGATACCGGGCCTGGTATATCTTGCCGAAATAGGTCGACACATTGGCAGCCCGCTTATACCCCGAACAGTGGCCGAAATAGACCGAAGGATTGTCTGCGGCGACCTTTATGGTCCAATCCATGAAGCCGAAGCTGTTGGTGTAAATCACGGTACAGCCCTGATCGATGAGGTCCCGGATGGCCTTCTCACAGTCCGCATTTTCCGCGACATTTTCGATGTACGCGGTCTTAACCCCCAGGGCCTCTACTGCCAGGCGTCCCTTGTCATGGGCCTGGGTATAGCCTTCATCGTTAATGGCGCCGATATACACAAAGCCCACCTTGAGGGTATCCCCCGGGGATTGCCCGGAGGCTCCCTGCCCTTTTGCGGAATCCTTGGTGCCTCCCGCAAAGGCGGAAACCGCCATTCCTAAAGCCAGAAAAAACACCCCTAGTTTTTTCACCGATTTCTTCATTGTTCTTCCTCCTCACCTGCGCAAAACAGGGAGCCCGATTACCCTTGGATAATCCGCTTACCCGTACCGGCGGCAATGGTCTTGTTATACCAAGAAACCCCGGAATAATCAAGAGGCTTTGCATATACTTTACATATATCCGGGAACTATTCGTATATTTATGCATATTTTCTTCGTTACCGGAGAAACCCATGCTCCGGATGGGGGAAAAGGCAAAGGCTTATCTTTTTTCTTGACTTTCGGCAGACTTATGGTACCCTTGTATTAATACCGATCCCCGCGGGTTTTGACGGGTCTGCCCGTGCGGCTGCCCGGGGGATTGCCTGTAACCAGGAGGTGTACCGCATGAGACGCCTTGAGCGCCGGAAAAACCGCAGGGCGCGCGGTTTTTATTCTCCCCCAAGTCCCGGGGTTTCCCGGCCCCCTGATTCCCCTTTACCCCCCCCCCCCCCCCCCCCCTAAGTAATCCCCGTACGGCGGCGGGACTCTCCTCCGCCGTACGGGGATTCTTTTTACCTCATCACAAAGGGGCTTCTGATCCGCGGGGACGTTTTTCTGAGCCCCTAGGGAGTTTTTTTGACTCCGCAGGGACTTTTTTTGACTCGCCGGGGGCTTTTTTTAAGCCCTCAGGGACTTTTTCTGACTCGCTGGGGACTTTTTCCGACTCCTCAGGGGGTTTTTCTGAGTCAAAAGGAGGTTTTTTTGAGTCAAAAGGGATTTTTTTTACGTCAAAAGGGAACCCATTTACGTCAAAATCCGGGATGTCCCGGGTTTTGAACTATACGATATCACAGGAGGAACATGACCATGAGTAAAGACTGGCTACCCACAACGCGCACGCTGATCCTCGCGATGTGCCGCAACTGGATCGCCTACATGACGGAGGCCCTGCGGACGGCCTGGGGAATTCCCGCCGCCCAGTTCACGGAACTGAGCGCCCTCTTTGGGAACGCGGAGGCCCTCTTGCAGAAGGCCATGGACGATGCGGAACGGACCCACGTGATCACCGTGGAGTGCCAGGGGGCTTTCACGGCGCTGAAGGAGAAGATGCGGTTCTTCTGGGACCGCTACTTCAAGATGCCCCCGCTGACCGAAGGGGACTGGGCCGCCCTGGGCTTCCGTAAGAAGGACCCCCACCCGACGCCGGCGCCGGCCCCCGAAGGGGTGCCCTCGGCGTCTTTCAGCTACACCGGGGCCCCCCACGTTCTGACGGCGCACCTGAGCCCCCTCGCGGGGACCCTGGAACTGAACCCGGAGAGCGACTACGGCTACGCGGTCTACCTAGGGGTGATGCCCCCCGGAGGGGCGACGCTGGAACAGGCGGCGTCGGATAAACACTACCTCATGAAACCCCCGGCGGACGGGAAGCCCCTGGGGCACTACCGGTTCACCCGGCGGCGGAAGGAGAAGATCCTCTTCGACTCCGAGGACGCCGGTATGACGGCCTATATCTGCTGCCGCTACGAGAACCAGAAGGGAGATGTCGGCCAGTGGGGGCCTGTGGCAAGCGCGGTCATTCCGTGAGGGGAAAACCTGCCCGCGGGGGCTTGTCTCAATGCGCGGTATTGAGAATAAAAGCGGCTCAGCGCAAGCGCTGAGCTTTGCAATTGTATCCAGGAGGATAAAAATGAAGAAAATGTTTTTTTGTTTGTTGGGCGCGGCGGCACTGCTGGCCGCCTGCTCGTCGAAACCCGCGGCAGTGGACCTGACGGGGCTTACCTCGTACTACGTGCGGGCGGACGGCAATGACAAAAACCCGGGGACAAGCGAGGCCGCCCCCTTTAAGACCCTGGCCCGGGCGGTGGAGGCGGCGGCGAAGACCTCCGTCAAGAAGATCACCGTGATCGGGACGCTGGTTGAGAACGTCGTAATCAACGAGACCGATTCGATGGACAATAGGCCCCAAAAGATTATAGACGCAACCGGCGGGCAGGATATTGCGAAGGCTCTTACAGGGCTGGGGCTTGCCACTATTACCTGGTCTTTGGACGAGCATGACCCCGACGAGATACTTATCACCGGGAAGCCGGGCGCCTCCGGGCCGGAACGGGCGGTCCTGACTCCGGCCGATCAGAATGACGTTACCTTAGGGCTTACCTACTCAAACCTCAGGCTTGAGCATATCGAGATAAGCGGCGTGAACACGACAAAAAACCTTCCCGCGGTTGTTGTAGCCGGAACCTTAACGCTGGCAAAGGGCGCGAAAATAACAAACAATACCAACGGTGGTGGAATATACGCCATAGGGGGTGTGGTAATCATGCGGGACGACGCGGAGGTTTCCCATAACCAGGGAAACGATAATGTCGGGGTGTATCTTGAGCTGGGGAGCGTCATGGTCATGTTCGATACATCCCATATCACCGGCAACAAGGCGGTAGCTGGTAACGGCGGCGGCCTTGCCTTGTCCGGTTCAAGTTTGATCATGCGGGACAACTCATCGATCACTGCCAACAGCGCGGGGAATGCCGGCGGGGGGATAATCACCTTTACCGACACCAAAAACGGGTATCTCAGCCAGATTACCCTGTACGATGAGGCGGCGATCAGCGGCAATTCCGCTAAACTGGGCGGCGGCATATTTCTTCAGGACAAAATGGTCATGGAGGGGAACGCCACGATCACCGGCAATACCGCTACGCAAGAAGGCGGCGGCGTGTTCGGCGTTACGGATAACATGAAGATAAGCATACAGAAACTCGATGCAATCCAGGGCAATACCGCGCCGGAATTCCCTGACCACAACTTTGACTTTGAGTAGGTAACGCGGAGGCGGTGTACAAAGCCTGTGGGGTTTGTGTTTCGCACAAACCCCACAGGCAATTTTATCCGGGAGGATAAAAATGAAAAAAATGTTTTTTCGTGCGTTGGGCATGGCGGCCCTGCTTGCCGCCACAGCGGTATGGGCAAGCGCCGATGCTCAGTCATTTACCGCAGTTACAAATACGGCCTTTGGTATGTCTCATGTTACGTGCGTTGCATGGGGCGGCGGAAAATTTGCCGCCGGTGGGAGTGACGGCAAAATAAGTTATTCTGCCGATGGCGTAGAATGGACGGCGGTTGGCGATAGCAAATTTGTGGCGGTAGGAGGGGAAAAAATAGCATATTCCGCAGAGGGAATCGCCTGGACGCTGGTCGATAAAAGTCCGTTTTACAAGGCGGAATGTGTCGTTTACGGCAATTGAAAATTTGTCGCCGGTGGTGTGTATGAAGGTTCGGTAATTGCTTATTCCGTTGACGGCGTATCGTGGGATACGGTTTCGGATCTTCCTTTTCCATTTAGTTTCGGTAGTATTTCCGCCATAACCTATGACGGTACTGGAAAATATCTTGCTATTTCATACAACGGTATGGGCGTTGAATCAATAGTGGCTTATTCGACGGACGCCATAACGTGGATTGTCCATGCAAGGGCAGACTACAGTGAAAAGGCCGCTATTGCTTACGGTAATGGGAAATTTGTCTATGTTATTGATCATACCCTCGGTTATACGGCGGATGGTATAAAAGGAGATGTCGCAAATGGATTTAGCTGGGATAATAAACCCAACAACATTTTTGGCGGTTCCAGTATTACTGCCATCACGTATGGCAGAGGAATGTTTATTGCTGGTGGGCAGGACGGGAAAATGGCGTATTCCACGGATGGGCTTACCTGGAGTTCACTTGCAGACAGCAAATTTGGCACAACCAAAATTAATGGCGTTGCTTTCGGAAACGGTCAATTTGTTGGCGTAGGAAACGATGGAAAAATTGTTTACTCCAATTAAAAGAGGAAAAACAAGAAACTGTGGAAGGAACGGGCATGCTGCACATAACAGGCCTTTTTGCGCTTCGCGGTAACGCAGGAGGTGTGAGTCACCTTTTTAACCTTGAGAATAAAAGCCTGCGGGCTTATACGCGAAAACTTTACCATTATTTAGGAGAAGAAAATGGCAAACATGAAGATTTTGTTGGGAACGCCAGGTATAGCGCTGGTGTTCATCGTACTGGCGCTTTTTTCAGGATGCAGGTCAACCATAACATCGGTAAAAGATATCCCTGAAAGCGAACTGAGTGAATTGGACTTATCAACAAATTATATTACGATAACGTCCTTTGACGGCAAATCTGTCCACTGGAAAAAAGGCATCGGCGGGATTTTGACCAGCACCACGGTTGAACTGCCCACAGGTAAACACACCCTGGAAGGAAACTATTATGATGGAACTAACAGAGCAAACGGTCTAAACATTACCTATGATTTTGTGGCAAACCATAAATACACTCTTCTGGTCCAGTTCCAGGGCGGCGGGCTCTTTCAAAGCGGTACGGCGAGTTTCAATATCATGGATATGACGAGGTAGCAGTGCAGGTTTGTCCGGTTTTAACGTTTTTTAGGACACCATGTCCTGGCGCGGTTTTACCGTAAAACCTGCCCGTAGGGGCGTGTGAAAAGCCGGCGGGGTTTGAGTTTCTCCCAAACTCCGGCCGGGAATTTTACCGTAGGAGGGTAAACATGAAAAAGAATAGTTGTATTTGGATAATGCTTAGCATGGTAATGGTACTGTTGTCTGCTGGTTGTGTAAGCAGCGGATTGAAAGGACAGACTGGAGTTGCACTAACATCAGACCTAACCGAGTGCCAGCTTTTCGTATCACCTTATTTGACCGTAGTTGAATTTGACGGCGAACCGGTTAGATGGCCGTCAAACACTTTAGTGGGTGTTACGGCAGGGCAGCATGCAATTGTATGCAATTACTACTATAGCGGCGGCTCATCCTATCAACATGCGGAAGGATTAGCGGCAATAGGAAATTTTGCTGCTGGCCGGAGGTATTCGCCTGTTATACAACAGTCCGGTAACAAAATCGGCATAGTCCTCAATGCTAATTATGGGTATACAAGCGATGTAGTTCCAAAACAAGGACAGTCTTTGTTGATTATAGAAACTGTAGATTCAGACTTCAACCAAAACAGCAATACGGAGGTTTATATAGACGGGAAGCCGGCTTTGTATCTCTTAAAATATAAAGGCGATAAAAGTTACTATGTTGTTCCCGATGGTACACACACAATAGAAATTGCGGGTGAGACTCTTGAATTTGTTACAGAATCAGAAAAGATCTATTTTAATGCAAAAAGAGGCGCTAAAATTTTCTGGTTTATGCTATTCATCCCTATCTCAACCACCTATAGGGGAATAACCATTTCCAGGCGTGAACCGTTATGATTGGGTAAGGCACAGATGCCGATCACCTTTTTGGAAAACCTGCCCGTAGGGGCGGTTTATAAAAGCCGGCGGGCGGCTCAGCGCAGAGCGCGGAGCTTGGGAGTTTCGCGGAAAGCAAGCCGAAGGCTTGCACAAACTCCAGTCGGAAATTTTATCAATTTTATCTAGTGAGGATAAAAATGAAGAAGATTGTAGTTTTGGCTGTGACCCTTATTGGGCTGGCGGCGATGCGGGTTTCCGCGCAGGATGTGGCGGTGTTCCCCCAGGTGGGGCATACCGAGGCGGTTAATTCCGTGGCCTTCAGCCCCGACGGCCGGCGTATCGCCTCGGGGTCTTCCGATAAGACCGTTAAGGTCTGGGACGCGGAAACGGGCCGGGAACTCCGTACCCTTTCCGGGCATGGCGATAACGTGAACTCCGTGGCCTTCAGCCCCGACGGCCGGCGCATCGCCTCGGGCTCCCGGGATAAGATCATCAAGGTTTGGGATGCAGACACCGGCAGGGAACTGCTCGGCATCTATGGGCATGGTGATTTCATACGAACCGTTGTCTTCAGCCCCGACGGCCGGCGCATCGCCTCGGGCTCCCGGGATAAGACCATCAAGGTCTGGGACGTGGACACCGGCAGGGAACTGCTCGGCATCTATGCTAAGGGTGATATTATAGCTGTAGCCTATAGCCCCGACGGCCGGTGCATTGTCTCGGGGTCTCTTGATAAGACCGTCAAGGTCTGGGACGCGGACACCGGCAGGGAACTCCTTAACCTGGATACGGGAGGTGTCCGTTCTGCAACCTATAGTCTTGACGGCCGGCATATCGTTTCCTCGGGGTATAACGATACTACAATCACAATCTGGAACTCCGCCACAGGCCGAGAACTCCGGACCCTTACAGGGCATAGCAGTGCTGTTGACTCTGTGGCCTTTAGCCCCGATGGCCGACGCCTCGTTTCGGGGTCTTGGGATGATACCGTCAAGATCTGGGACGCCACAGGCCGAGAACCCCTCACCCTTGAGGGGCATAGGGGCATCGTTTTTTCCGTGGCCTTCAGCCCCGACGGCCGGCGTATCGTCTCCGGGTCTTCCGATAAGACCGTCAAGATCTGGGACGCCGAATCGGGCCGGGAACTCGTCAGTATTTCTGGGCATAGTGATCATATCAGCTCCATGGCCTTTAGCCTCGACGGGCGGTACATCGTTTCGGGTTCCCGGGATAAGACCGTCAAGGTCCTGGATGCCGCAGGCCGGGAATTCCGTTCTCTTGTGGGGCATGACGGTGGGGTTGAATCTGCGGCCTTTAGTCCCGATGGGCGGCGCATCGTCTCGGGGTCTCTTGATAAGACCGTCAAGGTCTGGGACGCCGAATCGGGCAAGGAACTCCAGAGCTTTTCTGGGCATAGCGGTTTGGTTACTTCCGTAGCCTTTAGCCCCGACGGCCGGCGTATCGTCTCCGGGTCTTATGATGATACCCTCAAGGTCTGGGATGTGTCGGACCGGCGGTCTGTAATAGACCGGGAACTCCTCAGCATCGCTGGGCATAATGATATTAGCGCTGTGGCCTTTAGCCCCAACGGCCGGTACATCGTTTCGGGCTCCCGGGATAAGACCGTCAAGGTCTGGGACGCCGAATCGGGCCGGGAACTCGTCAGTATTTCTGGGCATAGCAATGGTGTCTGGGGGGTAGCTTTCAGTCCCGATGGGCGGCGTATCGCCTCGGGATCCGATGATAAGACCGTCAATGTCTGGGACATATCGGACCGGCGGGATGCCGCAGGCCGGGAACTCTTCACCCTTGAAGGGCATAGGGATAGCGTTTTTTCCGTGGCCTTCAGCCCCGACGGCCGGCGTATCGTCTCCGGGTCTTCCGATAAGACCGTCAAGGTCTGGGACACCGAATCGGGCCGGGAACTCAAGAGCCTTTTAGGTCACCGCAATACGGTCAGCGCTGTGGCCTTTAGCCCCGACGGCCGGCATATTGTCTCGGGGTCCTGGGATACTACCTACAAGTTCTGGGACGCGGAAATGGGCAAAGAAATCGCCCAATTTGTTAGTTTTGACGATGGGGAATGGCTCTGCATCACCCCGGAGGGCTACTACAACGCGTCACCGGGAGCGGAACAATACCTCAATGTCCGGGTGGGGAACGAAGTCTACGGCATAGAACAGTATCGGGACACTTACTTCAAACCGGAACT
>JAITRH010000139.1 GCA_031288495.1 Treponema sp. | reverse complement strand
AAACAAGACCGGGGCTGTAAAAAGGGGCGGAGGTTTGCCCTGGGAATGGTAAGACCGAAGGTCTGCGCGTAAACAGCCCTCTTATGCCGACGTACCGCCGTGCTCCATTATGCTTTGCTACTATTCATTCGGTACAGATTTTTAACGCTTCCTCTAGGGTAGTTACGTATAGTATTTGTCCTGTCTTATTACTTTCACACATGAAATCTTTTAAGGATGTACTCTTTATGTCTGTAAAATCTCCAACTATGGCCGTTCTTTTATGATACTTTGAAAACTTTTGCAGTATTTCGCCCGCAATTCCCGGGGATACATCAAAAAAAGTATCTACCCTGTTTTCTCTTTTCATTATTATCGTGGAACCTGTATTCATAACAAACAATCCAAAAGCATCATCCGCGTCTTTTATAATAATTCCATCCTCCCTGATTGCCACCATAGCCTTCCCATACAACGGTATTGCCATGCTTCTTTTCCCTCCAAGGTATAGGTGCCGGTCTATCACGGTATAAAACATTCCGATACTGTCCTGCGGGACCGTACCGCAGTATACCATAAACAACAGGGCTTGTACCGCCATAACCCTTAAGACGGGTCAATGGTACCCAATTCCAAGGCGGCACTGTATATGGGGCAGGCTATTGGGCAAAAACACCCTGCCATTTCAAAAAATTCTCCGGGAATTTTCCAAAAACATCCGAGAATTTTTCAAAAATATACGGGAATTTTCCACAAAAGCCTTGTTTGCCCTGCTTGGATGTTCCGTTCTTCGTTACATCGTCGCTTCCGCAATGCGGGCATGGTACCGGTGGTGATACCAGGGTAATGCCTTCCTTTTAAAAATTGATAGCCCCTTCTTTTTTCCCTGCCTTGCCTTTTGAAGAACCCCTCATGGGCCTATGAGCTTTTCCTCCCCAGAGAACGGGCTTTCACGGGTAACTGACCGTCTATTGTCAAAGGGGCTTAATTCTTTTATGGTATATTTATGAATGCCGAAAAGTTAACCATTAAAGCCCAGGAAGCCCTTAACAAGGCTTTCGCGCTCGCACAAAAGGGGGATCACGCCCAGGTTGAGCCTGAGCATGTGCTCCTTGCCCTCCTGCAGCAGGAAGAGGGGATCCTTTCTCCCCTTATCGAACGCATCGGTGCGGATCCGGCTCAACTTATCGCTCATATGGAAGCCCTCACCGCAGAAACGCCCAAGATATACGGAGCCGCGGCGCAGCTTTATTTTTCTTCTGCCGCCTCCAAGGTCCTGGTAAAAGCAGAGACCGAAGCGGCCTCCCTCAAAGACGAATACGTATCCGCCGAACATATACTCGTGGCCCTGGCTATAAGCGAGGGAAAAACCGGGGATGTTTTGCGAAAGGCGGGGATCACCAAGCAGGGGATCCTCTCGGCGCTGAAACACATCCGGGGAAATACCCGGATCACCGACCAGAACCCGGAAGACAAGTACCAAGTCCTGGATAAATATTGCCGGGACCTCACCGCCCTGGCACGGCAGGAAAAGCTGGATCCCGTGATTGGCCGGGACGAGGAAATCCGCCGGGTCATGCAGGTGCTCTCCCGCAGAACCAAAAACAACCCGGTCCTTATCGGTGAGCCGGGAGTGGGGAAAACCGCTATTGCCGAAGGACTGGCCCGGCGCATCATGGCCGGAGATGTCCCTGATGGACTCAAAGGAAAACGGCTCCTCTCCCTGGATCTGGGGGCCCTGGTAGCGGGAGCGAAATTCCGGGGGGAATTTGAAGATCGCCTCAAGGCGGTGATCCATGAAATCCAGGGTTCTGAGGGAAAAATCATGCTATTCATCGACGAACTCCACACCCTGGTGGGAGCGGGAGCCGCGGAAGGGGCCACCGACGCCTCTAATCTCCTGAAGCCTGCCCTGGCCCGGGGGGAACTCCGCTGCATCGGAGCCACCACCCTCGATGAATACCGTAAGTACATCGAGAAGGATCCTGCCCTGGAACGGCGCTTTCAACAGGTCTATACCCCGGAGCCTTCGGTGGAGAATACCATCGCCATACTCCGGGGCCTCAAGGAACGGTACGAAGTACATCACGGGGTCCGCATCAAAGATGAAGCCTTGGTAGCGGCGGCCCGTCTTTCGGATCGGTACATCACCAGCCGTTTCCTCCCGGACAAGGCCATAGACCTGGTAGATGAGGCGGCGAGTCGCCTTAAAATGGAGTTGGATAGCCGGCCTACAGAACTGGATAAACTGGAGCGGAAGCTCTTGCAGCTTTCCATAGAAAAGCAGGCCCTAAGCAAGGAAGAGGACGGAGCTTCCAGGGAACGGCTGGGAAAACTGGACCAGGAAATCGCGGATCTGAGCGCTGAACGGGACGCCATGCAGGCCCGCTGGGATAAGGAAAAGCAGGATATCCAGCAGCTTCGGGATATAAAACAGTATATAGAAGAACTTAAAATAGAAGAAACCCGGTATGAACGGGAAGGGAACCTCACCAAAGCTGCGGAGTACAAGCACGGCCTCATCCCGGATGCCCAGAAAAAACTCAGCCGTCTGACCGGTCAAATGGAAGAGCGCCAGGGCGAGGAACAGCCCGCCTTACTCCGGGAAGAAGTACGGGAAGAGGATATTGCCCAGGTGGTTGCTGCCTGGACCGGGATCCCCGTCTCCAAGATGCTGTCCGGGGAATTACAAAAATACCTGGATTTGGAAAAGGTCTTGGCCGAACGGGTGGTGGGCCAGGATACCGCGGTATCTGCCGTAGCAGATGCCATCAGGCGGAACAAGGCAGGGCTTTCCGATGCCAGCCGTCCCCTGGGTTCGTTTCTGTTTCTCGGTCCTACGGGAGTGGGTAAAACCGAGCTTGCCAAAACCCTGGCGGATTTTCTCTTTAACGATGAGAAGGCCCTGACCCGGATAGATATGAGCGAGTACGGGGAGAAACACGCGGTCAGCCGCCTCATCGGCGCGCCTCCGGGGTATGTGGGGTATGAACAGGGGGGCCAGTTGACCGAAGCAGTCCGGCGGCGGCCCTATAGCGTGATCCTCTTCGATGAAATTGAAAAGGCCCATCCTGAGGTGTTCAACCTGTTCCTCCAGCTCTTGGATGACGGGAGGCTTACCGATGGCCAGGGCCGGGTGGTGGACTTTAAGAATGTGATCATCATCATGACCAGTAACCTCGGCTCAGACCTCATTCTGGAGGCAAAACAGCATGAGGATATTGAGGGAGCCATAAGGGCACTTTTAAAGCAAAGCTTCAGGCCGGAATTCCTAAACCGTATTGATGAACGGGTGATCTTTAATCGCTTGGGCAAAGGGGAGATCCGCAGCATTGTGGCAATCCAGCTCAAGCACCTGACGGAACGGCTTGCCGAACGGAAGATAAGCCTCACCCTTACGCAAGAAGCCAGGGATCTCTTGGCGGAACGGGGGTATGATCCGCTCTTTGGGGCCCGGCCTTTGCAACGGGTCATTCAGAATGAACTGGAAAATCCCCTGGCCAGGGCTATTATTGGGGGGAAAATAAAGGAAGGAGATACCCTGATCGCGGATTGGCATCCCACCGAGGAAGAAGGATTGACCTTCCGTATTACTTCGAATCGTTCCGTATAAAGAAGCCGGTTATATGCGGGAAAACATAGGAATTCCTGAAGTGCTGGTGGTGGTGTTCCTCGTATTACCGGCAATCCGTCCCTATATCAGGAGCTTACAGTCCCAGGATGGCTTGGTCTGGTTCCCCCTTATGGCTTTGGCTATAGGGGCGGGTTTGTTTCCTGCCTATGGCTTTCGGCCTGAATGTGTTCCCTTGCTGCTTTGTACGGTGTTCCTGAATATCCGTCATGTCCCGCTATTGCTGGATCATCTGGGGTGGTGGAACCGGGATACTATCCCCCGCCAAAGCTTTACTATGGTATGGGTGGGCTTCCTTATCCTCACCGCTGCCATGGCCCTGTATTTTTCCCCACGCCGGGATACCCGTTTGACCTTTTCAGGGGTAAAGACCCATACGATCCGGGACGAAGCGCGGGATGCGGATATATTCCTCAGGCTCTATGGTCCGCTAGAGCCGGATACCCCAGGGGCTTCCCCGGCACGGCCCCTTATGCTCCTGGTTCCTCCGGTATTTGGCTCGGTAGGCATGGTGGATCAGGTATGTGGGAAACTACGGGATCAGGGGTTTACCGTACTGAGTTTTTCCCGGCGGGGCTTTGACTTCCCGGCCTGGGGAGCTGAGGGAAAGCGGTACGGTCCCCCGGTGCAAGAGCGGTTCCGGATCTTCCAGGCCTTTGCCCAGGGAAACGCGACAGCAGGGGCGAATCGCCGGGGCCGGGCCTTAGAAGCGGGCAGGATGGACGATATCCGTTTTCTGCTTTCATATATCAGGCAAGGTCTGTACAGGGATTTCCCGGAATCTGGAGCGGATCAAAACACCCTCTTTTTAGCAGGCTACGATGCCGGCGGATCCGCCTTGGCGCTGCTGGGAACTTCCCCGGAATGGCGCGCTGCCAATCCTGCGGTGAAAGGGCTTATCCTGGTGGAGAGTCCCCTGTGGTCGGTCTATGAATTTGCTGATCCGGAGCATCCCCCAAAGGTCAAATCCCTTATTCGGCCCCAGGTTCCCGCCCTGTTTATGACCTCTGACAGGATAAATGATCCCCAGAAGCGGAACCGCCCGTATGGACCGCTCCTCCAGATATTGGAAACCGATACTCCCGTGGTCTTGGCTGCGGTAGACGGCGCAGGCCCCCTGGATTATTCTGATTGTCCTGCCAAGTACCCCCTGTACTCGGCGTGTATATCAGGGAATAAGCAGGCCCAATGGAAATATGACGTTTTTATCGAAGGGACCGCATCGATCATGACCAATTTTGCGAGCCTTCTCTTGGAACACGCTCCCACAAGCCCCCGGGTAAGCCTATCCCGGCGCAAAGGCCTGGGAGGAACCATTCATTTTGAAACCGGCGGGGCTTGGAATTTACCGGATTTTGGATATATACTTTCTCCATGATTACTTTCATCACCACCCGTACCTTAGATGATTTTTTCAGGAGCCTCCTGGATATAGAGGGATTCAGCAGTATCGACCCTTCCTTGAACGGGATCCAGGTGGATAATGACGGAGCGGAACTGGGAAAGATCGCCTTTGCCGTGGATGCATGTCTTGAAACCTTTAAACGGGCTGCGGTAGCCGGGGCGGGGATGCTTTTTGTCCATCATGGGCTTTTCTGGGGGGCCCCGCTGCGGATCCGGGATCCCCTGAGAGCCCGGATCCAGTTCCTGCTGGACCACAACCTCGCCCTCTATGCAGTACACCTGCCTCTGGATGAGCACCCCCAATGGGGAAATAACGGGGTCTTGGCAGAACGTTTAGGGATTGCAAACCCTGAGCCTTTCGGCTGGTATCATGGCCGTAAAATAGGGTATAAGGGTACCCTTAAGAAGCCTTTGACCACTGAAGAAGCGGTGCACCGGATCAGCTTCATGGATAGACCGCCCCTGGGAGTGTATCCCTTTGGAAAAGAGCAGAGCCAAACCTGCGGGGTGATCTCCGGAGGCGCGGCCAAAGAAACCTCTCAAGCGATTGCCGAGGGGCTTGATTTGTATGTTACCGGGGAACCTTCCCATCAGGTGTACCATGAGGCCGTGGAAGGGCGGATCAACCTGATTGCCGGAGGGCATTATGCCACCGAAGTGTGGGGGGTCCGCAAGATCATGGAACAGTGCGCCGGGCAACTGCATATAGATACGGAATTTATTGACCTGCCTACAGGCTTATAAGAGGAGCAGCATACGTGAAGGTTGACACCAAATCCAAGGTTTTACCTTTCCTCCTGAGCGGCTTTATTATCCTCTTAGATCAAGGTGTTAAGGAATTTATTGTTACCCATTGGTCCGGCACCCGGATCCTCGACGTATTCGGTAACGACTTCCTGTGGATCATCCATGTACGGAATAAGGCCATTGCTTTTAGTCTGGGCCATAATCTGCCGGATTCCCTGCGGCCCCTGCTGTTCATCGTGCTTCCCATTATCGTGTTGGGTCTCCTTTTGGGGTATTACCTTAAATCCAAGGAATTTTTCGGTTTCCGGCGCTGGCTTTTCGCAGGGATCATGGGAGGAGGAATCGGTAATATCCTGGATCGTATTTTCCGGCCTGATGGGGTCGTAGATTTTATCAGCGTTAAATTCTATGGATTCCTGGGGATGGAGCGGTGGCCTACCTTTAATATTGCCGATGCCAGTGTGGTGGTTTGCTGTATTATCCTCTTGATATCCAGCTTTATAAGCCCCAAATCAGTGGCGATAAAACCGTCTAAAAAGGAGGCCGCGGATTGAGTAAAAAAACGAACACCCTGCTTTTTATCCTGGGAGCAACGGTCTTTAATGTACTGATTATGATCCTTTGTTTTCTCGGGCTGATCGTTATATACGCCCGGTTTCTTATGCCCCTGCTTCCTGAGACGGTCCAAGCCTGGGGACTGCCCCTGATCTTCATCGGTTCCCTTGCCCTATCCTTTGGGCTGTACCGGATTATCCTGAAACAACTCTTAAAACGGGTAAGCCTGGAAAAGTATTTTATCTCGCTTTTTAGCCGGAAAAAGAA
>JAITRH010000128.1 GCA_031288495.1 Treponema sp. | reverse complement strand
TATTCTAAGGAGAGAACATGATGAAAAGAATGGTTATGATGGGGTTTTGCGGCTTATTGGCCCTTACCGGTGTGGTTGCCGGCGCCAAGAAGGAAGCCCCCGCTTCAAAGGGTACGGCCCCTGGGGATGCGTCCCTCGAGAACGTCCTGACCAAGAAGCAATTGATCCTGGGCCTTGACGATTCGTTCCCCCCCATGGGGTTCCGCAATGAAGCCAATGAAATCGTGGGATACGATGTGGATCTGGCCAGGGAAGTGGCTTCCCGGATGGGAGTAGAGCTGGTACTGCAGCCTATTGACTGGAACGCCAAGGAACAGGAGCTCAATACCGGGGAAATTGATTGTATTTGGAATGGATTCACCATCACCGAAGAGCGGAAGACCGCCCTTACCTTCACGAAACCCTATTTGAAGAATGCCCAGGTGGTGGTGGTCAAGGCCGACGCCGCCTATACCACCCTTGCGGATTTAGCGGGAAAAACCGCGGGGCTTCAGGCCGGTTCATCCTCGGTGGACGCCTTAAACGAAGCTGCGGCATTAAAGGCCAGTCTCAGAGAGGTGATTGAATACAAAGAATACCTGACTGCTTTGATGGACCTGGAAGTAGGCGGGGTGGATGCCATCATCATGGACCTCGTGGTGGCTAACGACAACATTACCCGTTCAGGAAAAGCCTTCCGTATTTTGGAGGAAACCCTGGCCCCGGAAGAATTTGGTATCGGCTTCAGAAAGGGCGATCTGGCCTTGGCGAATAAGGTCTGGGAAACCCTGGAAGCCATGGCCAAAGATGGAACCCTAAGCCGCCTTACGGTACAATGGTTCGGCGCGGATATTTCCATGATTGGTAAATAGGGCTACCCATGGTTCAAATGCTGGGCATCATGCTGCAGGGAGCGGTAATCTCGTTGGAGGTGTTTTTTCTGACCCTCCTGTTTTCCCTGCCTTTGGCGATGCCCCTGGCATTTGGACGGATGTCGAGGCATCCGGTGATACGGGGGCTGATTACCGGGTATCTGTTGATCCTCCGCGGAACCCCCCTGATCTTACAGCTCATCTTTATCTATTTTGCCCCCAAGTATCTCTATAAAGCCCTCCATGATTGGCTTGGAACGGTTATAGGGTCCCCGGAATTCTGGGGCTTCCTCAGGATTGTATTGTCTTATGATCGTTTTATCGCGGTTATCATCGCCTTTGTGCTGAACTATGCGGCGTATTTTGCAGAAATTTACCGAGGGGGGATAGAATCCCTCGCCAAGGGCCAGTATGAAGCCGCCAAGGTCCTGGGATTTACCCCTTCCCAGACCTTTGGGAGGATCATTTTACCCCAGGTTATTAAGCGGATCTTACCTGCCACGGGAAACGAGGTGATCACCCTGGTTAAGGACACGGCCTTGGCCCAAACCATCGGGGTAGCGGAGCTGTTCCACGCAGCCCAAAATGCCTCGGCCCGGGAATTCTCCACCCTGCCGATCTTTATCGCCGGGGTGTTCTATTTTATTATGAACTGGGTGGTTTCTCTGACCTTCACCTGGTATGAAAAGAAGCTTTCCTATTATGAATAAGGGATGCCTGAGCAGGGTATGGGTAAAAGCATCCTTAATTAAGGAAATTAAGGAATAAACCGGCATGGAAGTAATCAACGTGGCGGGGGTTTCCAAATCTTTTGGGAAGTCCCCGGTGTTACAGCACGTATCCTTCACCGTAGCTCAAGGTGAAGTGGTGGCCATCATCGGACCCTCAGGCTCAGGGAAGTCAACCCTGCTGAGGTCCATTACCCATCTCGAATTGATTGACCGGGGCAGCATCACCTTGGCCGGTTCGGTCATGGTCAAAGACGGGATTTATGCCCCGGCCTCGGTACTCCGCCGCTTATGCCTCAAGGTAGGCCTGGTGTTTCAGAACTTCAACCTGTTCCCCCATTTCTCGGTTCTTCGGAATATCACCGAGGCTCAGATTCACGTACTGCACCGGACCAAAAAAGCGGCTGAGGCCAGGGCGCGGAATCTGCTGGAAAAGATGGGGCTCTCGGAAAAAGCCGACGCCTACCCTTGCGCCTTATCCGGGGGGCAGCAGCAGCGGGTTTCCATTGCCCGGGCCCTTGCCCTGGACCCGGAGGTTCTGTTCTTTGATGAGCCCACGAGCGCCCTGGACCCGGAGCTCACCGGCGAGATACTCACGGTGATCCGGGCTCTTGCAGCGGAGAAGATGACCATGGTTATTGTGACCCATGAAATGGCCTTTGCCCGGGATGTGGCGGACCGGGTGCTTTTCATGGACGGAGGGGTCTTTATTGAATCGGGCCCTGCGGCGGATCTCATCGACCATCCGCAGCAGGAACGGACCAAGGCTTTCTTGAAACGGATAAACGGGTGAAGCGAGCAGGGCTTTGTCAAACCTCTATGGTATCGCTCGGAGTCTTGTAAAAACCGCTCCTTCCCGGGCAAGGCTAAGCCGTAAAGGGTGGGCTTGTCGGTTCATTTCCGATGCATCCCTATACTCTCCTTATGCCCGATTAAACCACACGTAAGAAGCCGCCCAGGTATTCGACCTTATGGATAGGTCCCTCATCAAAGAAACAAAGCGGCCTGGGCCTTTCATCAGGGCCTTCGGTGAGGAATAAGAAAACCTAGGTTGTTTCTACACCCCGATACGCAGTGAGGCATAAGGGCCACGCCTGTGCGCCGAAGAAACAGGATCGCCCTCAGCCCATTGAAGGTATATGCCTCATCTATCCTGCCGGTTTTGCAGTTCTGCTTCTTTCTGCTCAATAACCTTTTTGATTGAAGCGACTTCTGCGAGAATTTCTTTTATCTTGGGGGTCTCACAGGTGATAGCCTCGGCCTTCTGGGTAACCAAGGTTTCGTAAACTTCAAGGCCAAGGTTATCGATCAACTTCAGGGTCTGCCCTTTAAGCTGTTTTATTTCTATGGCCAATACCCCTTTTTCTCCAAGATCTTGAGCCTTGGCGCCGGCTTTATTCACCCATTCTTTGGAAGCTTTAAAGCCTTTTTCGCTCCAATCTTGAGCCTTTTCTCCGGCTTTGGAGGCCAATTTTTTTACTTTCTCAAAATTCATGTGTTTTCTCCCTGCATTAATGTACTCCACCTTACACGGCTCACCTCATAGCGGTTCGATAGGTACTTCTTTTTATTCATACGCTATATGTTCTGAATAATCAAGAGAATTGTGCACTATCTCCGCACAATACCTTGGATATTGGTGAACCGCAATGCTATTTTTCCATAGAAAGGCATTTACAAAAGGTCAAACCCTACCGAAGGCTTGGGAAAAACCGGCTCCAGCACCGGTTTTTCCTTTACCGCTCAGGGTAAAAAATTCGTCATACTAACCATGCGCCCTTGATGCAGAGCCTTGAAGCGGGGCCGAGGGTCTCTCCAATCCCTCGCCGGTTCTGTACCGGTAAGCTCTATTGTTTTCGCCGAAAAACCCGGTAATTTATGGAGGGAAAGATATTATGCCGCTGTTCCAGCGTGGTAAGCCATTCGGTACTGATGTAATTACTCCCCAGAGCCTCATAGATGGTGGTAAAATTGCGTAAAGCCCCCTCAAGCTGATTACGGGCGTACTCCACCGATTCTTGTTTGTACAAGCGCTTCGTCCAGTCCGAGGTTTGAGCCAAGAGGATCTCCCGGGCTGCCTGGTTTAAGGCCCGCTCCTTAATACCTGATTCATTGGGAAAACGCTCCGCCAGTTCAATCATCCGTTCCAGAGAACGGACCGTATGGCGATAAATCCAGTCATTGGAGGCATCAAGCCACATTTCAGCGTATCCATTGGTTCCTGAGGAGGAAAATTCAGGAACCATCCGCTGAAAGTGGGACATATCCTGCTTATAGAGGTATTCTGCGGGGGTCATAAACTGAAGAGCCTCCCGGGTACTCCCTTCCCGAAACAGGGTTTCCAAAAACTCAGGCCCCTCATACCAGAGGCGGCCAAAGGTATCGGCTTTGTAGGCGCAAAGGCTTATGGCGGTCTCTTGCATATAGGCTGATGCAGCCTCCAGCCGGGAAATGCGGGCATCAAGAAAGGTGCGGACCTGTTCTTTAACCTTTTGCGAAGCTTTCTTGGGATCATACACCTGCTTTTTACGATCCAGGCAACCCAAGGCCCGGTATTTATACCCGGTTTGGGTACGCCCCCCGTTGGATGCAAGAAAGGACTTTACCATTTCAGAAGGCAGTTCGTATCCCACATCTTCATAGAGATCCCGGTACTCCCCTGCATAGGAAAACCCCCGATCCTTATCCGCAATATCGTGATAGGCGTAAAAGTCCCGGGCCATGACAAAGATCCCCTGGGGGGTTTTGACAGGATAAAAACTCCCCTTAGCGGCATTGGGTTTGCCGAAGATAAGTCCATGGGTATCTACCAAGGTATAGGCGAAATTATAGGCCCTCAGATACCTTTCCAATTCCGGGGCCCAGCCAAGCTCCGGAAGCCAAAACCCCTGGGGGGACCTCCCAAAATTGAGGCGATACGAGGCAAGGGCAACTTCAAACTGGGCCTGAATTGCTTCGTTATTAGCGGCATAAAAAGGTAAAAAGCAATGGGTAGCCGCGGTAGCCAAGAGTTCAATCCGGCCTTTTCTTTGATAATAATCCAGGATTTTGAGGATATTTCCCTCATAGCGCTCGGTAAATAAGATCCGCCGGTCCACTACCGTATCGTAAAATCGTTTTGCCAGATGCTGCAGTTCCCCTTCCCCTCGGGTCCGCTCCATCTCCTGAAGTCCGAATTCGATCTGTTTATTGGTATATTCAAGGTACCGCTGAATGAGCAGTTCATCCTTCAGCATGTGACAGAGGGTCGGGGAAAGGGAAAGCCCCAGTCTAAAAGGAACATGATCCCCGTCAAGCCGGTCGAGCACTTCCAGCAGGGGGAGATACGTCTCGGAAAGGGCTTCAAAAAACCACCGTTCTTCATAGGACTGGGGCGCCTCGGGATGCCGGACAAAGGGCAGATGAGCATGAAGCACAATCGAAATCACATGAGGTTTGGGCATACACCTATCCTTATAAAAAAATAGAAAAAATAGAGAGCATAGAAAAATACGCATGGGCCTTTTGCAAAAGGCTGACGTGAAGCAGAGCCCTTGCCAGAAAAAGCCCCGCTTTGTTACCCGAAGGATTTTATACGGGAACGGCGATCCTCGTTGCGGAGGATATGGAAATCCTCAATTCCCGATAGCCAGGCAAGGGGGGTATACAGGTCATTTCCCGCGGCCTGCTTCGACGGGGAAGGGATAAACAAAGTCGGCACGGTAAAGGGATGAGAAACGGCCAGCACCACCTCTTCCCCTCCCCGGATCACACACAACTCCACCTTGAAACGCCCTCCTCCGGGAGGAAAGCCCAGATACCACGCGGTATCGGAGGCGCCCACTTGAATGGTAAAGGAATCTTCTTTTAGGGAAGTCCCGGAAGGGTCCACCGGGGATACTTTAAGCTGATACCCCTTAAAATCCCCCGCCTTTTCATAACATTCTTTATCCGCGCTTTTGATTTCCCAAAACGTAAAGACCCACAGGGGATCCCGGAGCAAGACCTCAATAAAGGTTATATTGTACTGCTTGGGCAAGGGAACCGCTTCAGGAATATGAGTTTCAAGCAGGGGCAGGGTTTCGGCGGACCCTAAACCGGCCTCATTGAGGGCATGGTCGGCGGTGATATCTATTATTTCTGCAATGATAAATATCCGCTCCAAGTCCGGGGGGATCTCAATACCGAAACCGTCGGCTAATCGTATCAATTCATGGGTGGTTAAACTTTCCAAATAGGATCTTTTGAGCGTCGGGGCTTTCATATAAGGGGTCTTAAAGCAGAGATCATCCATATCGGCTCTATGATGGTAAAAAAACAGGGAGCATGTCAAGTATCGCCGGATCAAAGCTTAAGGATACAGGCATACGGCCCCAGCTGTGCGGGGCTTTACGGGGAGGCGTGGTTGGGGAGGGAAAATTGGGAAATGGGTATCCCTTACAGGCCGGTAAGAAGGAGGTTTCGGGCAAAAAGGAGATTGACCATTTTCTTGTCCGGGGCTTATCATAAACCCATGAAAGGGCTTTTAGCGCGCCCCACCGGGGGGACCCTATAGGGCTTTTAGTATCCTATACATCCCCCTACAGGCCAACCCCTAAGGTCCCTGTCCATCTATTTTTTCTTGGTGTCCTTAACCGGGTTCCGGTTTTTCCGTACTTTACTTGTTTGTTCCTAAAGGAGTGGTGATGAGTAAGATAAACCCCTTGTATTGGTGTGCCCTGGGATGCTGGGCGGTGCTGTGTGCCGGGTGTTTCAACCCGGTGGGGAGGGAGGCCCCGGATACCGGGGACCGGAATGAGGCCGGCCTTATGGAGACGGAGGAGGGAGCGAATACCTTTGTGGTGCGCTTTACCATTGGGGACGGCCCCCGGGCGGTGGCCCTGGATGGCTCCATTGAGATCGGCGGAGGGCCCAAGCAGGTGCAACGCCCCCTTTCCAACTACGCCCAGCTTATGGTGCTGAATGAAACTGAGGATACTATCGCCTGGTTTGGGGAGGCCCAAAAGCCGAACAATACCTTTATGCTCACCCGGTTCAACGGGTTTGTCTTTGACAAGGAGTACCGGTTCTTCCTGGTGCAGGGGAGCAAGGCGGGTTTAGAGCCGCCCACCCTGCTGGCCGCGGGGCTGAGCGAGAAAATTACCATCCCGAGCCATGCGGTTACGGAGATCGAGATTACCATGCACTGCATCGACGTAAAGCCCTCGTTCATATCCGGCGGTAATGAGGCGACGACGGCGGTGAACGGCGTCTTCCAACTAGCGGGGACTACCTGGCAGGCGGTATGGAAGATACGCGGGCTTGATGCGCTTTATGGGCTGGGGGAGTTCCAGATACCCGGAAGTTTTACGTTTGAAGAGACCAAGTCCGAAGTAAGCACGACCGTATCGGGAAACGGGGGCACGGCCTACTTCAACCTGAAGTACAGCCCCCTGCCGAATGCCTGGACCGGCTTTAACAACGGAGACGTGCCGGAGTGGATCATCCGTAACGGCTTAAACGATGCGCTTCAGGACGGGAATACGAATTTCAGGGCATTGGCCGGAGGGGACAGCGCCAAGAACGGCAACGGCGCGGTCCGCTTTACGGTGGCGGCCCCGCCTCCGGCGAACCCCGGCTTGGACCAGACCCTGCAAATCACTAAGCCCCTTAAAACGCCGGTGGACGGTACGGATGTGAAGATAGAATTTACCCTTAACCGCGGGGGGACGGTGTATTATACGGTCATAGACAAGGACGACGACCTTGCCGCCCCCTCCGCTTATACCAGCCCTTCGGGGCCTTTCACCGGTCCGGGGACCTTCACCACGGCGGGGACCTTTCCAGGCCCGGGGACCTATGAAATTACCCTAACCATGTCGGATACCCAGGATGTGGTATGGCTGATTCTGGTGGACTCAAGCGGCGTAAGAAGCAAGGCCGTGGAGGCCCCAAGCCTGATGACCAATGCTGAAGCCGAGGCCTATCTTTCCCGGGCTCAGGTCGGCAGGGATTCGGCGGATCCCCCAGTCCACCTGCCCCTGGATGCGACGGTAAACCACAGCGAGGCGAATACCTTGATAAACAAAATGAAGTACGTGGACCCGTACCTGTCCTTTACCGGTCCCATCCCCATTGATGTCTTCAGGAATAACCAGAAGTTGCAATCATTGAGCGCCCCGGATCTTGAAAAGATCGAAGACGGCGATTGGCCTGACACGGGGCCCTTCTGGAACTGTACCGCCCTGGAAACGGTGGACCTTCCCAAGGCAACCTACATCGGTAATGACGCCTTCCGTGAGTGTACCGCCCTAAAAACGGCGAACCTCCCCGTGGCAACCTACATCGGCCAGTGTGCTTTCGATGTCTGTACGTCCCTGACAATGGTAAACATCCCCAACGCAGAAACCCTCGGTAAGGCCGCCTTCTGGAAATGTACGTCCCTGACAACGCTGTACATCCCCAAGGTAACATGCATCGGCGAAGAGGCCTTCGAGCGCTGTATATCCTTAACCACACTGTACCTCGGCGCAGACCCGCCTGACATATTAATCTCGTCCAACCCATTCAAGGAGGACCTAGGAGTGTTTCATGACACCGGCAGCGGTACCCTGACCATCGTTGTGCCTCCGGGCAGTAAAGCCGCGTATGACCAGTGGGTAAGCGAAAATAATGGCATGTGGGGTACTAACCGTAAGACCATACGCATTGTAGAGGGGACCTACCCGCTGAACCCATGAGGAAGTAAGGGGGAAGCCCGGGGCGCCCTTGGCCTCGGGCCCGCCGGCGGGTTTAACGCCCATATAACGGGCCTTGGTGGCCGGAAGGCGGGACTTCCTTATACCCCATAGTAAAGCGGACTCCGGCTTGGAATCCATGGACTCCGGCTTGGAATCCATGGATTCTGACTTGAAATCCATGGACTCCGGCTTGGAATCCATGGATTCTGACTTGAAATCCATGGATTCTGACTTGAAATCCATGGATTCTGACTTGGAATCCATGGATTCTGACTTGAAATCCATGGATTCTGACTTGAAATCCACGGATTCTGACTTGAAATCCATGGATTCTGACTTGAAAGGTATAGTCTCAGAATACCCGGGGAGCTTGGAAAAAACGGCAAGCCCTAAGGGTTGGCGGCCCCATGCCAGTTCCTTCATGGCAGGCATGAAAACACGGAGTAAGGATGGGTAATGGTATGCCCGCCTCAAAGACGGCCTTTTTGCACTTTGCCCCGGCCCCAACCGGAGGGAGACCTCCGAGCCTGCGGAGGCGGTGCGCCACCCCCCGCGGCCTTCCGGGGACAGGGGAGCGGCGGCTTTCTTCACCGCCGGTGATACGCCTGTAGTCGGCCGCAGGGAGTTGGCCTAGCCCGCCGGCTCACCCGGCCCAAAGAGACCCTCACCATGGCGCGCTGCCGGGAAAAGGCCCACAAGGTCCCTGGTCCCCGATGCAAACCCGGGTACCGGGAATTGGTATGGGGGGCCGAAAAGCCCCGAGAAAAAAGGCCCCGAAATTGTTCTCCGGTTTATCCTGGTTAGGGCCCCTTGCATATTTCCCCATTTACGGCCAAGGTGAAGAAGAAAATCGATGCGGTACGAACTAGTGGTCGCGGATCCGGCAAAAAATATCACCCTCTTGGTGCTTAATCCGGTGGAAAACCGGGCGGAAGCAGCCAGGTTCCTCCTGAGGGTTCCTGAGCTCGGAGCCGAGCAGGTGGGCTTTGTGATTCCCCCTCAGACGCCTCAGGACCTCTGGCGGCTTGAAATGATGGGCGGTGAGTTTTGCGGTAATGCGGCCCGCAGTTTCGGCCTTTTCGTGGCCCGGACCCTGGGATATTCGGGCGTTGCGGAGATCCCCATCGGCATGAGCGGTATGCCGGAGCCCCTTACCGTCAGGGTCAATGTGGAGGCGGGAACCGCGGAGGTAGCCATCCCTAAGCCTGTGGCCCAAGACACCCTGCTGTTTACCCTTGCCCCGGAGCTACCCAGGCTGAGGCTTCCGGTGTACTGCTTTGCGGGTATCACCCATGTTATCGCCCCCGGAATCCCCCCGGAAGCCCGGGGAGCGGCTTTGTTTTATAGGATTAAAGCCCAGGTTCAGCAAAGCCTATCCATACCCCAGGCCCTGGGGGTGATGTTTTATGACCAGGAGAAGCGGCTTATGACTCCCGCGGTGTATGTCTATGCGACGGATTCCCTGGTTTTTGAATCAAGCTGCGGTTCAGGAGCCGCTGCCTTTGGAATCTGGCGGCAGGAGGCCCTGAGGGAAGGGGAAGGCTTTTGCCAGGTTGCCCAGCCCGGGGGTATCATCGCTGTTCGGGTGCGTAAACACCGGGGCGCCCTAGAGGCAATCTCGATTGGCGGTCCTGTGTACTTACGAGAACACCGGGTACTGGAGGAGCCGGTTTCAAACCCCGGTTAGGGCGGCAAGTTCCGTTCCGGTGAAACAGCCCCCATGGTATGGGGGTATCCTCAATCTACCGGGGTCCCCGGTTCATAACCCAAGGCTTGCGCTATTGACAAAGGAACACCCCTTTCATAGGCTTATTTCATGGCGCCTTCAGATGCTTCTTGGGTATCCAGTTTATTCCTCCGTATAGTGGCGGGTTTGACTATTATGGGGGCGGTGATAATCGGTATCGGCCTTGGCGTATCCTTGGCGGAAACGGCTAATATTAAAAACCAGAGAGATTTTGAGGAATTTGCCCCGGCGTTGCCCACTAAGATTCTGGATAGTACGGGGAGGGTGATCACCGAGTTTTCCGCGGATGAAAAGCGGGAACTGGTATCCCTGGATGAGCTTCCCCGGCATCTCATCAACGCGGTCCTTGCCCGGGAGGACCCGGATTTTTACAGGCATAAAGGATTTAGCGTCCGAGGCATTGCCCGGGCGGTTTACGGAAGAATCATCGGGAAAAACCTCGGGGGCGGTTCTACCATTACCCAGCAAATCGCCGGAAGCCTCTATACGGATCGGACCGAAATGACCTTTACCCGAAAACTCCGAGAACTCTGGTGGGCCGTGCAAATGGAACGGCGCTATACCAAAGACGAGATTCTAGAGCTTTACCTCAACTACCTTTATATGGGATCCGGGACCTATGGGGTGGAGGCGGCGAGTAAGTACTACTTTGGCCATAGCGCCCGGGAGATAAGCCTGGCGGAAGCGGCGATCCTGGTGATTCAGTTTTCCAGCCCTTCCCGGTACAATCCCTTGGATAATCCCAATATCGCTATGGATCGGCAGCGGGCCGTGTTGGACCGGATGACCGAATTCGGGTATACCACTTCCGAAGAAGCAGAGGCTTCTTTTAAGCAGTACTGGGCAAATTACGATTATACCCGGGCCTCAGTCGCCGCATACTACCAGCGGGAAGATGCGGCTCCCTGGTTTAGCGAATATGTCCGCCGGGAGCTGGACGATATGATGTACGGATCCATGGATTATTACCGGGATGGGTATACCGTGCATACCACCTTGAACCTCCATCATCAAGAAACTGCGGTGAAACTTATGGAACAGGGGCTTGCCAAAGCCAATAAGGAGTATACCGCTTCCCGGGGGATCCGCCTGGAACGGGCAGAGCGGACTTACATACCCATCGTGGAACTCCTTTCCCTCACCTTCAACTTAGGGGAAATCCATGCAGCTACGGATGCCCAGACCAAGCAAAAGGCCCTGAACCGCTATATCAAGGTGGTCAATCCAGTGGTAGACATGGCTGCCCTGATGTTCGGTATCCAAGACCTCAAGGGCATTACCAATACGGGGTTTAATGCCTTGAAAGACCGCACCGAGCAGAACGTGGTAGAAGGGGCTCTCGTCGCGATTGAAAACGACACGGGGTATATCACCGCCATTATCGGGGGGTCTAAGTACGATCTGTCCAACCAGCTCATCCGGGCGACTCAGGGCCGGATCATGCCGGGGTCTTCTTTTAAGCCCCTGTACTATTCAGCGGCCATCGACAGCCGTAAATTTACCGCCGCTTCTTTAATTTACGATATTCCCATGGTCTTCCACAATGAGGACGGCACCCCCTATATACCCCTTAATTTTAAGGGTGAATGGAAAGGGCCGGTACTGCTTTACTATGCTTTGGCCCATTCCATGAACGTCCCCTCTCTTAAGATCCTGGACGGCATCGGCTTTGATGCGGCAATTGACCGGGCCGCGGCCCTCCTCGGTATCGAAGACCCGGCGGTTCGGCGCCGTACCTTCCCGCGGGTCTATCCCATGGGCTTGGGGATCATTTCCGTTACTCCCCTGCAAATGGCCCGGGCCTTTGGGGTTTTTGCCAACCAGGGCCGGGAGCTTACCCCTATTGCCATCCGGCTGATAGAGGATCGGAACGGCCGGATCATCCTCGACAAGGAACGGGAAGTACGACAGCAACAGCGGCAGCACCATAATCTTCAAGTGATAAGCCCTCAAAATGCCTATATTATGACCAGTGTTCTCCAGAAAACCGTGGAAATCGGTACTTTGGCCTCGGGATCGGGGTGGGGATCGAAGTTTACCTTTACCGATGAGCAGGGGAAACGGTACCGCATCCCCGCCGCCGGTAAGACCGGAACCACTCAAAACTGGTCCGATGCCTGGGCCGTGGGTTATACCCCCTACTATACCACGGCTATTTGGTTTGGTTTTGATAAACCCGGTAATTCCTTGGGATTATCCCTCACCGGAGCAACCTTAGCAGGTCCGATCTGGGGGGATTTTATGCGGGAAATCCACCAGGGCTTGCCCCTGAGGGCTTTTATCAAACCCACCACGGGTATTATTGATGTCCGAGTCTGCGCTAAATCCGGCTTGTTGCCGACTCCTGACTGTAATGAGGGGGAGCTTACCCTGTCGTTCCTTGAGGGAACCCAGCCTGTGGAGTCCTGTAATCTCCACGGGAATACCCGAAGGCCCCTTCCCGGGACGGCCAGTGACTATATCACCCTAGAGGATGATGCTTTATTAAGCACCCTCAAAATGCCCACCCTGCCCTTTGACATGGACGAGCTTCCTACAGGGGAATCATCGGGTCCTGCAAACCCAATTTTCGATGCTCTACCGGAACCGGATTACGATTTGGAGTTACCCAGTTATAATCCGCTGTTGGATTAAGATTCTCTGTAAGCTCCTGCAAGGCCCTTGAGGGATTGAGCCCTCCATGCTTGTTTATGATGGACCTTGAAAGGTAAGGTTCATTGCTTCAGGGGAATGGCCCCCTGGCTTTGTCAAAGGAAGGGGTTCTGGAAGGGGCGGTCGATTCCTTATATTCCTCTAATGAACCAGGATGCAGTCCCTGGACCCCGCACCCTCTGATTCCGCTGAACCCCTTCATGGGCATCCTGCCTTTTTCCAGGCCCTTCAAGCA
>JAITRH010000090.1 GCA_031288495.1 Treponema sp. | reverse complement strand
ACCGTCGTTACCGGGAAGGGGAAGGCCAGGCCGGCGCGGGACGCCGCGGGCTGTTTTTGTTACGACCCGTCCCAGGACCTGGTCAAGATCGCCGTGGTGGAACGCCACAAGAACACCGGCAATGTGGGGCTTGGCCTCCTCAGGGGATACGGCCTTAAAAACGGCGCCGTGGCCCTTTCGGTGTCCCACGATTCCCACAACATCATTGCCGCGGGAACCCGGGATGCCGATATGGCCAGGGCGGTGGAGCATCTTGTCGGCATAGGCGGCGGGGCCGTCCTTGTCAGGGACGGCGTGGTTCTTGCGGATCTCCCCCTTCCCCTGGGAGGGCTCATGAGCGGTCTGCCGGGTGAGGAAGTGGCGGCAAGGCTGACGGCTCTTGAGGAAACGGCTGTTAAGGAGTTGGGAGTCAACAGGGATGTCGAGCCTCTCATGAGCCTCTGCTTCATGTCCCTCCTGGTGATACCGGAATTGAAAATAAGCGACCGGGGACTTTTTGATGTCGGGAACTTCGCGTTTATCGCCCCAGGTGTCTCAAGGCAATAACGTTCCGGCTGTATGCGATGGTTTGGCCCGCCCATAAAGCAATGCGTAGCATTGCGGCGGGCCAAAATGTGGCGGAGAAAAACCGCACAAAGGCCGCAGACCGACTGCGGTTTTTCGTAGCCCGAGCCGCCTACTGGCGGCGAAGCGTAAACAGTCCTGTTAGGCGAAGTGTCCACATTTTACAATTATTTCTTATTATGATTTCATGATAATTGCACTCCCATAGCTATCACAAAGTGGAAAATAAGAAACCTTTCTTTCTTCAGAAAATTTTCTTAATGCATTTTTTACTCCATTGTAGCCTTTATTATTATAATCATGAAGCATTATATATCCTCCGTAATTTAATTTATCATAAAAATAATTTAGCCCTTTATACATTGGTTCATACAGATCGACATCAATGCTTACAATGGATAAATAATCATTTATACCCCCCCCCCCCCCCATCAATTGATTCAGGAAAATATCCTTTTTTTATTATGCAGTTTTCTTTGTGTTTCATTTTGCTTAAAACCAATTCCACATTTGTTTCTGAAAAATCCTGGTTTCCCATTGAAAATCCATTTTCCTTTTCGATTTTTACATCCCTTTCATCAAAACCTTCAAACGTATCAAGCAAATATAATTTTCTATCCGGAAAAGCAATATTTATAATTTTTGCAAAATCACCCTGATAAACTCCCAACTCGGCAATGCTTCCCATAATATTTTTATCATAAACTTCATTTGCAATTAATTCCAATGAAGAAGTCCTTATATACTCATTCTCAAAAACAAAATTTTGCCGTTTCTTATCCAAAGCCATCATTATACCACAGGGAACTTGGTTATATTTTTTAAGAACCTTTTTTATACACTTATACCCTAATTTCAATACCAGATTAGCCATTTTTATCCTCCAAAATAATTTTGTATTTAGTGTATCTTATTCGATTTTTTTTGTAAAGCATTTTTCATAAGATTATCAAAAAAATTTGTGGGCATTTCGCCTAACGTTCCGGCTGTTTACGACGTTTTGGCCCGCCCATAAAGCAATGCGTAGCATTGCGGCGGGCAAAAATGTGGCGGAGAAAAACCGCACAAAGGCCGTAGGCCGACTGCGGTTTTTCGTAGCCCAAGCCGCCCTAGGCGGCGAAGCGTAAACAGACCTGTTAGGCGAAGTGGGTTTTGCTTTTACAAAACTTTATCTCCCGCCAGTTAATATTGAAAATGCCCTTGGAAATATTTTCCTAAATATTATACCAATACCAATTAATACAAAAATACACAATAACGTTACAATAAAATAATGTATCAACAGCCATCCGCCGTTCATTGGCATTATTTTTACACTCAATTTTATCATTACGGCTATAACTATCCCATGCGTGGCGTATACCCAAAATGCGTATTGTTCCAACCATGCCAATGTTTTGTATGTTTTATTTTTCTTTATAAAATTATAACTTAATTTTATAAAAAACATAATTCCCACTATAATATTTATAGCGGGAATTATTGCTATCTTTTCCATAAAAAACAGACTCGCCACTATGGTTATCATATACATAACAGCCATATCAAATGTTTTTATATTATCTAAATGTTTGTAATCCATCTTATATCTTACAAAATAATATCCCAGCGTAAAAAAGAATAAAGCGGCGGTACTAACCACATATATATTTATACCGCTAATCCATAACACAAAAAAAAGAATAAGGGTTCCGCCAGGGCATAAATCAACAATTTTTTTAATGATAGAAAATAGTAAATTAAGGATAAATAAATCACGTAAAAACCAAAATTGGAACACCAATGGGTATTGATATTCCCTGGCAGAGGTAAATTTGCCAATGAATGCGTCTATAAAATCTATTCCCTTGAAATTTCTGATGATAATATTTGCAAAATATTGTTTTGTAAAATTGAAGCTTTGAGCCACAAACAAGAATAGTATGACCAAAACTGTCCATAAAACATATGGCAATAATATTGTAAGGCATTTCTTTTTTAAATTTTCCATATATTTAGGGTTTTTTATATACAACAAAAAACCGGATATAAGAAAAAATAACGGTACGGCGATACTAGTAAATGTTCCAGCTAATGCTTTAGCTTTTGTTACATATAAAGGTACCGTAAATGTTTGTGTACCGTCTGAAAAATTTACACCCCTATCTATTACCGTATTGTGTATAAATACCACAAAAACTATTAACAAAAAACGTAATGAATGTATTCTTTTAGATAATACACTATCTACTGTTGGCTGTTTTCATTTTATATACAAATTTCTCCTTTTGTCAAGTACCTTGCAGTATATATCGTGTTGTTTTTTATAACTGTTACAAACACGGATACTGCCGCGCTTCGCTCAAGCAGGGCTGCCCCACCCCGTAATACCTGAGCCCTGCGGCTTCCACTTCTTCCCGCTTATAAATATTCCGTAAATCAAAAAAGCAGGGAAGACCGAGCAGGCTTTTTACCCGGGACAGATCCAAGTTCCGTAGCTGGTTCCACTCGGTCAACAGGACGAGAGCGCTTGCGCCGGTAAGCGCATCGTACTCGTTTTCCGCAAAATACAGTGCTGTTTCTGCAGAAGCATTTGGGCTGGTCTCGGTAAGCCCGCCCAGCCGCCAGGCCGCTTCTTTCATGGCTGCGGGGTCCCAGAGCCGCAGCCGCGCCCCTCGTTTCAGTAAGCCTTCGGCAATGGTTATGGCCGGAGCTTCCCGCATATCATCCGTGTTCGCTTTGAAGGCCAGGCCCAGAAGGGCAATGGTCTTGCCCGATAGGGAACCCAGGCCGGCTTCGATCTTATCGACCATCCGCAGCTTCTGCCGCTCGTTACTGGCAATGGTGGTTTCCACAATACCCAGGGGTTCGTTCAAGGCCCTGCCGATGCTTGCCAAGGCCCGGGTATCCTTGGGGAAACAGGAACCGCCGTAACCGGGACCGGGGTGCAGGAATTTGGGCCCTATCCGGCCATCTCTGCCTATAGCCTTGGCCACGTCCTGCACATTGGCGCCGGCTTTTTCGCAAAGGTTGGCAATTTCGTTAATAAAGGTGATTTTTACCGCTAAAAACGCATTGGCCGCGTATTTAATCAGCTCCGCAGATTCCAGATTGGTTTCGATAAAGGGCGTCTCATTGAGGTACAGGGAACGGTACACGTCCTTCATGATCTTCCGGGCGGTTTCTCCTTCGACGCCGATGACCACCCGGTCGGGGTGGGTAAAATCATAGACCGCAGAGCCTTCCCGAAGGAATTCGGGATTGGAAACCACCTCAAAGGGTATATCCCGGCCTCGTTTCTGCAGCTCCTCCCGGATCCATTGGGCCACCCTCCTGCCCGTGCCGATGGGGACCGTGCTCTTATCCACCACCAGGGTATACCCTTCTAGAGCCCGGCCGATTTCCCGGGCCGCCGCTTCCACATACCGTAAGTCCGCGCTGCCGTCTTCTGCAGGGGGAGTGCCCACCGCGATAAACACAATCTGATGGGTCTTAACCGTGGAACTCAGATCCGTGGTAAACCGTAACCTCCCTGCCCGGACATTGCGCTCCACCACCGCATCAAGCCCCGGTTCAAAAATAGGAATCACCCCTTGTTGTAAGGAGCGGATCTTCTCGGCATCCTTGTCCACACAGGTTACGAAGTTCCCGAAATCCGCAAGGCAGGCCCCGGAAACAGAACCCACGTACCCCGTTCCAATAACCCCAATATACGCCACGATTTTCCCTATCCTCCTTAAGGGGTACCTATCCGGCTCGGAAAAGACACTAAGCTGCTCAGAAAGTCAACCGAGCCGCACGGAAAAGACACCAAGCTGTCCGGAGTCTTTTCCGAGTTTCCCGGAGTCTTTTCCGAACCGCCCGGAGTCGGCTTCGAGCCGCCGGGAGTCGACTCCGAACCGCCCGGAGTCGGCTTCGAGCCGCCCGGAGTCGGCTTCGAACCGCCCGGAGGTATGATGCTGAGGGGCCACCGATTAGGCAGATGACCCGGATTTCTCGTATGAACCGCTTCTTAATCGGTGAATATCTGCGTACTCAGTGGGCAAAAGGGCTTAGCCTGTTGGCCGCGGGAGACCCTAACCCGCATCCGAATCATGAGGGTACCTTAATAATGGTGCCCAATACCGATGAACAGTTCCCGGTTAGCGCCATCGGGGAGGCTTTGGGTCTTTACCGCTTCAATCAGGTTCCACCCCATACTCACCCGTACATAGAAGCTCCGCATAAACTCCGGGAAAACGATGCATTCCAGCCCGCCTGTAAGGGCTGCCTGGGGAGCCGGTATAAGGGCGGCGTCGATAAAGGGGGATAGATGCAGTTCAAAGTTAAACAGCCGGAGCTTCCGATTGTTCAGCCATTGAGAAGGGGTAAAGCGCAGGATCCGAAAGGGAAAATCCAGATTCAGGGAAACCATATAGGCCGCATGAACGGATTTATCCAGTATACCCCGCAGCGCGTCCCCCGCATCCTGGGTATCATCAAACCAATGCCGATACCGCACGCGCCCGGAAATACCGAAAAAATCCCGCACCGGCCAGTGGCCTGTCATCGTAAAGAACAGGGTTTTGTTCCAGTCCTGGTGAGACAGGTTATACTGGTAGGCATTATCCAGGGAAACTTCCACGCCGTTCCGGTAATTGCCTAGCCAGTCTATCCGGCCAAAGCCCAGCTTATGGCTCAGGGTGAGGGTCGGCCCTTTTCTAAAGTATTCCAGGGTTTCTTTTGGATAGGTAAGCTTGCCCGCTACCTTCGGGGTATAGGCCAGTTCCCCCAGGGTATGCACCAAAAAACCCGTGGGGATTTTCCAGGAAGCGTACAGTTCACTGGACATATACCAGTCGTCATAATCCCCATAAGCAGCCTTGTACTGGTCTTCATTTTCCTCATGGATCACCGCCGCCTCTTCAAACCCAAAGGTAAAGGTCGTCCATCGATAGGGCAGTTCCATAGAAAGGCCGGTGGTATTCTTATAGTACAGGGGCTCCTCAAAGGTATAGGAGAAAGCATGGTCGAAGTTGAGATTAAAAGCATACCCAAAGGCATTGAAGGGCGTATCCGAATCAATCTCAAACACCAGGGACTGCTCCCCCTCGGTGTCTCGCTGGTACCCGACATCGACCCGTAAGGGGTTCATGGTGCCAAGAAAATTATAATCCCGGCCCTTGAGGGTAAGATCAAACCCCTTATTATCATCGTATTGGGGCCGGGGAAGCACGATAATATTCCAGGTATCCCTCACGCTTACCAAGAGATCCACCGGTACAAGGCCCTGGGCATCGGCTTTCCCCGCAGCATAGTCAATATGCACCTCCTCCAGGATCCGCTGATTGAGGAGGAGTTGGGTTTTATCTTTGATATAGGAGGCCAAGCCCGCCTCGCCCAGAAGCAGTTCTCCCTGGCGAAACATACCGGCATCCAGCAGCGCCAAAGGCCGGGTGCGGCCCTGTATATCAAACCGGATGGTTGCTATTATATACATGACCTCAGGCGTTTCCGTTTCAACCGATGTATCTTCCCGCAGCTCCGCCGGTTCCTGCTCCTTATGGGGTGCGGGATCTGCGGTTTGCCCAAAGACCGGCGTCTGAAAGAGCAGAAACAGGTATACCCAGAACCGTACCGGCGGCCTCCCCCGGTTTTTATCCAATAGACAGCTAATCAATGCCTCTCCCCATTTCGCCCTGCCCCAGGATCCGCAGCTTAGTATGCAGTATCCAGGGTGCCGCAAATGATACGCTCCACCAAACCCGCTTCTATGGCCTCTGCAGAAACCGCCTGCACCCCCTGGGCAAGGGGAACAATAAACGTAAGTTTCCCCGCTTTTTTTTTCTTATCCCCCTCCAAAGCCTCCATAAAAGCCTCGACCCTTCCCGGTTCCTCTAGGAGGGGATGAGGCGCCCTGGTTTCATAGGCCCGGTCGGTAATGAGGCTGGTAATTGCCCTTCCCCGCGGCCCCGGGGTACTGCCCAAGGCATACCCCAACTCACAGGCCCGGACCATACCCCAGGCAACGGCTTCGCCGTGGGAGACCTGCCCAAGGCCCACCGCGGATTCCAGGGCATGGGCAAAGGTATGCCCGAGATTTAAGCGCGCCCGTTCTGTACCGGTTTCCCTCGGATCCGCCTCCACAATCCTGCCCTTGATCTGTACGGATCCGGCGATACTCGTGAAAATCCCCTCCCAAGCGCTCCGGTCCCGGGAGTTTGGCGGTTCCGGCCCCAGGCTCCGCAGGTGCTCCAATAACACACCGGTATGGTCCAACACCGCGGTCTTAATGAGTTCCCCCATACCGGATTTCCATTCAGCCTTTGGCAAACCCAGAAGGCTGTCCAAAGGCATATAGATGAGCGGCGCAGGATAAAAGGTTCCTGCCAGGTTTTTCATGCCAAAGAGGTCAAACCCCGTCTTCCCTCCTACCGCGGCATCCACCATACTCAGGAGGGTGGTAGATACGAGACAAAGCCCGGCTCCCCGCATATAAACCGAAGCGGCAAAGGCGGTTAAATCACTTACCACCCCGCCGCCCACGCCGATAAAGAGCCCGTCCCGTCCAAGCCCGGCTTCCTTCCCGGCCCTCAGGATGGCCTCTACGGAAACCCAGTTCTTGGCGGTTTCCCCTGAAGGCACGAGACACCAGGGCCGGCTCTGCGTACCCAGGATATCCCGGACGATATATGCGGTGTTGGGATCACAGACCAACAAAACCTGGCCGACGGCATTCCCCCCTATTGATTCAAAATCAGCGCATATCCTATCAATAGAGGGAAACTGCTCTTGAATCCGGATGCAAGATGGGGTTTTATCAAAAGTAAAGGTATAGTCCTGATGCATTTTTTTCCTCCTTATGCTATCATTTCCCCTTGCTAAGGGGTAAAAGGGCAACAGGAAACCTTCCAGAAGCTCTTTTTCTGGAAAAAACCCCCTTCCCTAGCGCATACGGAAAGCACAGGCGGACGTAACACGCTCCATGATGCCGTTTGATGTGTCTATTCAACAATATAGCACAGGAATAGGGTAATATCAATCAATGCGTTTTGGGCCCGCCGCCAAGATGCTTGGGAGGTTAAAGGAACCCATACCAGCACCTGCAGGAACATGGGGTGATAGGATTAGAGCACAGGGTACCCTTGGGGCTTGGACTTACCCTCTTGACTTTATTCAGCATAGGGGATATGTATACATAGGCTTTTGTAAGCATAAATGCCGGGATGGTGGAATGGTAGACACCGGGGACTTAAAATCCCCTCCCCGCAAGGGGGTACGGGTTCAACTCCCGTTCCCGGCACAGGTTAAGTGTTTATAATACAAGGCATTAACCTTCAGTGGGGTGTAAGCCGTTAAACCGCTTGGTCTAGGGGTAAAGCCGCTACCTAGGCTCCGGGTAGTTCCAAGGCGGGGGCCCGGCCTGGAGTTTTACGTTTAAACGTAAAACTCCAGGTACCTGGCGGTCTAATCCTTAATCAAGGACTTCCATTACTTTACCGCAACAAAGAGGGATCTCCTCCCCCTTTTTGATATGAACCGTCTTGTTGCATATAGAACAGTAAACATCACACTCGTCCTCGGCGTACACCGGCTTGTAATTCGGATTTTTTTCCATAATCATCCTCCATAAATATAATAGTAAGCTAAAAACCGGGGGCGTGCTTTTAAGATGCCGGTTTCTCAGGGATTTACCGCTCTACCACGGAATTTGCTCTTATGGGCACTTACGTTTTGAGGGTATTGCCAAGGAGATTTACTGGAAAAGCTGCATCCCCAGGGCAGCGTTCTTAGTACAATCTGCAGGATGGCATTGGTTATAGGCTTTTCCGCTGAAACCTGCAGGAACATGCCCCGGTGGATTCTATGCGTTTGTGATTGACCAAGCCCCGGCATCCTTATAGTATTAAGTATAGCCATTTGTAAGGAGTTTATATGACAAGTTATACTGAATTGGGCCTCGTCAATACCGTGGCTTTATTCGAGAAAGCGGTAAAAGGCGGCTATGCAGTACCGGCGTATAATTTTAACAACTTGGAGCAATTACAGGCCATTATCCAGGCGTGTGTGGAAACAAAATCCCCGGTGATTCTCCAGGTTTCTGCAGGGGCCCGGAAATATGCCAATCAGAACCTGCTGAAGAACATGGCCAAGGGAGCGGTGGAATATGCCCATGAACTGGGCTACGACATTCCCATCGTGCTGCATCTGGATCATGGAGATAGCTTTGAACTTTGTAAGGATTGCATTGAAACCGGTTTTTCCTCGGTCATGATTGACGGTTCCCACCTTTCTTTTGCAGAGAATATAGCCCTCACCAAGAAGATTTGCGAATTTGCCCATTCCCGAAAGGATTATGTGTCCGTAGAAGGAGAACTGGGGGTCCTGGCAGGAGTGGAGGATGAGGTCTCGGCGGAGCATAGCCATTACACCCAGCCTGAAGAGGTGCAGCAATTCCTCAACGGAACCGGGGTGGATTCTTTGGCCATTTCCATAGGTACGAGCCATGGCCGGGCTAAGTTCACACCGGAACAATGCACCAGGGATGCCCATGGGATCCTCATCCCCCCGCCGCTGCGGTTCGACATCTTGGAAGCTATTGAAAAGCAGATCCCCGGTTTTCCCATTGTGCTCCACGGTTCTTCCTCGGTACCCATTGAATATGTGGAGCTGATCGAAAAATATGGGGGCAAACTGAGCGATTCCGTAGGTATTCCTGAGGATCAGCTTCGGCGGGCTGCCAAGAGCGCGGTGTGTAAGATCAATATTGATTCCGACGGACGGCTGGCCATGACCGCCTTGATCCGTAAAGTTTTGGCGGAAAAACCTGATGAGTTTGATCCCCGCAAATACCTAGGACCTGCCCGGGATGAGCTTAAAAAGCTCTATTCCTATAAAAACAGCAACGTGCTGGGCTCTGCAGGTAAAGCCTAACATGAAACACCTTCGGGGTTGAGGGGAGGGGCTTGGCCCCTTCACCTGCTTTTAGAGGCGGTCCTCCAAAGCAGGGCTCATTTTCCGCTTTACCCTTTGGGGCGTTGATCCACTACCCGCCTTGCCTTGCCTTCAGAGACAGGCAGGCTCCCCTGCTGATGAAGCTCCACCCGGGGATTGATGGTGATGGACGCTTGCAGGATCTTACGGATCCGTTCCTTGAGGGCATTCAATGGCCGGGTATCATCCCTGAAAACTTCGGGGCCCACTTCGATCTTGACCGTGAGCCGGTCCAATACCCCTTCTTTTTCCACCACTATGAGATAGTTGTTTCCTACTTCCTTCATAGCCATGATCACCTCTTCGATCTGGCTGGGGAAGAGGTTCACCCCGTTAATGATGAGCATATCATCGGTACGGCCGGTGATACGGTAGAGCCGGCGGTGCGTTCTGCCGCATGGACAAGGTTCGGTATAAAAACCGCTCAGATCCCGGGTCCGGTAGCGCAGAATGGGGGTGGCTTCCCGGCACAGACAGGTAAGGACCAATTCCCCGGTTTCCCCATCGGGGACCGGTTCCAGGGTTTCGGGGTTTACGATTTCCCCCAGGAAACCGTCTTCCCAGAGATGCAGGCCGTTCTTGGCCTGGCACTCAAAGGCAACTCCGGGACCGTTCATCTCCGAGAGACCGTAGGAATTGTACACATCCATGATGAGGAGTTCCTCAATCCGCTTCCTCGTGTCCTCTGAATAGGGCTCTGCCCCGGCAAAGGCCCGGGTGAGCCTGAGCTGTTCCCGGCGTACCCCCTCTTCCTGCATCTTAGCGTGTAGATGGAGCAGAAAACTCGGGGTGGCATGAACCACGGTGGTGCCGAAGTCCTGCATCAGCTTAAACTGCCGGGTGGTGTTTCCTGAGCCTGAAGGGATCACCAGCATCCCCACCGCTTCGCCCCCAAAATGGAAGCCCAAGCCCCCGGTAAAAAGCCCGTAGGTGATTATGTTCTGAAACACATCGGTTTTGTTACACCCCGTAGCGTAGATGGACCGGGCCATAAAAGCGGTCCAGCGGTGAATATCCCCCTTATTAAAGTAAATCGTGGTGGGCGTTCCGGTAGTGCCGCTGGACGCATGGAGCCGAATCACCTCTTCCTTGGGAATGCTGAGAAACCCGTAAGGAAAGCCTGCACGCAGGTCCTCTTTCGTGGTAAAGGGAATCCGCGCTACATCTTCAAGACCCCGGATGTCGGCGGCGTTGCGGATGCCCACGGTGGAGAGCCGCTCTCGATAGAAGGGGGTCTGCAGCGCCTGATCTACCACGGCTTTGAGCTGTTTAAGCTGATAGGCCTCCAAAGCGGAACGCTCCAGGGTTTCCATCTCCTTATTCCAGTACTGATAGGTCATTGGGGGCCTCCTTTGGTACCGGTACCTCTGCCCAGGCGAAAGGCCCGCAGATTGGCTTCCCTCAAGGGTGGTTCCCCGGAGGCAAACAAGGCCGAGATAGTCTGCTCCAGGGTTTCTACCGAAACCGGAAGAAAGGGGGAAGCGGCCCCTACCATGACCATGTTCACCGCCTTAGCCAGGCCGGCTTCTTGAGCCAGCCGTGCTGCCGGGGCCAGACGGTACCGGGGGAAGGCTGCTATAGCCTCGTAAAGGCGATCGAGCTCTGGGTAGTCGGGTATATTGACCCAGGGTTCTGCGGCGCTTACCAGAACCCCTGCGGGAGAAAGCCAGGAAGCGTAGCGGAGGCTTTCCAAGGGTTCCATGGCAATGATGAGGTCTGCTTCGCCTTGGGGGACCAGGTCTGAAAAGATCCGTTTCTCAGCGATGCGAAGGTGCGCCACTACCGCTCCCCCTCGCTGAGCCATGCCATGCACCTCGGATTGGCGTACTGATAAGGTTTCGGTAACCGCCGCTTTCGCAATGATCGCGGCCATGGAGAGTACCCCCTGTCCTCCTACCCCGGCGAGGATGATGTCTGTTTTCATACCTGGGCTCCTTTTTATACCACCTTACCGGTATTCCGCTGCTTATACAAGGCAGGTACCAGGATAAACGCCTGGAAAATCACCCGGCCGGGGAGCGGGAACTCTTGAAGGGCTTGGGTATTAAGGAGCTTGCATAGGGTCTCAATGGGTTCTTCAACTCCCAACCACAGGATATACCGTATCCGTTTCAGACTCCGGTTCCCGTAAAACGGTTGTACCCCGAGAGTATCCCCAGGGCCGCCCGTTTCATCCTCGGTACATTCCGCGGCCCAGGCTGCTCCATCGTCCGGTTCTGATCGTCTTGAAAGGTAACATCAAGCTGCCAATGTACCCGGTTCTCGACTCCCCAATGCCCCCTCACCGATGGCGCACCTATGTTCACATCCTCCATACGGGCTATACCTACCGGGTCTTCACCGCCCCTTCCCCATTCAGCTTTTCCAGAGTCCGCCGGACCCACCCCATGCTTGCAAGCCCCGCCCGGTGCAGGGTGTTTGTACCGCCTGATGCAGGATGGCTGCACCGCCCGGCGCAAGGGGTCTGAACCGCCCGGTGAAGAGCGGCCCCGGGATCATAGATGAACCGAAGCAGGGGGTCTTCCGTGGAGAGAGAAAAGGCTTTTGAGCTGATGCGTTACGGGGTCGGGCAGGGGATTACCTGTTTTGATACTCCCTAGGGCTATCATACTATGACCGGTGAAGGGATCCTCGGGAAATCCTGGAAGGGCTTGCGGGAATAAGGTTAGGATCGTTACGAAACAGCCCTTGGGGGTGATGAAGGCCCCGGCGGATATTCGGCGAAACCTTGAACAGACCCTCAAAAAACTTCGCCCCGATTACATCGACGGGTACTTGATTCATACTGTCCAAGGGCCCTCAGTATCATGGCCTTAAAAATGACCGTGCTTTTTGTGGATTCTGTACCCACTGCCAAAAATTATTAAATTCACCATACATAAGCCGTTCTAAAAACAGGGAAAAACCATATCCAAAGGTATATCCGATTTTACCTACATCAGGGACATACAACAAATAGTCACCTCCTTCGACATGGGCTGAATCAATTAAAATCCAATCCTGCCAAAAATAGCCCATATTGAATATACCGGGCTTATAGGTATGCTTAAAGACATCTGACATCGTAATTATATCTTCAATGCTATAAATACGCTGTTCCCCGCAACTGTATTCTATACCGTTACTGAGTAATAATAATGCTCGTAATTCCTCCGGTAAGGAGTATCCTTTTTGCTCAAAAGCGATAATCCCGTCTTTCTCGGCAGGGGGAAACAGCTTCCATGGATTTTCTATATACGTTCCCGTAGTAGAACAATAATAGGGTGAGATTTCCGAAAGTGTTTTAATCCTTGTATATATTTCTGATATGGTCATAGGTGAACCTCTAAAAACGTCAATGTTTAGGAGTAAGGTATTCCCCTTTTCTTACGCTATGAAAAACATGGATTATGGTAATTGAGTATACTACAATAAATTTGCGATTTCATCATTGGTAATTTTCTCTCACCCATGGGTAAAATAATAAACACGGCAAAGCCCCGGAATGTCTATTCGGTGAGCAAGAGGTTTACCGTCATTGCGGTGGGAAGGGCTATGGACGAGGGGAAACCGGCCCTCACCGACCGGGTGCCTGATGCCTGTAGGGAGCGGGTACCGAATCCCCCTCCTCGGCTTGGAGCCCTCACGCCGGAGCATCTTTTGACCATGAACCGGGGGTATCCGCAGTGCACCCGGCCCTGAAAGGTTACCGAAGTTTTGGTTCAGACCTGGAGCTACGATCCGGGAACGGTCTTTGTGTACGATAATGCTTCTACCTTCTTAGCCTCTGCCATGGTTACCCGGGTTACCGGCCAGACCGTACGGGACTTCCTCGTGGAGCGGCTTTTCGGTAAACCGGGTATTCCGGCTCCGGTATGGACTGAGAGCGATGACCGGTTCACCCGGAGCGCTAGGGGTGTGGAGTTTTCTACGGAAAGCCTTGAGATATTCGGTCAATTCCTGTTGTAAGGGCTGGAATGGCGCTCCACTGGGAGTTGCCCCCTGGATAGACGGGGCAACCAGGACCCGGATACCAACCCGGAATCCCCGGTTTGACTCTCCGGCTCCGGATTATGATCGGGGCCATGGGTATCAGTTCCGGATCTGCCGCCCTGGGGCCGACCGGTACGATGGTAAAGACGGGCAATTTGTGGTGGTCTTACCCAGGCAGGGGGCAGTGATAGCCGTCACTTCCCATGAAGCCCATCCTCTATTTGTTGTGGGAGCATATACTGCCTCAGGTGTAATGGGCATGAGCAAAGGCGGTCTTGACGCGCTGCGCTTGGGATCTCTTACCGAGGGCTCAACCGCAACCTCATAGCCCAGGCTCTCTGGGCTGTCCTCTGTCCGGTTTAGTAATCGAGGCTGTTCCAAAACGAACCGAGTTTTGGCATACGCTCAATCTGCACCCGGGCCCTTGACAGGAATCAATTTTCTTTATATAATTTCTCTATATTTAGTAGGCATTATGCTGATTATACCTCTTAGGAAAGGAGTCGTGTATGGCACGATTTGAGAAGATTACGGATCTCATAGGGAATACCCCTATCGTTAAAATCAATAAGCTGAATGACAGTGAGGCAACGGTGTATGTGAAACTGGAAAGTTTCAACCCCTTTTCCAGTGTGAAGGATCGTATTGCCCTGGCGATGATCGAGGCAGGGGAACGGGAAGGCCTCATTAAGAAAGACACCATTATCATCGAACCCACCAGCGGTAATACGGGTATTGGCCTGGCTTTCGTGGCTGCAGTCAAGGGATACAGGATCATCCTCACCATGCCTGAAACCATGAGTATTGAACGGCGGAAACTGCTTAAAGCCCTGGGCGCGGAATTGGAGCTGACCGAAGGGGCCAAGGGTATGAAGGGGGCCATTGCCAAGGCCGAGGAACTGGCCGCAACCTATCCTAATGCCTTCATTCCGCAGCAGTTTAACAACCCGGCCAACCCCCAGATTCATGAGGCAACCACGGGACCTGAGATCTGGAAAGATACCGAGGGAGAGGTGGACATCCTTATCGGTGGGGTCGGAACCGGCGGAACCATTACCGGCGGGGGAAAATACCTCAAAGCCCAAAAACCCTCAGTGAAGGTGATTGCGGTAGAGCCCTCGGCTTCACCGGTTCTTTCCGGCGGACAGCCCGGTCCCCACAAGATCCAGGGCATTGGCGCGGGCTTTGTTCCCCAGGTATATGACAAGGACCTGATAGATGAAATCTACCAGACCGATGACATCAAGGCCGGGACCATTGCCCGGCGCTTGGCCAAAGAAGAAGGTATCCTGGTGGGGATCTCCGCAGGTGCGGCCTTGGAGGCAGCCTTGACGGTTGCCAAACGCCCGGAGAATAAGGGTAAGACCATTGTGGCCGTGCTTCCCGATACGGGAGAACGGTACCTCTCTACGTGGCTCTGGGACGAGTAAGCCCGATGCTGCCCGCTTCCCCGGTACCCTGGAGCATCCTATGAGTTGGAGGATTGCTGTTGCCAGTATTGATGGGGTACTGATAACCGAACATTTCGGTCGTTCCCGTTGGTTCTATATCATAGATGTCCAACGGGACGGAACGGGGGTCCCGGTTGAAAGACGTTCGGTACCTCCGCTCTGTGAGGGAGGCGGCCATACCTTAACCGGGATGGATGCGCGGATTGAGTCTTTTAAGGATTGCGTCGCCGTCCTGGTTGCCAAGATAGGCCCTATTGCTCAGCAGCGCCTGGCCTTGGCAGGAATATCGGTCTTTGAAGAACCGGCTGAAATAGAAACCGCCGTCAAAGAAGTGGCGGCTTATTATCTTAGGATCCACAAGCCCGAATCAGGGGAGGTCTTACAAGGCCCCCTATAACCTGTAGGGTGGATAGTTGTGAGGGGTAAGCTCCTTGGCCGTTTACGGGGAAGGAGCTTACCCTTTTTTTGCGGCCTTTGTATGGCCCTGGGAGGGGAGGCTTATTCCAGGATGGTAATTTCTACCCGGCGGTTGCGGCTGCGCCCTTCCTCGGTGGCATTGTCCCCCACGGGTTTGGTGCTGCCCCACCCTTTATAAATAAACCTATCCGCGCTTATACCCCGGTTCACCAATTCATCCACCATACGCTTGGCCCGCTCCAGGGAGAGTTCCACGTCCCCATCGGTGGATCCTGCCGCAGCGGTGTGTCCCTCCACCAGGAAGTTCCGGTCCGGGATCTGCAGTAGTGCCTGGGCAATGAGATCCAGCCGGGGTTTTTCTGCGGCCAGAAATTCCGGCGAATTCGGGACAAACCGGATGTCTTTAACCGTAAGCCGTACCCCTTCAGGCACAGGGGCTAAGTCTATATCGGCGTTCTGTAATCCTGTAACGGGGATGCTCTTTTGCGGTTCCTCCGCAGGGGGAGGAACCGGGGAGATGATGGGTTCTGGTTCAGGGACAGGATCTTCAGGGACCCTTTCAATACCCAGGGTGTTTCCCAAAACAGCGACTACTGCATCTTTATCCATAGGAACCATCCCCGAGCCGAAGGTCAGGGTGAAACCGGTAAATCGCAGGGTGGAACCATCGGGCCAAACGTAGGTTTCATCCAAGCTATCCCGCATAAAGAGGGGAAACCCGTCGGTTGCCCGGATCAGGATGTCTACCTTATGGATGTCCCGCAGTTGGGTAAAGCCCGGTCCATTCGATGCGGCACCTCCTGGATACCGGGAGGAGTATTGGGCAAAGATCCGATGCACCAGCACATCCTTATACCATTCGGTCCCCTTATATTCATACTCCGCAACGATAGGCACGATCACCGGCCGGCCGCTCTGTAAGGGGTCCACGGCGCGGCTTCCCGGAGCCCTCCACTTATAGCCCGGCATGACCCGGTAGACAGGAAAGGTAGGAAAACCCCGGAGCGAAGGGAAACCTTGGTCGTTGTCTATGGTGATGGTTCCATCGGTACGGAGACGGAAACTGACGGGGATCACCGCGTCCACAGGCTGGGCGCTTTGGCGCATATCCCGGAGGGTTTCCTCTAAAACAAAAAAATTACCTTGATATAACAGGCTTTGCCCTGGAGGATCTTCCCGAGGATTCGCTGAAAATCCCCCGCCCGCCCGCCCCTGGGGAGGCTCTGATTGGGGAATGAGGGATGCCCGGACTTCATGGTATACATGGCCAATGTATTTCCCGTTATCATACCGGCGCCAATCGGAACGTTCAACTATGGAATAGGGCCCTGTATCGGTCATAAGCAGCATAGGGGCGTCGGGCTGTTGAGCCTGGGTATGCATGCAGGCATACAAGAAAACCAGTCCCAGCCATACCGTATTGAATAGTACTTTCCGCATATCTTATACTATCGGAAATTTTATCCTTAGATACACCCTGAAAAACGCAATGCGCGAGGGCGCCTATGGTTTCTTGCCTATGGCTATAAAAGCGCCCTGGCCCCCAAGACCGGGGGAGGTCCTTTTTCGTATCCCTGATTAAGGGGTGGGGTAGAACGAAGAATCCGCGTAATCGGTAGACCCTTGTTACCTTATCCACTGATTACAGAGCTTTTCACCAATTATGCCGAAAGGCCCGGCTTCATCAGGGCAAGGCCCGGC
>JAITRH010000039.1 GCA_031288495.1 Treponema sp. | reverse complement strand
GGTTAAAGAGTTCTTCGCTTATCGGATACAAGCGTTTGGTTTCTTCCATAGGCCTTTCCCCTCCGCCTGTATCCTATCACGGTCCGCTCTGTGTTTCAACCTTTTCTAACAGTGTCTAGAGAATAGACAAAAAAATTAAGAAAATAAGTTCTTCCATTTTAACACAAGCCCCCAAAACCCTCAATCCATCATCTTTCTTTATAAGCCCAAGACCATCCCCGCGGCGCCTGCCAGGGCAATATAGATAATCGGATGCTTCTTACACTTCAAGATGAGCACCAAAAGGACCAAAAACAAGAGACATTCCCGCCACCGAAGGCTCTCATACCAAACCGGCGCAACCTCCTGGTAAAGGGAACGCTTAAGGGATCCAAAACCAGCAGCACAGAGAAGTCCCCCTGCGGCGGGACGAAGACCGGAAAACACCCGTATGACCCCCTGGTTTTCCTTAAAAGCCTTAAGCATTCGGGCAATGATGAGGATAACGATTATGGAAGGACTGACCAAACTTACAACCGCTACCGCTGCCCCGGGAATCCCCGCGCAAAGAAAACCCGTATAGGCCGCCATATTGACCCCAATGGCGCCCGGTAACGATTGGGCCACTGCCTGTATGTTACCGATCAGCTCAGGGCTTATCCAGTCGTAGGTATCTGCCAAGCGGTAGAGAAAGGGAAGGGTCGCAAGGCCTCCGCCCACCGAAAAGACCCCGATCTTAAAGAATTCCAAGAACAGCCACAACAGGATCATACCGCAGATCCTTTGCCCCCAGGAGCCGCACCTTTTTGAGGCCGGTACAGGAAGAATCCTGCTACCCCGGCGGCTACAACCAGCAACACCGGATTAGCGTTAAACATGGCAGAAAGGACAAAGCCCAAGATGAAGATGACCAGGGCCTTGCCGTCTTTGAATACCCCTTTGAAGAGCTTCAGGACCGTATCCAGAATAAGCGCCCCCACCGCCACCCTGATGCCGGTAAAGGCATGCTGAACCAAGGGATAATCCGCAAAATTGTGCAAAAACAGGGCAATAGCGGTGATGAAGAGAACCCCAGGAAACACAAAGCCAAAGGTCGTGAGGATCCCCCCAAGAAAACCTTTCCTTTTGAACCCAATAAAGGTGGAGGTATTCACCGCAATGATGCCGGGGGTTACCTGGGCGATGGTATAATAATCCATTACCTCTTCCATGGTGGTCCAGCCCTTCTTCTGGATCAGTTCCCGTTCCAGTACCGGGATCATCGCATAGCCCCCGCCAAAGGTGATACACCCAATCTTAGTAAAGGTAAGCCATAATTCAAGATATGCTTTCATTTTTTTCTATTTTCCTTGTTTTGTTTGAGGAACCCCTGATGACCATAACCCATATCAGCCTTTCCCGGGAAGAAAGGGTTTTATTGCCGGTGGCCTTGAGTCTTCACTATGGAAAGGTGCAATTCATCAAGCTGCTGCTGATCTACCTCGCCGGGACTGTCGTCCAAGGGACTCTGGGCAAAGGAATTTTTGGGGAAGGGAATGACCTCTTTAATCGAGGTTTCCCCGGCCATGAGCATCACCAGCCGATCCAACCCAAGCGCGATACCCCCGTGGGGAGGAGCGCCGAACTTGAGGGCTTCGGTGAGGAACCCGAATTTCTGTTCCGCCTCCTGGGGATCCAGTCCCAGGATATGAAAGATCCGTTTCTGCAGCTCCGGCTCATGAATACGGATGGAACCGGAGCCCAACTCGTACCCATTAAGGACCAGATCGTAGAGGTCCCCCTTTACCGAACCCGGATCCTGTTCCAGGATTCCGTGATACCGGTCCTGAGGATAGGAAAACATGTGATGGGCCGCTTCCCAGCGGCTCTCTGCCTCGTTGAAGGCAAAGAGGGGAAAATCCAGGATCCAGACAAAGGCAAAGCACCCGGAATCCAGGAGCCCCAAATCCCGGCCAAGCTTGGATCGCACCGCGCCCAAGGCGGTGTTGGCTATCTTTCTCCGGGAATCCGCCGCCATGAGGATGAGGTCTCCCGGTTTGGCGCCCAAGCCTTTACAGATGTCCCCGGCATGAGCAGTAAAAAACTTCGCCACCCCTCCTTCCAGGACCGGTTCAGCTTCAGTACCGGCAACCTTCATCCAGGCTAAACCCTTGGCTTTGAAGATCTTGGCATGGGCTTCGAGCTCCTCGATCTGCTTCCGGGAATAGGAGGCTTTACCGGGTACCACTAGGGCCTTGACCCCGCCACCGGCCAGGGTGATCCCCCTGGCTGCTGCGGCCTGTTTATCCGCCTCCCCTTTTGCCAGAGCATCTTTGAAGGCTTGAAATCCTCCGGCATGTATATAGGGACCGAAATCCTGCAAAGGCATAGCAAAACGGAGATCCGGCTTATCTGTACCGTAGTGCTCTTGAGCGGTTTCATAGCTCATTCGGATAAACTGAGGGGGAAGCTCCTGGTTTAAGCATTGTTTAAACCCATAACCCAGGAGCCCCTCGGTCATGGCGAGAATATCCTCCCGATCCGCAAAGGACATCTCTATATCGATCTGGGTAAACTCAGGCTGCCGATCCCCTCGGGCGTCCTCATCCCGGTAACAACGGGCAAGCTGGAAATATTTATCGAACCCCCCCACCATGAGGAGCTGCTTATACAACTGAGGAGACTGGGGAAGGGCGTAAAATGTACCGGGATAAAGCCGGGAAGGCACCAGGTAATCCCGAGCGCCTTCGGGGGTGGATTTGATGAAGCTGGGAGTTTCAATCTCATAAAATCCCTGGCGGATCATCCATTCCCGGACGGCAAAGCTCACCTCATGCCGCAAGCGGATCCGTTTCTGCATACCCGAAGAACGCAGGTCCAGGTAACGGTATTTGAGCCTCAGTTCCTCTTTGGCCCCGGTCTCCGCATCTATGGGGAAGGGAAGGACCTCGCTGCGGTTCAGAATGACCAGTTTGTCTGCGACCACCTCAATTTCACCGGTAGCCATCCCTGGATTTACCATCGTATCCGGTCTCAGACGAACTCGCCCCTCAACCGCGATACAGTACTCGTTCCGCAGTTCCCCAGTTACGGCGCTGAGGGCTGCAGGGGCCCCTTCCCCCACCACTACCTGGGTAATACCGTAGCGGTCTCGGAGGTTAATAAAGGTAATACCGCCATGGTCCCGCTTCCGATGGACCCATCCGTTTAATATCACGGTTTTGCTCACATCCTGCGTTCCTAAGGCGCCGCAGTGGGTGGTCCGTTTCAGTTGTTCCATGGCTTAACTATAACAGGACAGAAAGACCCTATCAAGACGGGGAAAGCCCGGTATTTTTTAGCATCTTTACTATTCTATTCTTGACCAGGGCAACGACATTTAAAAATGTAATTCTTTATAAGGGCGCGTTCCACTCTGCTTTGCCCCTTGAATTTTTGCCCTATGAACCATAGTATGGGGGATACGTGCATGATCAGGAGGGCTTATGGAGACTATGGAGACTGCGGCAGGGCGCCGATATGAGAGGTCCGCAGGGTGCGCGATGAAGGCGGCCGCTACGGGCAGAAGCCTCCTCCTCTTGCTGCAGGCGACTTTGTGCGCTGCCTGCCGGGATGCCGTTTATAATGAAATAAAGAAGGCGCCCGCCGCCCAAGAACGCTTCATCGCAGCGGGCCTTGCTCCGGGGCTTGAGATAAAAAACTGTTATTATATCGAGGTCAAAACAGAATACCCCGGTTGTTTTTATGCGGCCGCTGAGATCTACGGAAAAAATAACCGGGGGGACAGCGTGGGGCTCTGGATAGTCGATGGCCTGGAAGATCCCCGGGAGGCTTTGTCCGTTAATCAGGCCGCCGTGGCCTTTTCGCTTTTTAAGCACGCCGCCCGGGAGAAACCCCGGGCAGGGTTTAATATGAAGGAGGCCCGGGCCCTCAGGAACTTCGTGGAGAAGCGGTACTACCGCACCCCATGAATTGCCGGGGCCTCAGCCCCCCTTTCTAAATTCTTGAATCCGCTATTTCCAGTCCGAAGGGACGGATTCGTATTTCGCCGCTTCCGTGACAATGTCAATGCCCTTTTTACTGTTATACCGCTTCCACCAAATATAGTATACCCAGCAGAGGATAAAGAAGCCCACGGCGATAGAACCGCCGATGACCACGTCGTCAGTGGCCAGGAAGGTAACCACCGTCAGGGCCGCCGACATAACCAGAGTGATCACGGGCCAGAATCTGCCCCCGGGAATATAGAAGGGGATGACTTCCCGGTAGGACTTTCCGCTTTTCTTAATGTTGTTAAGGTTCTTGTAGGACGCCAGGGCGATCACAAACCAGAGGGGGAAGAAGACGAAGTTGGCGATAACCGACACGATCCTGATGGCGCCGGAAAGAACGCAGAAAAGGATGAACACCCCGGTAATGATGATGGGGACCGTGGGGGTTTTATAGCCGGGATTTATCCTCCTAAACGCCTCGGGAAGCTGCCGTTCCCTGGCCATGCCGTACAGCATCCGCGCCCCGCCGTATACACAGGCGTTTGCCGTGGTCAGGGCGGTGGAAATGGCGG
>JAITRH010000030.1 GCA_031288495.1 Treponema sp. | reverse complement strand
GCTTCCCCAAACTGCTCTTGGGGAAGCGCTCCTCATCCCATTAAATTTTACAAAAAGTGAAAAAAAGTACAAATTAGGGTTTACAAAGGGTAATTTATCAGAGATAATGAATCATCTTTATATCTTTTAGGAGGAAATTAATGAAGAAGTTGAGTATGCTACTTGCTATGCTTGTAGCCATCGGTTCCCTCGGATTCGCTAAAGGCGGTCAGCAGGGGAGTGGAAGTGGGAGTGGAAGCACCAGTCAAGGTGCCCTGGTGGGTATCGCTATGCCTGAGACCCACGTCCAGCGTTGGCAGAAAGACGGGGCCAATCTTAAGGCAGCGGTGGAAAAGCTTGGATACCGGGCGGAAGTGGCCTACGGCGACGCAGACCAGAACCGGCAGAATCAGCAGATCCAGAACTTTTTGACTAACGGCGCCAAACTGTTGATTGTGAGTAACCTCAATGACGGGGTGGCCTCTGCCATTGCCGATGCCGCCCAGGACAAGGTGCCGGTCATTGCCTATGACCGGCTCATCATGAACTCCGGGGACTATGACTACTACATCACCTTTAATAATCTCAAGGTGGGTCAGTTTCAAGGACAGGGGCTTGAGACCGGGCTTAAGCTTAAAGAGGCGAGTCCCGATGCTCCCAAGTACATCACCCTATTTGCCGGTTCTCCCACGGACAACAATGCGAAGTTCTTCTTTGACGGGGCCATGAGTGTGCTCAACCCCTATATCAAGAGCGGGGTTCTCAAGGTAATCGGTCCGTATCCTGAGACTTCGGCGGATAACGCGAACTTCCAGCGGATTGCTACGGAAAACTGGCAGGCCCCGGTAGCCAAAACCAGGATGGAAAACCTCCTCAACAACGATGCGGCGAATGTGGTCCTTGACGGCGTCCTCGCGCCGAATGATACCTTGGCCCGGGCCATCATCGAAGCCTGTCTTGCGGATGCCAAATATGCCGACGGAAAGCTCCCGGTGGTTACCGGCCAGGATGCGGAAGCGGATTCGGTCTTATCCATCAAAAATGGCCAGCAGTACATGACCGTATTCAAGGATACGGCCAAACTGGCGGAAGCCGCGGTCTTATTGGCAGACCAGATCATCAAAGGCCAGACCCCGTCTATTCCCGGCGCAACCCTTGCTTCAGGGGATATTGCCAGCATCGGCGATACCGGTAAGAAACGGGTTAAAGCATACCTCTTGGAACCGGTGATTCTTACCAAGGATAACTGGCAGCTCCCCCTTAATGCGGGGCATTTCACTCCCGAAGAAGCGGCTCGTCTCAAATAAGGCGCTGCCAAAGGCATGTATGGGGAGGAGGCCCGCAGGCCCTCTCCCCTGCGTGCTTTTTTTATGCAACGAAGGGGAGATTATGGGTGATTATATTCTTAAAATTGAAAATCTGACCAAAGACTTTCCCGGGGTGCGGGCCTTGGATAAGGTCAATCTGAAAGTAAAAAAAGGGGAAATCCATTCCCTCTGTGGAGAAAACGGTGCGGGAAAATCCACCCTGATGAGCGTTATCAGCGGGGTTTATCCCAAAGGCAGTTACGAGGGAAAGGTTTTCTACAGGGGACAAGAGACCAATTATCATAGCGTTAAGGATAGTGAAAAAGAGGGGCTTGCCATCATTCATCAAGAATTAGCCCTGAGTCCTTATCTTTCGATTTATGAAAACATTTTTCTCGGGCACATGAAAACCCGTTTCGGCATCATCAACTGGAGCGACTATATCCGGGCCTCAAAGCAGTACCTGGACCGGGTGGGTCTTCATGAAAACCCCGCTACTATCGTGAGTAAGCTTGGGGTGGGGAAGCAGCAGCTGGTGGAAATCGCCCGGGCCCTCTCCAAACAGGTGGAGCTGTTGATTCTGGATGAACCCACTTCTTCTTTGAATGATGATGAGAGTGAGAAACTGTTGGATCTGATACGGGAGTTCAAACGCCAGGGCATTACGTCGGTGATGATTTCCCATAAGCTCAATGAGGTCCTCAAAGTGGCGGATACCGTAACGGTGCTTCGAGACGGCAAGTCCATTGCTACCTTTGACGTTAAGGCCGACCGCCTCACCGAAGAGATGATCATCAAAGATATGGTAGGCCGGGACCTCACCCGCCGGTTTCCTGCACGGGAGACCAGGCCCGGTGAGACGATCATGGAAGTGAAGAACTGGACCGTGTATCATCCTGAGTATCACACGATTAAAGTAGTGGATAACGTTTCCTTTTATTTGCGAAAAGGGGAAATCCTCGCTTTCTGCGGTCCTATGGGGGCAGGTCGTACCGAGCTGATGATGAGTATCTACGGTAAATCCTACGGTTCCCGGAGCGAGGGGGCCTTGTATATCCAGGGAAAGCAGGTTGTCCTGAACGAGACAAAGGCGGCTATTGATAGGGGATTGGGGTATGTTTCGGAAGACCGGAAAAATCTGGGCCTTATTCTGATTCAGGATATTAAGACCAATATTTCCATCTCTTCTTTAGAGAAGCTGTCCCGTCTTGGACTGGTTTCCGCGCAGCAGGAGATCGAGGAAGCGGAAAAATACCGGAGGGATCTGCGGATCAAGACTCCTTCTATCAACCAGCTTACCCGAAACCTCTCCGGCGGGAATCAGCAGAAGGTGGTATTAAGCCGGACCCTCCTAGCGGACCCGGACATCTTCATCGTGGATGAACCTACTCGGGGTATTGATGTAGGAGCCAAGTCAGAGATCTACGGCATCCTAAGCGAGCTCGTGAAGCAGGGGAAAAGCGTCATCATGATCACTTCCGAATTGCCCGAGGCTCTGGGCATGGCGGACCGAATCTACATTATGAATGAAGGAAAGATCAAGGGTATGCTCATGCACGATGAGGCAACCCAGGAAAAAATCATGCAAATCGCCCTAGTGTTGGGTAAGGGTACCGGAAGCGCCGCGGCATCTTTTGGGGCTTACAGATAAGGAGCATACTTACAGATAAGGAGCATAAATGAGCGACAGATCGATTGAAAAGGCCGGCGAAGGGGTAAACATGGTAAGCCTCATCAAAAATAACATTCGGAACTATTCTATGTTCCTCATGCTGGCCCTGATCATGGTGGTATTTGCGGTGTTGACCAAGGGTACGAACCTGAATTCCCGTAATTTCACCAATATTTTCATCCAGTATAGCTACGTCCTCATCCTCGCGGTAGGTATGGTCCAGGTCATCATCATCGGCGGAATCGACCTTTCGGTAGGTTCGGTCTGCGCCTTTGTAGGAGCTATCAGCGCCATGGTTTACAATACCGGTATCGGCATGGGGGCAACCCTGCTGGCAGCCCTGGTTGTAGGCCTTGCCATCGGTGCGTTCCAGGGGTTTTGGATTGCCTATCTGAAAATACCCGCGTTCATCGTTACCCTGGTGGGGATGCTTTTATTTCGGGGACTCACCTATATTATTACCCATGTGAATCCCATAGGCCTTAAAGATGATGGGTATAAGCAGATGGCCTCCGGTATGCTGGACAGTAAAGCCTTACAAATGGGCGGGGTCCATTTCACCGCGATCCTGGTCGGGGCCCTGGTCTTTACCCTATACGTGGTTAGCGCATGTATATCCCGTCAAAAAACCATAGAGAACCATTTCGACGTGAGTCCCTGGGGGCTTTTCATCGGCAAACTGATCCTCATAGGCCTGCTGGTCCTGGGTCTCAGCCAGCGCTTTGCCACGTACCGGGGTCTTCCGACGGTGGTGGTGGTGCTGGGAATCACGGTGTTTATCTTTCATTTTATGATGAAGAACACGGTTCTTGGCCGGTTTATCTATGCAGTAGGGGGTAATGCCCGGTCCGCTAAACTGTCGGGTATCAATTCTGAACTGATTACCTTTTTGGTTTTTTGTATTATGGGGCTCCTCTCCGGTCTTGCGGCGGTGGTCTCCACAGGGTACATGAACTCGGCTCTTCCCCAGGCAGGGAACCTCTTTGAAATGGATGCTATCGCGGCCTGTTACATCGGCGGTGTCTCTGCATCTGGAGGCATCGGCACGGTGGTGGGGGTTATTGTCGGAGGTCTGGTGATGAGCGCCATCAACAACGGTATGTCCCTCATGAACATTGGTTCGGACTGGCAGTACGTGGTAAAGGCCCTGATTCTCCTCTTGGCGGTGTTCTACGATGTGTATACCCGGCGAAAAGCCGGTTTAGGCTGATAGTAAAGAGGGGGCCCCAGCGGTTTTTGGGGGTCCCTTGGGGCAAGCGCTCAACGGGTCCGGGAGATCGAAACCGTCCCATCCAGATAGGGCTGAAAAAGGGATTCCAGGGGCCTAGGCGGTTTTAACCTTCTGGAAGAAGCACGCGGGCGGCGGTACGACGCTGAAAGCCCCCGCACCGCGGCCTTTGACCACCTGCTCACCGTGGCAGCGCTGAGCAGGCGGCGGTTCCGGTACAGGGCGCTTAACCGGCTTGTTAAAGGCGCTTTAACAGGACATCTAAAGGCGCTTTAGTAAGACGCCTAAAGGTGTCTGATCCGCCCGGCCCAAGGTGTTTGCGCCTGTAAGCGGCGAATAATCCCTTCTTTTTTATTCCATGGTGTATAAGGCCTCCAAATCGGTATCATGAGGTTTTTCCCTAACCCTGGCGCCGGATCCTATCCCATCATGAGTTGGATGGAATAAGGGTCTTATACTGCGGGAGAGTAAGAGCCCTCGCATGGACGCTCATGGCGTTCAATGAGCAACGCGAATCTGGGGGATTTTTAAGGATTGTTATAGCGAACATTCCCGTAATTTCGGCTAAGGTCCGGCGGACTCTTCGCTTTTTGTCTGGTATACCAGGGCCTTTTTTACCTCATGGAAGAAAATTTCCATCCTTAGAGAGGGAACCGGCGGAACACTCAATCACTTCAGCGGGTTATCTCATGATGCTCAAATCCTGCCGGATCATTCCGGGAATGGTTCCTGGTTCGTCTCTGCAAGGGTAAGGGGGATAGCCCGGTAGTATCCTAGCCCAAAAATGCGTATGATACAGGTATGCAAGCGAAACTAGCACAAAAACCAGTGAAAAAGTCTCCTAAGGCAGTCCTTAAAGAGCCGGCAAAACCGGCAGCTTCCCGGGTATACGACGAATCCAAGATAAAAACCCTTTCCTCCTTGGAACATATACGCCTGCGGACCGGTATGTATATCGGACGCCTGGGGGATGGCTCTCACCCTGACGATGGAATCTACGTGCTCCTCAAGGAAATCATTGATAACGGCATTGACGAATATATTATGGGAAACGGAAACCGTATTGAGGTGGAAGTACAACTGGAACCGGATCCGCCCTTACCCGCAGGCAAGAGCGCGGTGCGGGTTCGGGATTTTGGCCGGGGAATTCCCCTGGGTAAGCTCGTGGAATGTGTCTCGGTGATCAATACCGGGGCCAAATACAACGATGAGGTGTTTCAATTCTCGGTGGGCCTCAATGGAGTGGGGACCAAGGCGGTCAATTCCCTGTCTTCCTTTTTCCGGGTCCGTTCTATCCGGGAAGGGGCCTATGCGGAGGCGGTCTTTGAACGGGGGGTTCTCATCAGAGAGATCAAGAAGGGAAAGCTCAAAACCCCTGAGCCCAACGGCACCCTGGTGGAGTTTACCCCAGACAGGGAAATCTTCGGGAACTACACCTTCAACGGGGAATTCATTGAACGGCGGATCCAGCATTACGCCTACCTCAACCGGGGGCTGACCCTCTCGCTGAACGGCAAAGACTACCTGTCTTCGGGGGGGCTTTTTGACCTGCTCACCGAAGAGACGGGAGAAGGGAGTCTCTACCCCTTGGGGTATTACCAGGGTGAACGGATCGAGTTCGCCTTTACCCATACCGCTACCTACGGGGAAGGGTATTTTTCCTTTGTCAACGGCCAGTACACCAGCGACGGAGGTACCCATCTTTCGGCCTTTAAGGAGGGTTTCCTCAAGGGGATTCAAGCCTATTACAAGAAGGAGTACCGTAGCGAAGATATCCGGGAAGGGGCCGGTGCTGCGGTGGCGATTAAACTGCAAAACCCCATTTTTGAGAGCCAAACCAAAAACAAGCTGGGCAACACGGATATCCGGGGCTGGGTGGTTCAGGAAGTCAAAACCGCAGTGGAGGACTGGCTCCACAAGCATCCCGAGGCGAGTAAAAAGCTGGAACAGAAGATCATCGCCAATGAAAGCCTGAGAACCGAACTGAACGAGGTTAAGAAAGAAGCCCGGGAGGCGGCCAAGAAGATCGCCCTCAAGATTCCCAAACTCAAGGACTGTAAGTACCATCTAGAAGACGGGGAAAAAGGGGCCTCCTCCACGATTTTCATTACCGAGGGGGATTCCGCTGCAGGTTCTATGGTCTCCAGCAGGGATGTGATGACCCAGGCGATCTTCTCCCTTCGGGGCAAGCCTGAAAACATGTACAGCAAGAAACGAGCGGCGATCTACAAGAACGAGGAACTCTACAACATGATGATGGCCCTGGGGATCGAAAACGACTCACATTCCCTGCGGTACGCCCGTATTGTGATTGCAACCGATGCGGACTTCGACGGCTTTCATATCCGCAATCTGCTGCTTACCTTTTTCCTCTCCTACTTCGAGGATCTGGTCAGTTCCGGTAGGGTCTATATTCTGGAGACCCCCCTGTTCCGGGTACGGACCAAGAAGGAAACCCGGTATTGCTATACTGAAAAGGAACGGAACGATGCGGTGCAGGCCCTGGGAAACCAGAGTGAAGTTACCCGGTTCAAGGGCCTTGGGGAAATCAACCCCAAGGAATTCGGCCAATTCATTGGACCGGATATGCGCCTGGTTCCGGTAGCGGTGCAGACCCTCAAAGCGGTTCCCCAGGTTTTGAGCTTTTATATGGGTAAGAATACCCCTGAACGGCGGGAGTACATCATGAAAAACCTGCTGAATGATCTCTAGGGCCTGTTCACACTACGTGGAATCAATGAACAAACGGCGATAATACATAAGGCAAGATAGATAAATCGGGAAAATATCAGGTCCAGCTTGTCATACCTCGTCCCTATCCGCCTGAACCCTTTCAGCCACCGGAACATCCGTTCTACCTCGTTCCGTTGTTTATACAACTCCTTATCATATTCCCCGGGATTCTTTCGATTCTTTTTAGGAGGTACTACCGGACTGTAGCCCCACTCAAACGCAAGCAGCCGGGTTTCCCAGTCCTCATAGGCCTTATCCATTAACAGATACATCGCGCTGTCCTCATTGGGCTTTTTAATCCTCCCGATGATGTCCAACAGGAGCCGGCCATTGCTTGCGTCGGAT
>JAITRH010000240.1 GCA_031288495.1 Treponema sp. | reverse complement strand
CTTCCCCAGGACATCAAGATTACCGAGCTCTTCAATACCACGGATCAAATAGAAAATTCCCTGAACGAGGTTACCTCCACCGCCATCTCCGGGGCGCTCCTCGCGGTGCTGATCCTCTTTATCTTCCTGCGGTCCATCAAGCCGACCCTCATCATCGGTATCAGCATCCCCGTATCCCTGATCGTTACCTTGCTGGTGATGTACTTTGCCGGCCTGACCCTGAACTTGATGACTATGGCGGGACTCGTGCTGGGAATAGGCATGCTGGTGGATAATTCCATCGTGATTCTGGAAAACATCTACCGTTACCGGGAGAAAGGTTCTAAGCTCCAGGCCGCTGCGGTTTTAGGAGCCCAGGAGATGATCGTGGCCATTGTCGCCTCTACCCTCACTACCATCTGTGTATTTGCCCCCCTGGTGGCCTTTCAAGGGTTGCTGGAAATGGCGGGGGAAATGTTTGCAGGCCTTGCCTTTACGGTGGTGATTTCCCTGGCCATTTCCCTTATTACCGCCATCGTCCTGGTTCCCGTGCTTTCAAGCCATTACCTTCCCTTGGTTACCCGGAAGCAGAAACCCCTCAAGGGTCCCCTGGTGGGGATTGACCGGGCCTTTGAACACTTTTTTAGCCAACTCGATACGGCTTATCGTTGGTCCGTGGATAAGGTTCTGCGGCATAAGCTGGTGGTTATCTTTGTCCTCGTGGCGCTTTTTGGGGGAAGCATCTTTATGATCCCGCGAATAGGCTGGGTCTTCATGCCGGAGCAGGTAGCGGACTCGGTTTCCATCAACGTAACCCTTCCCATGGGTTCCCCCTTGCCTGAGACCGAAGCGGTATTGCAGCGGGTCCAGAGCATCGTGGAAAAGGAAGTCCAGGGCTATGAGCGGCTCGTGCTCAATGCAGGCGGCGGCGGTATGATGGGTAGTGGAGGCAGCAGCAATGCCGGGTCCTTACGGATAAACCTGCCGGAATTTGATAAACGCATTGACAGCGCCGATACCATCAAGGCCAAAATGCGTAGCCATTTCAACGAATTCCCCGGGGTGTCCTTTTCCTTCGGCGGCGGTGGCGGCGGCGGTATGGGAAGCGGGAACCCCATTGATATTGTGATCCGTACCGATGACCTGGTGAAAGGCAAGGCCATGGCAGACAAAATAGCCGAACTCCTGCGGGAGCGGATTCCCGAAGCAAGAGAACCCCAGGTTGACCTTAAGGATGGCTTGCCCCAGATTGAGATCGAGCTTGATAGGGATAGGCTCTATGCATTGGGGCTCAATACCCACACCGTGGGGAACGAGATCAAGGCTGCGGTAGACGGTATCACCGCCACCCGGTACAAGAGTGGCGGGCACGATTACGATGTGGTGCTGGTCTTGGCCGAAGCAGACCGGAGTACCCGGCCTGCCCTGGATCACATCTTCGTAAACAGCCAGGTAGCAGGCAGAGTGCCCCTGTCCAACTTCGCATCCTACAAGGAAGGAACCGGGCCTATGACCATCAGACGGGAAAATCAGAGCCGGGTTATCCACGTAACCGCCGGGGCCGTGCCAGGCACGAAGATAAACCTCCTTGAAAGCCAGGTTCGTGCCCTGATTACCGCGGAAATCCCCGCAGAGGATGATGTGATCATCGAATATGCCGGGGATAATGCGGATATGATGCGGATGATGAGCCGGTTTGTGCTTATCATGGTGGTGGCGGTATTCCTGGTCTTTGGGGTCATGGCCAGCCTGTTTGAATCCTTCAAGGACCCTTTTATCATTATCTTCACCATACCCCTCTCGGTGATAGGGATTGTGGCGATTTACCTCATCACCGGTACGACCTTTAACATCCTCACTGCGGTAGGGCTTTTGGTCCTCATGGGGGTTATCGTGAATAACGGTATCGTCTTGGTGGATTACACCAACTTGCTTCGCAAGCGAGGGTTTTCCCTGCATCAGGCCTGTGTAGAGGCCGCGGGGAATCGGCTTAGACCCATCCTCATGACCACCTTGACCACGATTCTGGGCTTAGTTCCCATGGCTTTTTTCCCAGGGGAGGGTTCGGAACTCGTGGCCCCCATCGGCAAGACCGTGCTGGGAGGCTTGTCTTTTGGCACCTTGATGACCTTGTTTCTCATGCCCATAACCTATGCGATCATGAATAAGCGTTCTGATGAGCGCAAGGCCAAAGCAGAAGCCCGCAGGGAACGGATCGCCGCGGGGATAAGCAAGAAACAAGAGCGATCTACCGCCGCCCAGTCGGCCAAGACTGGTATTCCCTTGGGCCATCCCTGGCCCGGAGAGGCAGGAGCAAGATTATGATACGGATTGAGATCGTAGCGAACCATTCAGTAGAAGACAACATCATGGAAGCCCTGAAGCATGAAGGGGTCGGCAAGTTTTACACCAAATACCCCAGCGTATTCGGGGTCGGTTCCCGGGGCCCCCGTATGGGGGATGCCATATGGCCTGAGGAAAATTTCGCCCTGGTGATCTGGTGCGAAGAAGAAGAAGCCCGGGGCATTGAGCGGGCCGTGCAGGCGGTGAAGAAAAGTTTCCCCGACGAGGGAATCAAGTGCTTCCGCCCCCCCGAGGTGGTAATTCCGCCGCCTCAGGCGGTACTGCAGGCGACTCCACCACCTCCTCCTGTCTTTGAACCGCTACCGCCGCCGGTGTACTACGGTCCCGAGGAAGAAAATAGTTAAGCCTCCTTTGAATCCCGCTGAAGCAAGTCTAGGAGGGCTGAATGTCTAGGCCCTCCCCTCCTCAAACTGCTTCAGCGGGATTCATCGAAGGGATCATCCTCAAAGACCTGTACTGGATATATGCATTAATTGGTTTTTTACAGAAGAAATATAAAAACGTACGAAAAAAGATAGGAGCATCCCGCAGTACCGCTCCGCCTGAGAACCCCCGGTACTCCGTGAACAGCAGTAAAATACCTCCCTACCCGTACAGGAAAAGGCATAAAACCACCCGAATCATACAACATATGCTAGATCCGCTTATATACCTATGTGCTTATTAAGCGCTTTATCCTGATCCTGCATGATTAAAAGGAGATCTATCTGTTTCAAAATATAGTCTTGAAATTTTGGCTCCAATTCCTTATAAAGACTGACCAGTTTGGTACATTCTTCATCAGGGTTTAGGCTGAACATCTCACCGTCTCCTGTTTTAAGCCAGGTTTCATTTACATTAAAGGAAGAACAAATTAATTTAATAATTCGGTCGTTAGCTTTTCGTTTTTCCACTTCCACCCCTGCAAGATACCCGCTGGAGAGGGAAATGACCCGTGAAAATTGGACCTGAGAAAGTTTAAGGGCTTCACGAACCTGCTTAATACGACGGTTAACCGTTACTATAGAATCGTACTTCATGACTTTATCATAATACATACAAATGAAGGTTTCGACAAGCTCGATTTTTCTTTTTTGATGGTATACCTTGAAATGCTTATTAAAGATGGATTATAATTTATATTTATGCAAGTACCTTTCAAGGGTAACCAGGACAAAAGCATGGATTATACGTCTTTATAATAAAGATGTACCCTTTGACCTGCCTATCCGGGGAAAGGAATTACCTTATTTTACAATGCATTACATATGTATATGCTTTTGCTGGCCCCCGAAATACCTCATTTTAAAATGTTACCCCTTGCGGTTTGCGGGCCGTTTCTTTTCCTGCTTGAGCTTCACCGCATCCCTATCGGCATAGAGCAGGATTGCTTTGACCGGCTTACCCCATAAGAGGCGGACCGCGGATTTCCGGTCAGCCGGATGAATTCATCTGGAGGCAGGGTATATTCTAAAAAAAGGGGGACCCCCCCTTTATGGCCGCCGGCCTTCGCCGTTAAAATTAAAGCTGCTGACAAGCAACTTTTAAACTGCTCAGGGTTCAGGTTTATGTCCGGCATGTTTCTCATCCTCATCGTAAGTTTTACGTTTTGATTGGACGAAATCTGTATAAGACGCATCCCTTATGAGGGCTCTCCTTGCAAGAGATATAAAAACAACATACCTTGATTAAGCGTAAAACCATAAAGGTTAGTCCCCCAGGATTGGCTATATTCTGGAAAGAATCGCTTCAGGATCAAAATCCACGAGGGTGCTAAAATTAACCGCGGCGATCCGCTCCTCCAGCGCGTCCTTCTCCTTTTTGAGCTTTGTCAGCGCCGAAGTAATCCCTCCCTGATCGATCAGGGCTTCCTTAGCGACCTTGACCCGTTCACCCTTCTCGTCAAATTCGAATTCATACTTCCGGCAACGGCGGCATTTCTGCACAAGCCTTTCATAGAAGGCGATCTTGGCTTTACAGGTTTCCAAGGCAATCAAGCCATCCCGGTTAACCAGATTGGCCTTTTCGATCCGGCCGTTAAAGGTCTGTAAGAGATCCATCAAGCCGATTCCTTCCTCGATAGCCGCTGCCAGAGTTTTGCCGTCGCAGGGGCTGGTATTTTCTTCGGTTCCCAGGTCTTTGCTGAAATCCGCGCTTTCAATGGCGCTGATTAGTGTGCCGAGGAAAGAATTAAGCTTCCGCTGGGGTAGCACTATGCTCCCATAAGGGAAGGGGACCCTGGAAGGCCCCCTACGGGTTCTGGGATCCGTGAAGGCCCCGGCCAAGTCCGAGCATCTCTTCCCCGGATCCCCTTGAGCCTGTCCGTTTATGTCCAAGATAGGCAAACAAGGAGGATAAACACCCAAATACTATAGCGCAAAAACCCGGCGGTAAGGGTGATAAAAGTCCCATAAGAAATCATAGCCGTAAAGAATACGGAGAAATCGCACATAACGGCAAAGGAATCGACTACCCAATCAAAAAGGATTTTCCCTCCAAAAGAACCAATAAGTACAATAACCAGCAATACGCTACTGAACCTGATAAAAAGCTCTATAAAACCCTCCTCCATGGGTTTACGCAAACCAACTGAGGACACAAGGTGGACCAGAACGCCGCCTCCTTGTAGGGCCCCGTTCTTCGGGGGCTCTTTCTTTTGCATCATTCCCGGGGAAACCCGGTTTTACGATACTCCGTAAGACCGGCCATTATTGCGGCGATCACCTCTTGAGGTATGGTGTTTTGTACACCCTCCGCCGCTGCCGCCGGTTTTGGGGGTGGTACATTCTTGTCCCAACCCATGGAATGAACCAGGCGGCCCACCTGGGTAATACACAGAATCATAATCCATAAAAACGCAAAGACTATTGCCATTCCCAGTAAGATGAGAATAGCGCTTTGCTCCAGCATTTTGAGAATAGTCATGGACTGCTCCTTAAACCAACGGATATAAAAGGTCCCCGATTTTTCGGGTAATTCCGGCCTCGATATATAAGCCCTGGGATGGATACCCGCTTAAAAAGATTCATACTCGAACTACAGGGGTTTCATGCACGATGCAAAACATCTACGATTCACCGTACCTCTTGCAGCATGAACACCACCAAGAGAAACCAAAAATAATGAAACCGGGAAGGTTAGAAAGAGGGGAGTATCAAATCCGAAGTTTTACAAAGAATGGATTTTTTTAGGTAGATGCCCTGGGTTTGTATGTTGCTCAGGATACATACGGTAAAAAGCGTGGATATGATCGTATATATTCCGAACAGGATAAAAAGCCGGAGAGACCCAAGCCGCAGGGGTGAAAATCTATGGCTATGAATGTTCCTGCCAATGGTAGAGACTATAGCCAAACAGCCGGTGATTGTACCCTGAGCAGTGTAATAAGCCTCCGAGATGAGCCCCGGATACTCCAATTCCGAGGAACGGATGGGATCCACTGGGGCAAACAGAAAAGCCGCTGAAACAGCTATACTGAGATATACCGCTACCATAGACGGTGATCTTATCCGTATACATCCAAGCATGGGTTCATTATAGGTTGCCCGAGTATTTTGTACAATAGATTTTTTCGCCCAATCCACGGGTTTCCCTCAGCCGCACCCAAAGGATCATTCAATGCCTGCATGTCCGGTTCCTGTGATACTACTCAAGCCGGGCTTGTTATAAAACCATACGAGGAGACCGGCTTTCCTATACTCCTCAAGGCTCCTCCAGGGAAGCCCCTCGGGATTCCATAGCATAAGCGGTCTCCACGGCCATGGTTATCATCCGCTCCGTTACTAAGGGGATAAGCAGAATAAGGGCGGGGATCCCCTTTTTTCCTGCCCGTGCCCGGTAGGCCGCCTCTGCTTCTTCCCATACCTCAAAGAACCGGGGGAGAAAATTGAGCATCAACGAGATTCCCAGACTCACCGGACTGTTCCGGGATAGGGGAGGGATCGGTCGTCCCGTTATTTTGGTCGTGAACCGGTACCGGCAGGTACGGATTAGGGTTTCGGCCCTACCCAAGGAATCCCTCAATTCCATCATCGTGGTAACCGAGAACAGGAGGGCCCCTGCGGAAAAGGAAATCATAATACCCCCTCCAAAGCGGATACCCGCCCAAAGACCGGGGAGATACAATGCAGGAACAAAGGAACGGGGAAGGTCGAGCCGAAGGGAACGGAGGATGATAACCAAACCTATCATGAACACCAGGGCTTTGATCCCCCGGAACAAGTCCCAGGGAAGAATTTTTGCGGAACCGGCCCCGGCAAGGAGGATAGCCGTGGAGAGGAGCATCCCAGGACCAGAAAAAAAAGCCCCCAGGGAAATCCCCAGGAGCCCCAGCAGCTTGACCCCGGCAGGCAAGCGGTGCAAGAAGGTAGTGCCCGGTCTATAGGCATAGGGACTTACTCCGTAAGCCATGTGCAGTCCCTCACCTGAGCATAGGTTCTTCGCGGATCCCGTACTCCATAGGCCGGATCGAGGCGATCCAGGATAGCTTCAGGGGCCCCTCCTTCCCGGATAACCCCCTTATGGAGAATCACCATCCGGTCTACCAAGGCCAGGACCTTTTCCAGTTCATGGGTGAGGATGATGAGGGTTTTCCCTGTAGCTTTTAAGTGCCCGATGCTTTCCAGCACCTGGACAACCCCCGGCCAATCCAGGTTGGCGAAGGGTTCATCCATGATAACGACCTCACCGCCCATGGCGAGAATTCCCGCTACCGCAAGGCGCCGTTTTTCCCCTCCTGAAAGCCGGCGGGGAGGGAAATCCTTTTTCTCCGCAAGCCCGGTAGCGATCAATGCCTCATGCACCTGGGTTTGGATGACCTCTTTTGAGTAGCCCAGGTTTTTAGGGCCAAAGGCGATATCCTCTTCCAGGGTCTCGCCGATTATCTGAGCGTCCGCATCCTGAAAGACCATACCCACTTCCCGCCGCAGGGTATCCATGGTCTTATACAAGGGAATCCCTCGAAACCGGATCTCCCCTTCGGTGGGTTCCACCAGTCCCAAGAGCATACGCATCAGCAGGGTTTTACCGGATCCATTGGCCCCGGTAATCAGGAGACATTCACCTTCAAAAATACTCAAACTCAGTTCCGATATCCCGGGATTCCCATTAGGAAAAACTTTGGAAAGCTTATGAACGGAGAAAAGCTCCTTAGCCATCCAGATGATCCGCCACAGGCCGGCGTAATCGTGAGGCGATGAGTACGGCAACTATTCCCTTGATCCCATCCCCTATGATGAAGGGCAGAAAACCCTTAGCCACAGCCCCAGGCCAGGTGTCATCAATAACCAGTTTGAGCTGTATCACTCCCGGTATATACTGGAGCAAAATACCCACCACCGTTGCCAGGATTATCCGCCATAAAGGGCAGGGACGATCTGCCTGAGGAGTACCCACGATAAACCCTGCCGCCGTGGCCATAAGGAGATACCCAAAGAGGAAGCCTCCGGTTGGACCTAAGAAATGGACGAATCCGCCGCTTGCCCCTGCAAATACCGGTACGCCGATAGCGCCGGCGAGCAGGTAGAGGCCTACTCCGGTAAGGCCCCCCAGGGGGCCTAAGACCAGCCCTGTGAGGAGGGCAAAGAGATTCTGGAGCACGATAGGTACTGGCGATAGGGGAAGCGGAATCGAAATAAAGGTTCCTGCTGCAGTTAAAGCCGCGAAGAGGGCGCTCAAGGTAAGTTTGACTATAGTCTTGTGCTTTGTGGAAAAGACATCTTCTTGTGATTTGTTGACCATATGGTGAAGCAGTTTACCGGGACGTAAAAAAAATGTCAACCCAGGGGTAATACTAAACCTCCGATACCGGAGGCATGGTTTTGCCACTGCCTCAAGACATAAAACAAGCCCCGCCACCGGCCTAGAGGAAAAGCTTCCGGCCAACACGCTGTTTTGTCCACCCCGGATACCCCTATAGAAATGGGGCAGGACTGCGGCGGGAAGGGCCGTAAGGCCGAGGGGGATCCTCCTCCAAGGCTGTTCATGGCCCCCCTAAACCTGAAGGCATCCCCCTAGTCAGGGGCCGTTCCTGCGGAAGGAGCCGGACCTTTGCATGCTGCAGGGGATGTATGCCGCTATAGGCTACATTTGACCCGCAACAGTACCGGGGTTCGGAAACCGGATTACCGGAGTGTGGAAAATTCCCGTATGTTTTTAAAAAATTCCTTGAGATTTCGAAAAAATTCTTTGATGTTTTTGAAAAATTCTTTGAGGTTTTGGGAAAATTCTTTGAGGTTTTGGGAAAGGCTCCTTGAGGTTCTGGAAAAGGCTTCTTGAGATTTTTTAAAAGACTTCTTGAGGTTTTGGAAAAATTCTTTGAGATTTTGAAAAAGACTCCTTGAGGTTTTTAAAAAGACTCCTTGAGGTTTTGGGAAAGACTTCTTGAGATTTTGAAAAAGGCTTCTTGAGGTTTTGGAAAATTCCTTGATGTTTTGGGAACCGGAGTTCAGGGCGGGATTACCGGGATCCCCTGATTCCGCGGGTCAAGGGTGGCGCTATAGGGCGCCCAGAGCCGCCCCGGAAGTTTTCTCTGTTTATCCTGTGGTCCACCGGACTTACGCTCCGGGATTACCCGGATTTTCACCGGTTACGCGGACCTTAGAACGAAAAATCAGCGTCCTCCGGGTAAGGGGCGGACCCTTTTCCCCGGGTTCCGGGGAGGAGGCTGCGGTAAGACGGCACCCTGAGGCATGGCGCATTATTGACCATATACTCCTTCTCTGGTTACAATAAAGCAATTATAGGGGGTCAAAAGCCCGGATCTTGAAACCTCCCTATAAAACTATGAAATTAAGAAAAAACTGGTGTTTATCTTTAAATCCGCATATCGAGTATTCCGTAAAGATCCGCTCTAATGCTCCTTTGTAAACCCCCGGTAAGGGCTAAGCCGGTGCTTATGCAGCCAGTTTTTTCAAGTAACATAAGACCCTATAGTGGTATCCGATGAAGGAGGATGAGTATGGATTCGTATATAGACAAGACGATTATCGCATGGCTTACATATAAGAAAGATTATTACGGTGAAACGAATAAGGTATGTTATATTTACCCCCGGTACCTTAAACAGCATGGCGGGGTCTATGAACCGCTTCAAGACGAGGATGAACGGATCGATGTCCGGATTACCCAGGATGGGGTATTGGCAGAGCAGGTGGTGGAAGAGCATGGGCACCTGGTAAACGTTAAATTTAATTTTGAGCCTGCCCGGCGGTATGAAGACGACCGGTACAAGTCAATCCGGTACAATCCGGACTTTATGGATTCGGAGATAGAAATAAGCCGGTTTAAAGAAAAAGGGCTTATGCAAATCCTTGAGACCGCAAAAGACTTCACCGCTCTTACCAAAGACCGGTTTATCCTATCGGATATACAGCTCTATACCAATGAAGTACTCATCGGAACAGGAGGCGTCTATTATGGCCCTTTTGATGCGGAATATGAAGCTCAAGAACAAAAGATCCTGCTCTTTGGTAAGAAAGACTCCCACTATAGGATCCAATCCTATGAGGCGGCCGGGGTTACGCAGGTCATACGCATGCACGTTGCCGATGAAGAGGGGGTGGTCTCCCTGGCCTTTATCCAGCGGAAATCCTTAGGAGGCATACCGGTCCTTACCTATGATATAGACTGGATAAGCGACGCTACCTTAATAGACGGCTTGACCGCTGCCCTCAAGGTGGCTTCCACCGCCGCATATGGGTATACGAAAACCCAGATTCGACAGATAAAGAGCGTTATCGCCGAATCTGCAAGCCTCTACAACGATATAGAGCTTACCGAAGCGCGGCTTTCCCGGCTCACCGGTATGCTGGGCCAGGTTCTCCGTCAAGAAGAGATAAAACAAACCATGCTTGCCCATATGTTTGATGATAAAGATACCTTCGAGCAGTTGGTTATCGTGTTTTGTGACGAATACATTGACCTTATCGAAGAAAAAAGCCGGGACTTTATCCGGGTTCGGGAACGGAAAGAGCGCTTACAGGCGGAAGTGGCGCTTCAAGAGAAGCGGCTTGCGGAATTGAAGAATGATGAGAGCGTACTTACCAAAGAAGCCCAGGCCCGGCACCATGAAGTCATGCAGAACCTGGAGAATGAAGAGAAGACCCTCCGAACCGCCCTGGAACAAGTACAGGCCGAACACCAGTACCTCAAGCAGTATGTAGCAGTAGGCCGGGATATTTCAGAGCTTATGAAACAGAAGGAGAGCCTGGATGCGGAGATCGCCCGTATCCAGGCTGAATACCAGCAGTATCAACGTGAACAAACCCGTCTTGAAACCCAGCTCAATGAGACCTTGGCCCACTTCAAGGATCAGGTACATCTTATTGCCCGGGCAATTGACAGTAAACTCCTCACCCGGGTACTGCACGCAGTGGGAGAGGAAAAGCCTGAAACTGAAGCTATGGTTCCCTTTGAGCCCCGCTTGCTGTTTAAGCCGCGGTCTAAGGCAGAGGTATCCGGGGAAGGGATCGTTCGGCGCATTTATGAACACCTCCAAGGAGCGAACCGGGATCTCAGCCTCAATGATACGGCCAATTACCTTATCTGTATCATGCAGGGTTTTATCACCACCTTTGCCGGGGAACCGGGGACCGGTAAAACCTCGCTCTGTACCATCCTGGCAAAATCCTTGGGGCTTGCCCGCTCCGACGTCCATAGCCGCTTTGTGGATATATCCGTGGAGCGGGGCTGGACCAGCCATAAGGATTTCATCGGCTACTACAATCCCCTGACCAAGATGATGGAAAAAAGCAATAACCGGGTCTTTGATGCCCTGGAACGGCTGCATTATGAACATGAGCACGGCGCAGATGCCCCGTTCTTTATCCTCCTGGATGAGGCGAACCTCAGTCCGCTGGAGCACTATTGGGCGGCCTTCCTGCGGCTCTGCGATGAGGATTCGGCTTATAGCCGTTCCCTGAGCCTCGGGGGAAAGCACCAGTGGAGCATACCCAGGCATGTACGCTTTCTGGCTACGGTGAATTTCGATCATACTACCGAAGAGCTCTCTCCCCGGTTTCTGGATCGGAGCTGGATTATCACCTTGGATCCGAATACTATGGGCGGTGAAGTGGCCCACCTGGAGACCCCGAACCAGGAAACCATCATTCCCTTCTCTGCCCTCAGCGCCGCGTTCCTGCTCCGGGGGGACGCCCGTATAGGAGACGAGGGGATAAGCAGCAAATGGGCCAAGATCCAGAGTGTTTTCAAGCTGAATAAACTGCCCATCATGCCGCGGAATCTGAAAATGGTCCACACCTATTGCGCCATTGCCGGTAAGTATATGGACACCCAGACCTCGGAAAACCGGTTTGCCCCCTTGGATTATGCGATCTCCCAAAAGATCCTGCCCATCCTAAACGGTACCGGGGAACGGTATCATAATCTGTTGAAAGGGCTGAAAGAAGAATGCAAGAGTATGCCCTTGTGCCACCATCATATTACCCGGATCCTCAAGGCGGCAGATGAGAATATGGGATTTTATCAGTTCTTTGCCAAGTAACGGAGGCTACCATGACATGCCGGCTTCGGTTACGGTTGCAGCATAGAGAACAGAGAGAACCCCCGCGAAGGGGGGTGAAAGATTCAGGAAGCATAGACTCTTCCGGGGACATACCCCTGTACCCCCTGTCCCCGGCCTCTCACCGGGAGGTGGTAGACACCGTAAGCCTGGTTGCAGAAGGGATCTACACCTGCACGGCCCTCTTTACCGAGGCGGATCGTCCCATAAGGGGGATGGAACTTTTTCTTAACGAAGAATCCATCGGGTACGGCGCTCCCCTGCGGTATCTCGCTCCAGGGGAACAGGCAGGGGATATCCTGTTTAGGAAGGAGTTTCTGCACGAGGGGATGATCGGCGATTGGGAAGACCGCAAAGAAGGCAGGCCCTTTTTGCTCCACTACGATCTGGTCCAGTTGGTCCTCAAGGTACAGGATGATGAGCGCCTGTGGGTATACTCAAGCGATTATGTGCTCTGCCTCAGTAAACATGGGGCTAACGCGGAAAACATTGAAGATATTATCACCTATCTGGCGGAATTTAACGATGATACCATCAGCGCCTGGATGTTTTCTCCCAAGACCGGGGCGCCTCTGGATACGGAGTTCCTGGTATCAGAAATCCTGGAACCCTCCCGGCACCGTAGGGCCTCCTATAAATCCCTAAGCGCCTATATTCAACTGCTGCGATCCATACATGCCTGTTATAAAGAACACTACCCTGCCTTTAAAAGCGGGGCTAAACACCGGATTGTCAAACATGATTCCCTGCAATCCTATGACCAGGTCAAGAGCATCAACCGCCGGAGCCTCCAATGGCTGTATCAGAACCCGGGGGAACTGGTGGCCACCGAAAGCCCCACGGCCATCCATATCCAGGGCAGGCAGTATCTGCCCTATCGGATGTACATTGAAAAAACTACCAAGAGCTTTGATATCTATGAGAACCGGGTCGTGGTGGGATTTCTCTTATTGGTCTGCAACAACGTCAAAGCGCTGGAAGAAAAAGTACGCATCCAACTGGCAGAGGAATACCAGGTCCTCCATACGCTCCAGTGGCTTGCCCGGGAAGGCTTCCGGGCGCCGATTATCGGGATTAAACAGCTCCAGGTTGAGCGGAACCAGGCCCTCCTCAACAGCCTCCACGAACTGCTTTTAAACTTAGCAGGACAATACGCCAAGTATGGCGACATCCTGCCTTGTGCAGATACACCGCTCCTGGGGATTCCCAAAAAGACCAAGGTTTTCCAGGAAGTCAGACCCTACCGAAGGGTATTTGAGCAGATCCTCCAGTGGTATCATTTTGGGGAATTTACCCCGGTTAAAGAAACCTTGATAGGAAATGCCAAGACCCTGGACAAACTCTTTGAGTATTACTGTTTGTGCCGGCTCCTTACGCTGTTTAAGGAGGCGGGGTTTACCGGAACCGGGGAGGTGTCCCGCTCCTTTGCCTATCATTCCCAGGAGCACCGTCCGGGGGATCTGGCCAATACCTACCTGCTGCGGCGAGGAGAGGTGCTGCTTACCCTCTACTATCAGCCGGTTATCAGCGCGGACCGTTTTGAGAATGATATAAGCCTCTACCGGACTACCACGGCGGACGGCTTTTATACCCCGGATTTTATGGTGAAACTCCAGCATGAGCGGGCCTCCGGTTCCTGGTATCTGATTTTTGACGCCAAGTATTCTTCCCGCTGGAACATCAAACAGTATTATATGGATCGGGAGATCATCAAATACGGGTGTCAGCTTGCGGACCGGGAAGCGGGGCAGCCGGTCAAGATGGTATGGCTGCTGCAGGGCCGTATAGATGATACCCCGCCTATCGAGCGCTACCATAGCTCCCCCTTAGCGCAGCAGTATAAGCCTGCGGTATCGTATGGGATTATCAAGGTGCATACCAGGACCGATGCCTTGGAACCCCTGTGGAAGGAGATATACCCCTTCATTCAAGCACTGGACCCCCGGGGGTTTAAAGCCCTATAGGGCCGTGGGGATGAGCGAGCGGGGCGCCCTGTGCTTCGGGCCTTTGCCGCTTTGGAACTAGGGGTGCCGGACGGGTGCGGATGCTCTCCATGAAGCAGCAGCTTCCCCTTCCCGGCGAGGTCTTGGGGGAGGCTATTATTGCAGGGAAATAGCCCGGGGCCTTTGCCCATGCCCTTTCTGAAGAACCTATAATAGACCCCCATGAAAGGGCTTTTAAAGAGCGGAAACATGAAGAGGCTTGCATCTTTCTTTAGTATAGTATCCCCCAACTCTAAGTTCTTATACTGCCAAGACGTATACTCCTTACGGTTACCCCTATAAGCGCAAAACCGGCATAGTCCCCCTGTTGCCCAGGGTCCTTATCCTGCCGGATAAGGACCCTATTCCCTCGGATAAGACCCTTATCCCCTCGGATAAGAACTTTATCCTGTCGAATAAGAGTCTTATCTCGTCGCATAAGACCCTTATCCTACCGGATAAGAACTTTATCCCGTCGGATAAGAGCCTTATCCCGTCGCATAAGACCGCTATCCTTACAGGAAAGCGTCATATAGTACCCCCTGAGAACTCAAAGCAAGAGGCGCCCTATTCTCTTAGCACCACGGTCTGTCATGGGCATTAAACCCCCTGGGGGCCCGAAGCAAGGGGCGCCCCGCTTCCTCCCTCCTCGGCCCTTCATGGGCGTTAACCCCCCTGGGGGGTGAGCAGTTCTGTATAGTACCGGGGTTCGATCTTATCCCGAGCAATGCCTAAACGGTGTAAGAGGTCCAATAAGCGGGTACGGGCGGCGGCTACGGTTTCAGGCCGGTCGTTATCCTCAAGAATCTCCAGTTCCACAAACCAGCCGAGGCCCGAGACCCGGGCAAGTTCCACGGTGATACCCTCATAGTCAAAGGCCCAGCCTTGCTTGTGTTTCCCCATCCCCGGTTCAAAACCGAGGCGCCTTAAGAGGTCTTCAAAGAGCGGGCCGTCGGACACGCTGAATTCCCGCTCGTGGTTTACTTCGATACCTTCCCGAAGCTCCTTGGTCTTATAGGTTATCCGTACCTGCCGGGTAGCATGTCCCTGGGCATCGGTAGCGGTTTCTTTTCGGATACGAATCCCTGATGAGGGAACGGAAGGGGAGGGGAGGGCGGGATACCAGTAGGTATCTTCTTTTTCAAAAGCCCTGGATATAAGGGATAAGCCTGTGTTCAGGGTATGGCTTAGGGCTTCCGGATCCGCAACCCAGGCTTTAAGTTCAATCTCAATATTCATACCATGAGTGTAACAGATAGATAGGCTCCTGTGTTTTTTAGTAAGCGTTTTTTCATAATCCGATCTCTTGAAACGGTATTTTGGTTTATCATTTAAATATTTGTACTCTATTACAGCTATGTGCCGTATATCGGGAAAAATCCTTGAGTATTTGACCGAATCGGGATATATATGTTCTTATAGCATAGAAAAAAGGTAAAAAAGACCGATATACTAGTAATATGAACGAGGGATACGGTGGTTTCTGCTTTTTTTTATGTACCATGGTGCTCTGTATCATTGCAACCGTGATCGGTGCAGAAGAAACGGTTCATATTGTTCAAGGAGGAGATACTATTTATTCCATAGCTCGTTCCTATAAGATTGATATTGACACCCTTATGAAGGTTAATGGTATTAGGGATCCCCAAAAATTACCCATAGGCAAGCGTCTCACCGTACCCAAGACGAATACGTCGGGGTTTATGGAATACCGGGTTGTTAAAGGGGATACCTTGTACGGTATAGCCCGGCGCTATACGATTACCCTGGAATCGCTGCGTAGGGCTAATGATCTTTCTAATAGCTATGTATTAAAAGAAGGGGATCTCCTTCGTATTCCCCTTGCCGACGGAGGAGGGGATAAACTGGTTACTTCCAGCGGCATAGGAACCGTACCTCAGGGTGAACCGAGGACGAGCGGCACTCAAACTTCGACGGGTAGTCCTCCCCAGGGAGTTTCAACAAAGAGTGGAAATGCGTTACGCTGGCCAGTGGCTGCCAAAGAAGTAACCTATATGACGGGCAAATTATATGGGGTGGTTCTGGTGGGGGAACAATCAGAGGCCGTAAAAAGCCTCACCCCGGGAACCGTGGTATCTGCTGGACCCTACCGGGGCTTTGGAAGGGTTGTGATTGTTCAGGTAACAGGAGGTTATTTATACGTATACGGAGGGTGTGAACGTTTATCGGTAAAGGTAGGGGATAAGGTTGCTTCGGGAACTGAATTGGGGAAATTAGGGCTTGACACAGTATCCAAGAAACCCCAATTATTCTTTCTTGTGTACCAGAGCAGTACCCCTATTGATCCTGCAAAAGCTCCACGGACGTAAGGGGGTATAGTAAACCCAGTTGCTGGGGCCGCAGGGAGTTCTATAAAAAAAGTCTAAGGTAAAAAGTATAAAAAAACATCAGGAGGGTAAATGGTATGATAAAAACAAAATCGCCAGTGGAGCGTGAAGAACGGGGAACGAGAAAGCAGGGGATTGTTTTGTATCCTATTGAGGAAGATGGAATAAAATCAGCCCGTGCCGGCAAATCAAGCCGGGTTACTCGATCTTCAAAAAAATCCAAAGTTTCCAAAGAGACCGATCCCTTGGCACTGTATTTTAAGCAGATCTCAAAGTTTCCGCTTTTAACGGTCCAGGAAGAGCAGGGTATCGGTGAAAAAATCGTGGTCATTCGGCAAAAACGGGCGGAATTGGATCAGCGGTATATGGGAATGGAGCAGGAAGGGACCTACAAGAAAGAACGGCTTGCCCTGGATAATGCGCTTCAGATGTATAAAAGCAAGATGATTAACGCTAACCTGCGCTTAGTGGTTTCCATTGCGAAAAACTATCAACACCGGGGTTTATCCCTCTTGGATCTTATTGATGAAGGGAATATCGGGCTCATTGAAGCGGTGGATCGCTTTGATTATACCCGGGGCTGCCGTTTCTCCACCTATGGCACCTGGTGGATCCGGCAGGCCATTATCAAAAGTATTGCCGATAAGGGCCGGGTTATCCGCATCCCTGTCCACATGCTCAATACCATTAAGAAGTGTTATTTTGTCTCCAAGCAATTAACCCAGGATTTAGGCCGGGATCCGAGTAATGAGGAATTATCCGAATATTTAGGCTTACCCATTGCCAAGGTGAAGGAGATCGTGAAACTCTCCCAGGAAACCACCAGCCTGGATACCATTGTGGATGACGGCAACCTTACCCGTTTGGCGGATCTCATTAAAGATGATACCCTGGCGGAGCCTTTTGAATTGGCCTTTTCCACCACCCTGCAAGAGACTATGGAGGAAATTCTTTCCCGCCTCTCCGAACGGGAAATGAAGATCATGCAGCTCCGGTTCGGATTGGCCGGTGAAGGTCCTTTAACCCTGGAAGAAACAGGCCGGCTTTTAGGCATAACCCGTGAACGGGTTCGGCAAATACAGGAGAAAGCCACCTTTAAGCTGCGGGGTCTCAAAGAAATCCACGAATTAAACGAAAATCCCTAAGGGGACTTCCCTTTCATAAAGCGCCTTGGGGGAAGCGGGACCTGCCCTCTGCTCTCCCAAGGCGCTTCAGCCTGGTTCTTACAGGGCTTCTCCGGGAACCGGGATGGGATACTCCCCGGTAAAACAGCCGAGGCAGTAGCCTTCCTTTTCATGGTGAAGAGCCAGGGCTTCAAGGAGGCCCGCTACTGAAATAAAGGCCAGGCTGTCTGCCCCCAGGGATTTACCGAGTTCCGTAACGCTGTTCATGTTACTGATGAGATCCCTTCTGTGGGGGGTATCAATACCGAAATAACAGGGAAAGCGGACCGGCGGCGAACACACCCGGATATGTACTTCCTGAGCCCCGGCATGCCGCAGAATAGCAACCAGTCTCCTGCTGGTAGTTCCCCGGACAATGGAGTCGTCGATGATCACCACCCGTTTTCCCTGGACTTCCCGTTGAATGACGTTGTGTTTCACGGAAACCGCTTTTTCCCGGAGCTCTTGATTCGGGGCAATAAAGGTCCGGCCCACGTACTTGCTTTTGACAAAGCCCAGGCCAAAGGGGGTCCCCGTAGCCCTGCCATAACCGATAGCCGCGGGGATCCCTGAATCAGGGACCCCCATCACCAGGTCCGCCAGGACCGCAGATTCCCGCCCGAGGATTTCTCCTGCCCGGATCCGGGCTCCGTACACATCAACCCCGTCAATGACGCTATCGGGCCTCGCAAAGTAGACGTACTCAAAGGCACAGACCCCGCGCCGGGTTTTTTCACTAAAACTAAAGGAGAGGACCCCGTCGGCATTGATGATGATAAGTTCTCCCGGTTCGATGTCCCGGAGGAAGGTTCCTCCTACCGCATCAATCCCGCAGGATTCACTGGCCAGGATCCAGCCGTCCTCAATCTTCCCCAGGCACAGGGGCCGAATTCCGTTGGGATCCCGGGCGCCCACCAGGGATTCATTGGTCATGACCACCAGGGCATAGGAACCTTTGATGAATTGGATCGTATCGGTGAGGGCTTTTTCCAAACCCTTCTTGTAGTTTTTGGCGATGAGATTGACGATGACCTCACTATCGCTTGAAGAGGTAAACCCAATCCCCGCATCTTCTAAGAGTTCCCGCACCACATGGGCGTTGGTCAAGGTACCGTTGTGCACGACCGCAATGGAACCAAGCTTAAAACGGCTCACAAAAGGCTGGGCGTTCTCAATGCTGCTTGTCCCTACGGTGGAATACCGGACATGGCCCACTGCAGCAGACCCCTGGAGCGTACTAAGCACCTCTGGGGTAAACACATCTCCCACGAGGCCCATCCCTTTCCGGCATACCATGGTTCTATCTTTAACCACCGCAATCCCCGCGCTTTCCTGCCCCCGGTGCTGTAAGGAAAAAAGACCGTAATACACCAGGGAAGCCGCGTCCCGCTGAGGATCCGTACAGAAAACCCCAAAGACCCCACAGGCTTCATGTAACGCGTCGTCGGTATATGCCGGGTTTTTCATGGGCATTTATAGGCCTATACGGTTTACTACTTCCGCATAGGCTTCCTCCACATCCCCCAAATCCCGGCGGAACCGATCCTTATCGAGCTTTTTGTGGGTTTGGGCATCCCATAAACGGCAGGTATCCGGGGAAATTTCATCGGCTACTACCAGTTTCCCGTCCGCCCCCAGGGTGCGGCCAAATTCAAGTTTGAAATCAATGAGTTTAATCCCCTTTTCCAGAAAGAACCGGGAAAGCTCCTCATTAACCTGGGCAGCATAGGCAAAGACGTCCTTAATCTCCTCGAAGGTGGACACCCCCAGGGCTACGGCATGATACTCATTGATCAGGGGATCTCCCAGGGCGTCATCTTTATAGGAAAGTTCAAACACCGTGGTTTTAAGGGGCGTTCCCTCTTCAAGGCCAAGGCGCTTTGCCATGGAACCGGCGGCCACATTTCGGACAATCACCTCCAGCGGGATGATCCGTACTTTTTTACAGAGCATATCCCGTTCGGTTATCCGGGCAACAAAATGGGTGGGTATCCCGGAATGTTCGAGCAATTCAAAAAGCCCCGCGGCAATAGTGTTGTTCATGATCCCCTTGCCTTGAATCCGCCCCTTTTTTTCCCCATTAAAGGCAGTGGCCTCATCTTTATAATGAACAATGACCAGATCTTCCGTATCGGCGTCATCCAGGGCGTAGACCTGCTTCGCCTTACCTTCGTATAAGAGCCGTCCCGGGGTAATCCGCTGCGGGATCCCTGCTTGTCTGGGGTTCATAATTCCACCTTTTCAGGGTGCCGGGCACAATGGGCCTTTATGGCGGCCCTGAACGCCACAAGCCGCTCTTGTAAGAGCGGGTCTTTGAGGGCCAGTATCTGACAAGCCAGATACGCCGCGTTTGCCCCGTTATCCACCCCTACTACGGCGACCGGGATGGGCCGCGGCATCTGGACCATGGACAAGAGGGCATCCATACCGCCCAGGCTCCCTGCGTTGATGGGCACCCCGATCACCGGGATCAGGGTTAAACCGGCGATAAGCCCCGGCAGGTGAGCGGCAAGCCCTGCGCCGGCAAGGATCACCTCGGTTCCGCAGCGTTCCAGTTTTTTGACGGTTTCCTGCAGGAGCTCCGGTGTTCGATGGGCCGACAGTACCTGGGCCGTATACTCCACGTCCAATTCCCGGAACACCTGGGCGGCTTTCTTCATGACAGGGGTATCTGAGGGGGATCCAAAAATGATGGCGACTTTCATACCAAGAAAGATACCACCTTAAGGAGGGGAAAACAAGATAACACCGCCCTACCTCTGGACAGCCCGGTTTCATAGAGCGCTCAAAACGAGGGAACAGTGCGCTTCCGGAGGCCGGTTTGCCCTATTAAAGGGGATATCCGAAAGGCCATGAACCTGACCCGGAAACAGCCTTCTTTATTTGAGGGGCTCCGCCGTATCCCTTGAGCAGGGTTGGCCTTGTTCCTTCTTGTATCGAAATCAGGCACATAGTATGACGGCCACAACCGGTTTCCCCCATACTGATTCCGGGGAAAACCAAAAAAGATAGACAAAGATACGGGGATGGTATACAGTATATTTTATGACATTTGAGGGTGTTTCTTCCTGATAAGGGCAGGAGATTACGTAAAGAAGGGATTTTCCGTGCCCCCTACAGGGATGGCCAAACAGGTTTTTGGAGCGTTACTAGGCAATGAACGTAAGGATGATTGTATTGTACACCCCCCTCTATGGAGCGCAGTTTTTCCTGCAGGCCTGCTTCCTGGAGCCTCCCCGGAATTACCATGCCATGCGTTTTCATACCCTTCCCGCCGCCTTTTTCAGCCCTCTTTGCATGGCCCGGCGGCATATTCCCCGCGCCGGGGGCCTTCTTTCCACGCGCCAAAGACCGCTTCCGGCAGCCGGGAGACTTCTTCTGACGATTAGGAGACTTCTTCTAACGGCTTGAAGACTTCTTCCAGCAGCTCGGAGACTTCTTCTAACGGCTCGAAGACTTCTTCCAGTGGCTCGAAGACTTCTTCTAACGATTGGGAGACTTCTTCTAACGACCGGGAGATTTCTTCTAGCGATTGGGAGACTTCTTCCAGTGGCTCGAAGACTTCTTCCAGCAGCTCGGAGACTTCTTCCAGCGGCTCGGAGACTTCTTCCGGCGACCGGGAGACTGCTTCTAACGATTGGGAGACTTCTTCCTGCGACCGGGAGATTTCTTCTAGCGATTGGGAGACTTCTTCCAGCGGCTCGAAGACTTCTTCTAACGATTGGAAGACTTCTTCCTGCGACCGGGAGATTTCTTCTAGCGATTGGAAGACTTCTTCCAGCGGTTCGAAGACTTCTTCTAACGGCTCGAAGACTTCTTCCAGCGGCTCGAAGACTGCTTCTAGCGATTGGAAGACTTCTTCTAGCGGCTCGAAGACTTCTTCTAATGACTGGAAGACTTCTTCCAGCGACCCG
>JAITRH010000235.1 GCA_031288495.1 Treponema sp. | reverse complement strand
GCAAATCCATCCCGAACTTAGGCAAATCCATCCCGAACTTAGGCAAGTTCACCGCGGATTTAGGCACGTTTATCCCTGACCAGTTAAAAAGGGATAGTGAGGCTTTCCAAAACTGCAATTTTGGGAAAGCCCCGATGAGCGGCTATCCACAAGAAGGGCTAAGCCCTAAGAGGGCGACTCCAGGAAAAAGCCACGCCCCAAAAAGCTGCTCCCTTATTCCCCGTGGTTTTTATCCGCAGGATAGGGCCAGAGTTTCCCCTCAGGCCCTTGAAGCAGGTAGACCGTCCCCCCTGGGTCCTCCCGTTCTCCCGCTATCACCCCCTCATGCAGGGGGATTTTGCCGCCCCCTCCGGGGAGGTCGAGGGCATAAACCGGCAGGCCCAAGCCTGATATCCGGTCCTTCAGTTCTTGGTACAGGGTAAGCCCTGTTTTGAGGGGCACCCTGAAATGAGCGGTCCCCGGAGCCAGATCCAACTGAAAAAGGTAGTAAGGAGAGAGTCCCAAATCAAGACATGCCCGAAAAAGCGCGGCCAAGACTGCGGCGTCATCATTGATACCTCGAAGCAATACGGTCTGTACATGAACCGGAATCCCCTGCTCCACACAGGCGGCAAGAACTTCCTGTGCCGGTTTAGCCAGCTCCCGAGGGTGGTTGCTCTGTATCACCATACGCAGGGGCCGATAGCTTTTTAACAGCCTGATGGTTTCCGGGGTGAGCCGGCTTGGATTGGTAATGGGAACCCTCGTACAAAGTCTCAGCAGGATTCCCGGTCTTGTATCCCTCAGAACGCCGAAAAGGTCCGCCAATGTCGCATCTTCTGCGGTTAAGGGATCGCCGCCGGAGATGAGGATTTCCCGGATTTCAGGATGGGCCTTGAGATAGGCCAGCGCCGGAATACGTTCCCCCTGGCCGATAAAGCCTTTGGGCTGGTTTATCCACACCCGGCGGAAACAATAGCGGCAATACCCCGCACAGGTTCCTCCTGCAAGGAGCAGCGCCCGATCCCGGTATTGGTGGATTAACCGGGGCGCCGCTTGATACAAGGCCGCTCCCAAGGGATCCGCTAAGGCAAAGGGATCAGAGAGGGCTTCTGCCGGATCGGGAAGGAACTGCCGTCTTAGGGGATCGGTTTTGTCTGGTCTTGCGAGGGATGCAAAGTAGGGGCTTACCCTGAAGGGTAAGCCTCCCGATTCCTTGATGGTTTCTAGGTAGGCCGCCTCCGCCGCGTCCACCGAGCGTGCCAGCGGTCCAGGCAGATCCTTCCAGGATGTGATCAAAACATGGGTCATTCTTCTAGAAAAGATACCCCCATCTGCTCCCCAGGGCAAGATGTACCCCCAGGGAGGGTTCAGGATGGCCTTGAACCTGCCGAGGGACAAAAGGAATTGCCGGGGAGAAACCTGATGGAAATGGTAAAACCGAGGAAGATGAGGCTAAAGACACGGCAATGAGCTGTAAAGAAACGGTAATGACGACCTCTTGTACCCGGTTCTTAAAGAGCAAAAGATACAGGTAGGAATGGCGGCCTCAATGAAGCGGCAGGGCAGCGCAAAGGCGGTATGGGGCAAACGGCACCACGGGAGGCCGCCCCATGAATACCTCGAGGGCGCGGTCCTTACCGACCGGGACCGGAGAGAAATCAACGGCGCGGCGGCGGTACTGTATTGCGAAAAGTACGAGAGGAAATGACTTTACGGGTTATCTTGTTCCCGTGAACGGGAAAAGAGGAGCCAAACGGTCTTTATGATTGATGTTATCACTACCTTACACATAAGGTAAACCAAAAAATACAGGAGTCCCAGGGTAAGAATGATAAAAAGAACGCTTGAAATCATGACCATATCCTTTGGATAATACTATACCCCTTGACTTCTACCGGTCAAGTATAAAAGGATTGTAAAAATGGCCGAAAATACCGTAACCATATACGCCGAAATGCGGCTGGAACTCGAAAAACTATTTCATAACGGGAAAAAAAGCGCAGGAATACATCGCTAAATATGAATCTTTTGACGGTTTATAAGCAAGAGGGGCAGGGTTATCGTCGATTCAAGCTCATACGTATAATTGAATGCACCATCCTCAATTGTGGTGAGGCTATCCGGGAAGCTTATCGAACGGAGGAGGGTACCGCTAAATGCACCCGGCCCAATAACTTCCAGGCCCTGAGGCAATTCTATGGAACTGAAAGCCTGGGCTGCAAATGCCAGTATGGAAATCTCTTTCAGGGAAGCGGACAATTTTACCGACTTAAGATTACTCCATCCCCCCCCCACGAAATGCTCCTATGCCCATGCGTTCCACGGAGTCCGGGATTTCCACCGACGTTAACCCTGTGCTAGCGAAAGCCTCATGTCCTATAACTTTCAGGGATTCAGGCAAGACCACCGATTCCAGGGAACTAAACCGATAGAAGGCAAAATCCCCGATACTTTCCAGGGATTCGGGCAGCATAAGGGATACCACCCGTCCCCGGTTCCCAAGATTACTGTCAATACTCCCTGCATCCGAAGGCCCTCCAATGGGACGAGGATCAGTTGCAGGGTCACAATCGGGATCCATATGAGTAGGATCATCCAGGCTCCCTATGGCCGTCCCCTCACACCCGGACAGATCCAGGGCAATATACCGGCCCCCTTGAGCGGAAACCACCTGTCCCACAGGATCATGGCCCTCCCATAAGGCTTCAAGGGCAATCCCCCTCAGCTTAATCCGGTAGGGCGTATCCTTCGTGTTGGCCGGTAAGGTTTCCATCATACCCCGGTACTCCCCCAGGGAACTAAAGGTCAAGGT
>JAITRH010000153.1 GCA_031288495.1 Treponema sp. | reverse complement strand
GGCGGTCAATAATTCCCATAAACCTAAGTCTACTCGGTTCAACGAGAAAATAAAAGCGGCATAGGGCAAATACCCAAGGGCTTTGCACGACTCAAGCCTAGGGCGGCTTTTTTGAACCCCCCGGCTCGGCACAGGTTCGGCTCAAACCGGGAAATGGTACGACAATATACCTATTGATGAAGCAGGGATGCGGTTCCATTCCGGGTTTGGGAGGGTTTCGGCGGTGTTTTCGGGCCTCACGGCATGTTCAAGCGGGTTTGACACCCCCCTGGAATCCCGGAAGCCGGTGCCGGTAAGGGCGGCTGTGGGAGACGGGAGGAGCGGTTCAAGCCCTTCCGTGAACCCTAAGCCGGTAGAAGGGTTCGTTGCTTCCTATGAGGTCATATACAAGGGGGAGCCGGAAGCTGCTACCGGGAAGATGCCCTTGCCGGGCCGGTATAACAGGCGATGCCTGGCCGGAATGATGAACGATTCTGGACCGGAATTCGATTCCTAGGCCTGGAACACATTAGTTCCTCGGCCCGGTAGGGATGCAGGGTAATTTGCTTCGCAAATTACCTAAGGAGTTTCACTTCGTGAAACTCCACATGCAACGGGTAAGCGGGAGACACCCTTAACTAACCTGTGGGGTACACCTAACGAGCGTGAACGTATCGGTTCCTCGGCCTGGAACGTATCGGTTCCTCAGCTTAGAACGCAGATGAGCGATGCCGGGCCGGAATGACGGGTGCTGCCGGAATGGGGATGGGTCTGGGGTGGATTTGGAGGTAAGCAATTTTTGGCAGGATCCAGAATCATGGCGGAATGTTCCCGAATCCTCCGGGACGGATCTTCCGAGGCCCCGCATATTCCATCGAACTATGAGGCGGGCGTAATAATGTCGGCAGCGGGTACAGAATCCGCACAAAGAAACGCCCTGGTTGATGCCGGGATACTGAGATTTCACCAGAAGGGTAAGCCCCAGGGGGATTTCGGTATGAAACGCCGGTGCGGACCTTGAGGGCAGAATCTGGGGAATCGGGGGCCATTGTGTATGATGCCCCTGGGGATGGGCATTGCGGGACTACCCTTTCATAGGCAGCCTGCAGAAAGGATAAACCTGCCTTACACGCCCCACATCCAGGTTAATTCATGCTTATTATGATACAAATGAACCACCCGGCTACCGGGGATGGCCGCAAAACGCCGGGTGGTTTCAAAATCCGGTTTTCCCTGCATCTTTATGGTGCAAATGAAGTTACTGCATAAGCCCGAATCAAGCCACCGCCGGATCCATTCGTAAAGCCGGGGAGGATAACAGATCACATCACAGAAGAGCCATTCCAGGGGCCCCAGATCTTCCGGCTTGAGGGTGAAGGCATCGTGTCTTATCCAGCGTACCCCCGGCATAGCAAGAACCCGATCCGCCAAGGGAGCCCGGTCTACCGCAGTAACTTCCGCTCCGAGCCGGGCCAATGCCCATGTCCATCCTCCAGGACTGGCTCCCGCATCAAGGCAGCGATCCCCTGGTCCCGGCCATGTTCGGAACCGGACCAGGGCTTCCCAGAGCTTGAGATAGGCTCGGCTCGGGGGACCTTTCGTATCTTCTTCAAAGGTAATTACCCCTCCTGGAAAAGGACTCGAACAATGAGCCGACGCTATCAGGGTATGGGCATCTAAGAGCGTCCACGCCCCCACGGGGCTCGCGGGCACAGTCCAAGGGAAAGGCCGAGGTTTCGTAGAAAGGAAAGGTAATTGGGCCTGAATCAACGCGCCCCGGCGGAACTGGGTAAATAAGGTGGGCGCCCAATTTCGCTGTATCCCCCGCAGTGCCGCCGCCGCCTCTGCGATTGAACCAAAAGTAAGCCGAAACGGGGTACGCCATATATTCTGATTCCAGAAACAAGAACCCTGATCCCTTCCGGCAGGGTGCTCCCGGTAATACAAAGGCCCCCAGGAAGGAGTAGGGATCCCTAATTCCGCTTGCAGATGCGCTTCAAATCCGGGAAGCCCTTCATACACCTGCCCTGTAAGAGGAGTAAGCATCAGACCCTCTGAGGAGTCTCAAGGGAGCATCGGGTATATACAAGAAACGGTCTCAAAACCTCCTGTTCTGGAGCCGGCTCAAAAAGCATAGAAAAGGTATATCCCTTTTACACCTCGGTATCGGGTACCGGATTAGAACGCCACGTAAGATAATCTACATACCATTGAAATTGCTTTCCTTTAGGAGACTCCATAACCATAAACGCAGCCTCATAGGAATGCTCCCCGGCGTGGATCCAGCGGGATTTAACCAGCAATTCAAACGTACCGGTTTTTACCACCGGTTCAGGGATAATCTGAATCCGATACTGCACGTTGAGCTGTATAGCGAGCGGTTCGGCGCATTGGATACGGCATCCGGTAATACTGAGATCTTTTAACAGCAGGTCTCCCTCAAAAACTTCGGGAATACGAGCCCGCCCCAGGGTATGGTATCTGATATCTTTTCGTCTTTCTTGCATAGGCTCCATTATGGCTACCGAGGGTGAGTTCGTCAATGAATCCCAGGTATTCCGGCAGGATAAACCCAGAGAAAATTTCGGTGGTGATCCACAAAGTATGATGAGCCTTAAACGAAGCCATAATTGATGTAAAAGAAGGCCATATCAAACGCTTTCAGGTGGTTGAATACACTCTTAGAAAAACAACAGGTTCTCCGAAATACCCTCCGTATCCGATGCCTCAGTCGGCAATTGTTTCCTTCTATCCCCACCGTGTGTTCCTTCCCTACCA
>JAITRH010000117.1 GCA_031288495.1 Treponema sp. | reverse complement strand
GGTTTTTCTTCCTTATGGATAGGACCGCTTAAAGGCTTTTACCCGGGCAGAGGCCCGGACCGTGAGGGGAGATCGTTCCCCCCGGATAAGGTATCGGTACCCCAAGCCTGCGATCATGGCGCCGTTATCTCCGCAAAGCTTGAGCGGGGGGAAGATACAGCGCAGGCCCTGCCCTTCACCCAGAAGCCGCCGGAGATAGGAATTGGCTGCCACCCCGCCCCCTCCTACTATAGTACGAAGCCCCGTATCTTCTACCGCCCGAAAAAGGCTGCGCAGGAGGATGTCCACTGCGGTTTTCTGAAAGGAGGCCGCAATATCCCCAGGACGTACCTCGGAAGCGGGCTTCCGGCGGAACTGCTCCAGTTGATTGATTACTGCGGTCTTGAGTCCTGAATAGGAAAGATCGTACCGGTGTTCCCCCTTGTACAGCTTGGGCAGGGGAAAGTTGAAGGCTAAGGGGTCTCCTGTTTGAGCAAGTTTATCTATGGCGGCCCCTCCAGGATACCCAAAGCCGTAATGATTGGACACTTTATCAAAGGCTTCCCCTACGGCGTCGTCGATGGTGGTTCCCAGAACCGTAACCCCGTCAAAATCATCCACGCGGCAGATAATACTGTGCCCCCCGGAAACCAAAAGTCCTAAGAATGGGTATTCCGCAGGTACTACCGGGGCGGCCTTGGATTCGGATAGCTGGGATGCGTAAAGGTGAGCCAGCATATGGTCCACCGCGATCAAGGGGATGTTCCTTGCCCAGGCAAAGGCCTTGGCAAAGGAAAGCCCTACCAAGAGGGACCCTAATAGACCGGGGTGCGCGGTTACCGCAACTCCGTCCAGGCCGGCAGGTTCTAAACCGGCTTGCAGGAGGGCTTCTTCAACAACTCCGTAAATCCACTCGGTATGTTTGCGGCTTGCGATCTCCGGGACCACCCCCTTATAAATCGCGTGAAAAGGAATCTGCGTCGCAACTACATTGGAGAGCACCCAGGTTCCGTCTTCCACTACGGCAGCGGCACATTCATCACAGGACGATTCAATACCAAGGATGTTCATTGTTTCCAGCATAACCTGGTTTTACCGGCTGCACAAGAAGCGCTTCCAGAACGGAACGGTAAAGCGCTATGGGCAGGAGCCGGGAGACTGCTTACCCCGTATCCTCCATGAGACGGGATATGGTGGCCAAGGAATACCCCCGTTCCACCAGGACGGGATATAACTCCTCCAAAGTCGCCGCCAGTTCACGGGACCAGGTATGACCTATCAGCACTGCGGTTCCCTGCTGCTCCGCCTTGTGCAGCCCTTCTTCCACACATTGGATCATGGCGGACTTTTCTTGGCTATTGTCTACAAACACATCCCGTTCCCCGATAGGTATGCCCAGGCGTTTTGCCACATCCGGCGCCACGGTATCGGCTATGGTTCGGGAATCAAGAAAAGAGATACCCCGTTCTCGGCATAGGGTCAGTATAGTCTCCATAGCCTCAGGATCCCTGGTGATCTTGGAACCTTGGTGGTTATTTATCCCTGCTACCGGCCCTATTTCCGCTAAATTACCTTCCACCACTGCCCGGATTGCCTCCGGAGACATCCCCGAATAAATAGCCCCCGGTCCGGGATTCTGCCCTCCCAGAGCTTCCATGGGCTGGTGGAGGAACAGTTCCTTTCCTGCGGCCTGTATACGCCGGGCGGCTTCCGCGGAATAGGGAAGCCCCGGCAATACCGCGATGGTAAGGGGGCCGGGAAAGCGCAGAAAAGGCTCCAATTCCTCCAGGTTATTTCCCGCGTCATCAATGACAAACGCCAGGGTTCCCTTCTGCCGGGGGCGGGGAGGCTGCTCGGCGGGGGGGCCGGAGGCGTTCAGGTCCGCCGGTTCCGTATCGGGCCTGCTGGATTCCGCTTCTGCAGGTTTTTGAGAAACCGGGGGATCCCCCGGCTCAGGAACCCCAGGCGTTTGAGGCGCCTCTTCAGGATAGCTGAGGGGCTCCTCCGGAGCTAAAGGGGCCCTATCAAGCAAGAACAAGGTACGGATAAAGATGACGCCGGCCACTATCAACACCCCGACAAAGATGCACAAACCCGTTACAAGCAGCGTTCGGATACTCTTTTTTCCCGCTCCCTGGGGGGGATCGGGCTTTTTCTCAACGGGTTTCATCAATATCCCCGTTATTACCGGAAGCTCCGAGCATACTTGAACATAGCGGTTATCCGCTTCTTTGGTCAACAGGGCATTTCACAAGCCCCCTCCCTATGGTATCATCACCTATGTTTACCCATACCGTGCGTCCTGCGGCGGTCATATTCGATATGGACGGCCTCATGTTGGACACTGAACGACCCATGGTGGAGCTTTGGATCCAGGTTGCCACAGCCCGGGGCTGGGATGTTACCCCGGAACTGGTGTTCCGTACCGTGGGGGTGAATGAGGCTGCTACGAAGGCGGTGTTTATGCAGGAATACGGCCCAGACTTTCCCTATGATGCCATCAGAAAAGAAGCGATCCGGGTTATGCGTGAGAAGATAGAACAAGCGGGGATCCCCCATCGTCCGGGATTGCTTACCCTGCTGGATCATCTGGATGCGCGGCGGATTCCCCTGGGACTTGCCACTTCAACCGCTCAGGAGATAGGCATATGGAAGCTGAAAAAGGCCCGTATTCTGGAACGCTTTGCGGCTTTTGCCTTTGGGGATGAGGTAAGCCGGGGAAAACCTGAACCGGACATTTTTCTCCTCGCCGCAGAGCGGCTGGGTACGGAGCCTCAGGACTGTGTCGGTTTTGAGGATTCCCCGGCAGGCCTCCAAGGGCTTCATGCCGCAGGGATCCGGTCGGTGTTTATTAAGGATCTCATGGAACCGCCGCCGGATATACTCGCCACGGTCTGGCGCCGCTGCAGGGATCTCGCGGAAGCGGTGGATTTGTTTTAAGCCCCGGCGGTATTTACCGTGAAACATATCCTGGGGTGCTTAGACCCTAAGAAAAACCGATCTTGTCCAGGGCTCTTGCCTTGACGCCAGGGCAGCGGCGTTTAACAAGACATCTTGATAACCGGTAGCCTTCTTGTGTTTTCCAGGTGCTTACCGTGTTGCTCCTGGTACCATGAACCAATACGATGCGTTTATCCTGGATATTGACAAATAATGGTATTTATGTTAGAAATATACGATTTTATTAAGGAAGGTTGCTGCGGGCCATAGTACCATAAAACAAGGAGGGCTTATACCCTTCTCAAGGCCTCTAGTTTTGGAGAAGGTCTTGTATTTTTCCAGGGATACTTAAAAAGGTGGCGGAATAAGAGATCGTCGATCTTTACTAAGGTTATATTTTTTAAGGCTGAAATAAATGGAAGTTACGAAAACACAGACAGGGGATAAACTTATCCTGAGGATTAGCGGTAAGTTGAGTGCTGCCACGGCAGAAGCATTTGGCACTGAGGTTGAGGAGGCAATCGCCGAGTCACACCACATTGAAATGGATTTTAAGGAGGTAAGCTATGTGGCTTCTGCGGGCTTACGGGTACTTATTGTTGCACAGAAAGAATTGAATGCCTGTAAGGGGGATCTTGTTTTACGAAATGTCAAGGAAGATATTTTAGAGGTTTTCGAAATTACGGGTTTGGATGAGGTATTTGACATTCAATAAAGGTCTACCCTATTTTTGGAGGTATTGGAATAGCCATGGGTGTTTTTAATCATGAACTCAAGGTGTCCGCATCCGTGGAGGAACTTAATCATGTGGTTGAATGGGTAGATAAGATTTTAGAAAAAGAAACCTGTACGATTAAATCCCACAGTCAAATTGCGATTGTATTGGAAGAAATTTTTGTAAACATTGCCCAGTATGCCTACACACGAGAAGGAGATATGTGCATCCGTTTGGGATTTGAAGGGCCCCAGATGATAATGCAATTTGAAGATTCCGGTCAGGCCTTTAATCCCGTGGAATATCTGTCCCTGGATACCAAAGCGGGGATTGAACAGCGCCGAATCGGGGGAATGGGTATCTATATTATCCGAAAGATGACGGATGAAATTTCCTATAACCGAGTGAATGATAAAAATATATTTACTATACGCAAAACCATAAGATAGCTGCAAGACAAGGATGGAATGGATGTTTTGTACAAAGGCTAGAGAGCGGGTACTGTTCCTTAAGAGTTCCATGATTATATTTAAGGATCCAATCCGGGGATAGGAATGGTCTTACCGTGGGGCCGGCAGCAGCATACCCATCACGGGGTCCCGGCTCGTAGCAGCGGGGGGATCCTGAGGGCTGTGGCTTTTTTCAATCGGATGTTCGGAGCAGGGCATCCAAGGGTACGGATTGAAGTAGGGGGAAATTTCCGGTGATACGAGGAGGTATTCCAATCGACGCTTAGCGAGTATGGGAGCCTGGGATGGAGCAGCGCATAGTATGGAGGGCGTTCCAATGAATACCCACGCTGAGGAGCGTACCTTAGCCTCTAACGATATTCTGGTAAGAAGTCTCGTCTATAAGTATTTGTTCCCTTCCATCTTTTCTATGTTGGGAACACGGGTGAGTAGTCTTATCAACAGTCTGATTATCGGCCGTATCCTTGGCGGTACGGGCTTGAGCGTTATATCCCTGGTAAGCCCCTTATCATTGGTTTATATGTCGATAGGTTCCCTTATTGGCGTAGGGGCCTCTATTGTTTCCAGTATTGCCCTGGGTAAAGGGGAAAAAGAACCATGCGCCCAGGCGTATACCCTCTCCTATCTTATCTCCGGGGGAGTCGGTTTAATCCTGACCATCGGTGGTCTGCTTAACCTTGAGGGTATCGTAGGATTTCTTGGGGCTGATGCGGAGCATTTCCCCTATACCTACGACTATGTGCGGTTTTATATCCTGGGCGGTATGGGTATGCTGTTCCTTTACATACCCCTTAACTATTTGCGTATTACCGGAAAACCTAGTCTTGCAATGACCATGCTGCTCTTGATGAGTTTCTTGAATGTAGCCGGTTTGGGTATCTTTGTCATCGTTTTGGACATGGGTACCGGAGGAACCGCGCTGGCATCGGTTACCAGTTCGACCCTCACCTTTTTCTTTGGGATAAGCCGGCTGGGAGGAAAAAATGCACCCTTGCAATTGCAGAAACCCACCGCGGTGGTTTCGCATATTTCCAGTATCGCTTCTGCGGGAAGTCCTTCCGCCTCGAACAACCTCTTCCGGGCTATACAGAGTCTGGGTATAAACCTTCTTTTTGTCAGAATGGGAGAGGGGATGTACCTGCCTTGTTATACCCTGGTAAGTACGGCTTCTGATTTTATACTCGCCATCATCTTAGGAATTTCCCAAACCGCGGTTCCCCTGGTGGGTATTTCTTTTGGAGAACGGGACTTCCGCAGCATTCGTATTGTCCTAAAAAAAGCGCTGACCCTAGGAAACATAATACTTGGCCTTCTGGCGATCCTCCTGTTCCTTGTCCGTAATAAGGTGGGTCTTCTTTTTGGAATCCGGGATGCCTTCATCCTCAAAAATGCGGGCATTGGTTTTATATTTTTTGTGGCAAGCATTAACCTCTCCTTTATTAACAATGTCATTATCAACCATTTCAGCGCCACCCGGCGGGTCCTTATTGCCAATGGGCTGGTGATCTCCCGTTTGATCCTGTTTATGGTGGTCCCGGCCTGCCTGCTGTTTCCTGCCTATGGGGTATACGCGGTTTGGGTAAGCCTGATAATAGCGGAGCTTGTAACTTTTTATCTGGCATTCCTGATAACAACCCTGGTATATATACGGAATTCCAGGCTTTCCCGGTACTTATTACTGGATAGCGCCCTGATTGAGAACAATCAGGTCATTGATTTTTCGGTGCAAAACACCACCGAAGATGTAGACTTCGCCTCAACGAAGATAACGGATTTTTGTGAAGAGAACCATCTCTCTCCGCAAAAGACCATGTATATCAGCCTTGCTATTGAGGAGATGCTCATGATGATCAACCGGTATTCCCTCAGGGCAGATAGAATCGAATATACGGATATCCGTATTGTCATTACCCAGGAGCATATCGTGCTGAGAATCCGAAACACCGGCAGGTATTTTAACCCGGTGGAGTATTATCATGAGAACAAGCATACGGAAGAAGGCTTTAACCTGACCCTGGGAATCGGGATGATCGTGAAGATGGCCCAGGAAGTCAAGTACCGGGAAACCTTTGGGATGAATAATCTGATTATTACTATAGAGAAGAATCAAAAAAAAGCAGAGCAGTTAAAGAAATCCCATCCTCATATCAAGAAGGAGGCTAATCAAAATGAGCAGGGGTAATCCAGATATGATGCTGAACGTGTACAATACGAGAGGGGAATCTTTGGATATTAGGATCCGTTTGGCCCGTCCCGATGATGCGCCTCAACTGATTGCCCTGTTGATAAAACAGCACGGGAACAACTATCCCAATCGTCAATTTTACGATGAAACAGCGGTGCGCCGGAATATTGAAGCGGAGATTCTGCATTTTAGTGTTATAGAACTGATGGACGGTACATTAGCGGGTATGATTGGCGCTGATGAGGGAAATGTATTTTCTGGCAGTATTGTATTTTTTCTATTGACCATAGATCCGTTATTACGTGGTTTTGGAGTGGGAAATCATTTACATCGTTTTCTTTTGGAGCATGTGGCATTAGAGACTTATACCAGTATATATGGTTATTGTCTGACCCTTGATACCATAAGTCAGAAAATTTGTAATAATCTTGGATACCGTATGACAGGTCTACTTTTAAATCGGTATATCTATGATACTACTGCCGAAAATCTTGTCAATTTATCGCTTCCATTTAAGCGGACACATCTTGTGGTCTGCTTCCCACGGATAAAACAAGATACAGGTATATTGTATACGCCTTTTGCCCATGTCGCTTATATTGGGGAGGTTTACGAATCCTTGGGCGTAGCATATAGGTTCGACAATCATGAAGAGACCAAACCTAAGGCGATGCGTTCCCTCCTTACCATTACCCCGTATGAGGATCACCGCTATTGTGAAGTAATGATTAGAGAAACGGGTCATGATTTTGCCTCCATCCTTGGGGATCTGCTGAAACAATACGGCGCCCGAGAACAACAGACGTTCAATGCCTTTATTAATCTTAATGATCCAGGCTGTCCCGATGCGTGCCGGGTATTAGCGGAGCAGGGGTTTTTCTTTACCGGACTACAGCCCTTATCAGGAGACTACGAGTATATGATCATGCATTACGCTCCCCGCCTGCCGGTACCTTTTGATAAAATCGCAGTTATCCCCGAATTTAATAAACGGTTCAGTTATATTCAACACACATACCAGGAGGCACAGCATGACCGGAAAAATTAAAATCAAGGTCCTTAAGGTACTTTTATCCACTTCCCTTAGCGCATTGTTTCTTTTGACCATTACCAATTTGATGGGTATTGTTACCATGCGTCAGGCTGTTTTGGTACACAGCGACCAATTAGGGAAAACTGCCGCGGAGCATAGCCAGACAGCTTTAGAAGCTCAGGTACAGCAGCAACTGGTCAGTCTTGTTGAGGATAAAGCGGCGCTTACCGATGAAAAGCTCTTAGTTATACAAAACCAGACTAAGATGGTAGCGGAGATTGCAAGCCATATCTATACCTATAAAGACCAGTACCGCCCTCAGGTCATTGATTATTTACAGCCCGGTCAGGTCGGGACTACGATCCTGCATTTAAGGACCGCGCCGGGGGTTTCCTTTAACGATATCCGGAACGAAGTCTATTTGGCGGCTAATGTGGGGGATATGCTCCGTCAGATCACGGTGGTAGATTCGGAAATTACCGCAAGTTATATCGGCGGAGAGGCCGGTTACTTTATTACGGTGGATAAGGGCGCTTCTGGACCTCAGCGGACTGACTACGAAGTTACGAGCCGAAGCTGGTATACCGCAGCTAAGGAAAAAGACGGCCTCATTTGGACCGATATTTTTGCTGATTCTTCAGGGAGAGGCGCCAGTATCTCCTGTGCCATGCCTTTTTATGAGTTCTCAAATGGAAACAAGATATTCAAAGGTGTGGCTGGTAGTGGTACGTCTTTAAATGTACATCAGATTATTGACTCCACCAAGATCGGAGAAACCGGTTACGCCTTCCTGCTTAATAACGAGAAAGGTCAGGTGATCATGAGTCCCAAGATAACCGACATCCGTACCGACGAGAACGGCGCTATCGTGGGAGAGGATTATCTGCACAGCAATAACCCCGAGCTTCGGGAACTGGTGCAGCGGATGATAAACCGGGAAAAGGGGCTTATGGCACTTGAAATGGACGGGGCAGCGGTGTATGCGGCCTATCACCCCCTGAGTGCCATCAATTGGACTCTCGGCGTCGTGGTTCCCATTGAAGAAGTTACCGCCCGAGCCAGGCTTATAGAGCAGCATATTATACAGCTCACCAAGGTTAAACAGGCAGAGATTGATCTCTGGATTTTAGTGATCACCCTGATTATGGGGGTGGTTATCCTATTCGCGGTATGTATAACCTTTTTCTTGGCGCTTCGTTTATCCAACAGCCTCACCGCGCCTATCATTTCCTTGAGCGAAGGAGCCCGCACCGTCAGCGCGGGCCATCTCGATCACCGCCTTGAGGTCAAAACCGGAGACGAGCTTGAAACCCTCTCGGATACCTTCAACCAGATGATCGATAATATCCTGTACATTACCGCTGAAAAAGAACGGATCAGTGTGGAATTGAACGTCGCCACCAAGATCCAAGCCAGTATGCTTCCCTCTATTTTTCCTCCTTTTCCTGAATGCAAAGCCTTCGATATTTATGCAGAGATGCATCCTGCTAAAGAAGTGGGAGGGGATTTCTACGACTTTTTCCTTGTAAATGAAGACAAGTTGGCGGTGATCATAGCGGATGTGTCAGGTAAGGGGGTACCGGCGGCATTGTTTATGGTTATCGCGAAAACCCTGATTAAGAATCAGGCCCAAATGGATAAGCCCCTGAATGAGGTTTTTTATGCGGTAAACAATCAATTGTGTGAGAATAACGATACCAATATGTTTGTTACCGCATTTATGGGCTTGCTGGAAATCAATACGGGAACGTTCACCTATGTCAATGCCGGGCATAATCCCCCGGTAATCAAGCATGGAGACCAGGGATTTACCTGGCTCACCACGAAACCGGGTATCATATTGGGCGCCATGGAAAATATGCGTTTTAAGACGATGGAGACCACCCTTTCAGAAGAGGATATGCTCTTTTTATACACCGACGGGGTAAACGAAGCTATGAATCCCCAAGACCAGCTTTTCGGTTCTGAACGTATCCTTGAGGTTCTCAATGCAGGTACGGCAAAAGATAGCCGTATCGAAGACTATATCAGGGATATGCTGCATGAAATTGAGGCTTTTGCCGGCAATGCGGAACAGGCGGATGATATCACCATGTTGATACTCAGGCGAAACGCCTCAAAGAAGATGACCCCTAAAGGCGGAAAAGGGCTTTACAGGTATCTTGAAACGAGCTAATGTTAGAAAGTCGCTCAAAGTCAAATCGGGAAACAGCCCTCTATAGGGCGCATTACCGTCTATAGCGGGGGAGAATAAAGGCTCCCTCACGAGCCTTATCAAAAAGTTAAGGCCCCATAGGGCGGTCTAAGGAGAAGAGGAACCATGTTTATCGGAGAAGAAAGACAGAACACAACGGTGATTTTATCCCCTGAGGGACGCTTAGATACTATGACCGCTCCTGAATTAGAAAGAAAAGTCTGGCGTTTGGATGGGAACATTAAGATGGTAATACTGAATTTTTCAATGGTAACCTTTATATCCAGTTTAGGATTGCGGGTGTTATTGCAGATTCAGAAAATCATGAAAGAACGCCAGGGAAAGATGACGATCAAAAACATAAACCAATCGCTTCTCCCTGTATTTGAGATGACCGGTCTTATGGCCCTGCTGGTACAGGAAGAAAAGATGGTTCTCATACGAAAAGAGAAAACAAAGACCAAACTGACCCTGTCCCTTTCAGGAAAGGTGGACGACGAAACCGCGCCGGTGCTGGAGAAAGAACTGTATCGCGAGGGAAATGAGTTTACTACCATATACCTGGATTGTACGCAGTTGAACGGTATATCCAGTAAGGGATTTGAGGTCTTACTCAGGATACAAAAGAGCCTTGCCAAGAGAAATGGGAAATTGGTGTTGCAGCATATCAGTGAACCGGTGCAGGCTATGATTGAAACTACGGGGTTTACCGATGTGCTCATGCAAGAAGAAGACCTCTTTGTACAAAAAGATGCCGCGGAAACGGAAGCCCTCTTGTCCTTTATCGGACGGCTTGATAGCGAAACCATTCCGGTTTTACAGCAAAAAATGAGGCAATTGGGACAGGCGGTTACGAAAGTAACCCTTGATTTTAGTAAGCTGACCTATATATCCAAGGAAGGGTTCCGTATCTTCTTACAGCTTCAAGGCGATCTGCAACAGAAGAGTATCGCTTTAGAGATAAAACTGTAGGTGAACGAAGGGAAGGATTTTTAATGCCGGCCCGGCCGGCGGATGGACGAGGGTTCTTACCTGAGAGGGAGGAGATTCTGTTATGCCCGGCGATACAGGACTGCACGTTAAGACCCTTCCCGCGGAGATCAACCAGTTAGAAAAAGCCCTTGAGTTTATTCGCGCCATACTGGAAAGCGCCGCCTGTCCTCCGGCAGTAGAACAGGCGGTGGAGCTTGCGGTAGAGGAAATTTTTGTCAATATAGCTCGGTATGCCTATCCTGAGACGAAGCCGGGAGCAGTGCGGATTGGGTGCAAGGTGGAGCGGACTTTGCATCATTCCCGGCTTATCATTATCTTTGCCGACCGGGGTAAGCCGTACAATCCTCTGGAACATCCTGATCCGGATATTAGCGTAGCTATTGAGGAACGGGAAATAGGGGGCCTTGGCATATTGATGGTAAAACGCGTCATGGATAAGGTGCAATACGACTATACCAAGGGCTGGAATCGTCTTGCCCTCATGAAATCCTGGTAAGCCCTTGCCGCGGTAGAGGCGACAGAACCAGGTGAGAGAGGAGCGCCCCACAAGCGCCGGCACTCCAAGCAGGGAGCCTTCCCATTTTTATTTTTCGTCCCAAGGAAAGCAGGCGGTGGCGGATTCCCACGGTCAATACGGTAAGGAATTGTGTCCACTGATTACACCGGTTGCGGGCTAAAACCCGACACCGATGAAGCGGACGTTTTGGATGAACCAGCGGTGTAATCCTGGTAATCGGTGGACATCCTTAGTTCCCGGCCCGGAACCGGTTTTGTTTTCCAGCTCCTTACCGTGTTGACTGCGGGAACCCTATCCCGGTTGCCTATGGGAACCGCCCTCGGTTACCCGTTGGAACCGCCTCCGGTTGCTCATTGGAACCGTCCCCGGTTGCCCGTTGGAACCGCTTCCGGTTGCCCGTTGGAACCGCCCCCGGTTGCTTCTTGGAACCGCCCCCGGTTGCTTGTTGGAACCGCCCCCGGTTGCTTGTTGGAGCCACCCCCGGTTGCTTGTTGGAACCACCCCCGGTTGCTCATTGGCCTAGGCTCCCTCGGACTAGCTTGCCTAGGCTCTCTCGGACTAGCTTGCCTAGGCTCCCCATTACTAGTTGGAATCGTCCCCCTATTGCTAGGTGGCCGGGAACTCTGGTGCCCGCAGCTCCCGACCCCCTGGAGCTCGGTGGAACCCTTCTCCGACCCCTTTTGTTTTCTCGCCCCTTAGCGTGTTGACCGTGGGCGGATTCCCCGCCCTGCGGTCATCTTCCCTCGGTTTTCCCTAAAAAGCATAGGTCAGAACCGCTTTAATAAAGCCGTTTTTGCGGTATTGCCCCAGTTCCCCCTGGGCATCTCCGCCGAAAATACCCCCGGACAGTTCCACTTCCACGTCTCCTTTGGTCCAGATGAGGGCGGGAAGAAGGTAAACGTCCTTATCCTCTATACCCCAAATCCCCGTGGCCTTGAGTTCCAGTTCATCTCGCAAGAACTTCCTCGAGAGGGAAAGGATGATCCGGGTGGAAGTCCTATCGGTCCCTGCTTCGGTATCCAGCGCAGGATCATCCCCCACAGACAGGAGGCGTATACTTTCCGTGCCTTGGCAATTCAGATTGATGCCCCAGAAGAGATCCCGGTCAAAGCCCAGGGACCAGGCAAGGGCAGGGTTGTACACCCGGCCGTCATCCCCGGAGAGGTCCCCGGTGATATGGGCAGCCACTTCCGCCCGGAGATTAAAGCCCGCGATCACCTGGGCATAGTCCGCGCCGATCTGATGATACCGGTTGTACCGTATATCCGGTCGAATGCCATAGGGGTCCTGGAGAACCTGAGCTTGATCCGCGCCGGTAACGGTGACGGCAGGGCTAAAGAGGTTTCCAAAGAAATACTGGACCCCTAGGTCCGAGGAACCCAGGGTGGTGGTGAAACGCAAACCCGCCTGGGCATATTCCAGGGCGGCAGTAACGGGATAGAAAGATGCCACATCCATTTGTGCATAATGGGCTTGTATTTTTTCGGCGTCTGCCAGCCAAGCAGGATATTGTGGAAGTTGGGAGAGTTCCCTTAGGGTATTCGTTATACTGCTTTGGATCCCTTCGGCATAAGCGCTAACCTGCGCCGGCGCCCAGCGGCCCTTCTGGGCAAAGCGGTGCCCCGCAAAACCGGGGATAAAAACCCCTTCCACCTTGGAAAAGGTCCCCAGGCTATAGGAGAGATGGATCAGGGGACGGGCTATTTTTATACCCGATACATCGGTCATGGCGCTGAGATCCGAATAGTCCAGGGGATTCACCACATCCAAGGGACCGAAGCTGTCGGCCTTACCCCAGGTGAGCTTCCGCAGCCCTCCTTCGAAGTCAAGTTTACCGAAATACACCCGCAGGTACGCCTCGTCGATGCTTACCGGGGAGGAACCCTCCGATGGGGGGGAAAGTTTCAGGTTTATCACCCCCTCGGCATTAAGGGCGGCCGCGGCGAAATTGAGCTTCCCGGAAAAAACATCCCCCACGGAAGCCTTCTTGAAGCGCTCCTCCGAAGAAAAATCACCCCCAAACCCGAAAAGCCGGGCCGCCACGTGCCCGGAAATCTGGACCCGGGGCCCTGAAGCCGCGGCAGCGCCCCCCGGCTCCTCCGCAAAGCCGAACCCCCAATCCCCATCCTCCTGGGCCGCCAAGAAACACAGGGGGATGAGCAGCCATAAGCCTATCATGATGAGGCGGCTCCTGCTTGTCATACACCGGTTCATAGTTGCTACGGCCTCCCGGTTTCAAGAAATTTCGTGGTGAAGACCCCTTCAGGAATGGGATCGTCGTACTTGAGAATGTCCACATATATCGTCGTGGAAGTCCCTGCGGCAAGGGTACTCATCTTCGTTACCATAGGACTGAGCCTGCCCTGTATCTCCTTGAGTTCCAGGGTTTCCAGGACCTTCACCAGGGTTCCCCGGCGATCATAGAGTTCGATGCGGTGGTTTACCTGAGTACGCCGGTCTATCCATTGCACCATCCGGGAATACTGATAAGACCGGTCCCGGGGCACCGATTCAATCACATAACAGGGATTCCCCTTTAGGACCTCTTCCCGCAGCAGGGTATGCGTATCCAGGCTCACATCCCGGTCCGCAGAGGAAATATCGTCGTAAGACAAGTCCGTACCCATGAAGCTGCCTGAGCCTTCGGATGCGGCGATCCGGCGGACCTTGCCCAAAGAAGGGAGGAAGATCCAGCGGTCGTCATCGCCCCCGGGGTTTTCCATGGTAAGGAACCGGGTGCCCGCCACTCCCGGGGGACGCTGGAACTGAATAAGCGTCCGGTTCCCCTTGAGGCCGTCCTTGGAATACTGATCTATCTGACGTTCACCGGTAGAGCCATCCTTGGCGGTAAGAACCATCCGGGATCGGGTGGAAATCGTATCCGCCTTGATACGGTTCCGGGAATCCTGTACTAAGGATGCGGCATCCTGCGCTGCGGCCAATGCGGCGGAAAGCGCCAGCCCTCCCAGGAAAAGAAGGATTTTTTTCATACACCTGCCTCCTTCTTCAGTATATGGGTTTTAGGCCGAATGTCGAGTCCGTCGTGCCGGGGACTATCCCCGCCGCGCTCCCGGCTTCCATAAAACCGCCGGGGTTTCAATGCCGGCATCGGAATGACTCACCATGGTACTACCGGAATTGCCTGGGATGCTCCGTGAGGTGCGATGGAGTACCGGCAGGCCCGGGGTATGCTGATTGGTATGATTCTTCATCTGGGTAATCTGTATAATCGGCGGACCCTTTTATTGTGTCGAACGCAGGTACTATGAGGGGTCCCCTCGTAATGACCCGCGCTCTTGAGGGAGCATTCCCTCCGGTCTATACTCAATACATGAGTGATGCCGCAGGAATTCTGGAAACTGAGGATCGGCGCTATACCTATGCCGATTATAAGGCATGGGAGTTGAAAGAAGGGGAACGCTGCGAACTTATCGACGGCGTCGCCTACGCAATGGCGGCTCCCAATGATCTCCACCAGGGGATCAGCGGGGAAATTTTCCGGCAGATAGCGAACTATCTACGGGGCAAATCCTGCAAGGTGCGGCCCGCACCCTACGACGTGCGGCTCTTCTACGCGGAAGACGAAAGCGACGGTACGGTGGTGCAGCCGGACATCTCCGTTATCTGCGACGAAAAGAAACGGGGCCCGGAAGGCTGCCGGGGCGCGCCGGACCTGGTGGTGGAGATACTTTCCCCCTCAAACACCGCCGACGAATACGTCCGTAAATGCAACCTCTATATAAAGGCCGGGGTACGGGAATACTGGATCCTGGAACCAAAATCAAAGACAGTGCAGACCTTTGTGCTGCAAAACGGCGCCTATACGGGCAGGGTCTACGATTCCGGCATGGCGCTCCCCTCGGCGGTTCTGGAGGGGCTTTCTATCACGCTACAGGACGTTTTTGCGGAGGCGCCCTAGGGGGCCGGCGGCCGGGCCGGAATTAACCCTATACTCCTGAGCAAAAACACCGGGCCCTCGGCAGGCAAGAGGCCACGCGCCCGGCAAACCTGAAAGAAGAACGGCGTTCCTTTCTGCATAAGCTTATGCTTACCCCCCGGAGCGGCTCCCGCGCCCTGGGGCGGCCTTCTCAAGGCATTCGTCCGCGGCTTACCCGGATTTTCACCGCTTAAGCGGGGTTGGCTACGAAAAATCCGGGTAAGCCGCGGACCCCTTTTGTTTTCCGGTAGCTTACCCTGCCGCCGCGGTTTATAGATGCGGCTCAGGGCCGGCGGCTTTTTCAGCGTCCCCGGGGTCCTGTCCCCGGGATTCGGGAACCCGAGAATCCCCCTTGCGGTCCGGTACAGGTGCCGGCCTAGGAGCGCCAAAGCAAGCCCGGGCCAAGAACGAGGGTTCTTCCCAAACAAACCGCGGCTTGATCCGCAGCAGCAGCGCGGGCACGATGACGAGCCCCACGAGGGCGCTCATGATCATGGCTAAGGCAATCAGCAAACCCAGATCCGCGAGCATATTGAATTGGGATAAAAGCAAGACCCCAAAGCCCAGACCCGTGGCCACCGCATCCACAATAATGGCCATCCCCGAGGTCCTATAGGCCTTTTGCAAGAAATCCCCTTTGCCCCCTGAAGCCCGGTATTCCCGCTTATAGGCTTCCAGAAAATGAACCGTGTAATCGATCCCAATACCCATAGACAGACTGGAAATCATAGCGGTTCCAATATTGAGTTTAATCCCGGCAAAGCCCATGATCGCGAAGTTAATGAGGATCAGCAGTGAAAGGGGGGTAATACTGAGGAAACCCGCCGCCGCCGAATGGTTGCAAACGGCCATGATGACAAACAGGGACACCACGGCCATGATTATAGAGGTCCACAGGGACTGGACCACCAGGTTGTTCAGGGAGGCTTCCACCAGGGCCGCCCCTCCTACCACCACCTGAACCGTATCGGGAAAATAGGTCTCCACGTAATCCTTAATCGCCTTGACCGCCCGATCCGTATCAGCCTGGCCGATAGTACGAAGCTGAATCGTGGTCTTTATGGCCGTGGGCTCCAGGGGATCATTGGCATAGGATTCGATGTTCCCTGAAAGCAATACCAAATAGTTGGAAACGAGCTGTTGCAGTTCCTCGGGGCGGGTCTTGCCGTACCGGAGGGGATCTCGGGGAATTTCATAATAAGCCGCCCCCTCATAATTTACCTGTTTCTTCACTTCCCAGACCAGCCCGGCGGCGTCCATGGTCCGGTCCGCCCCGGCACTCAAGGCCCTTTCCAATAGACCCGCCACTTCCCGGGGCGTGACCGGCTCCTGCAATTCCGGGGCCTCCTCAAGCCCGGGAGGGGGAGCCTCCTCCTCGGCAAAAGAGCCGAACCCAAAGGCCGGTTCAGCAACGTCGTTAAACCCAAAGCCAAAATCCCCGGTACCGGAGGCCGCGGCGTGGGGCCTGAGACCCAGGGGAGACTCCCCTGCGTTAAAGACCTGGTTGATCCGTTTGACCAAATCGGTAAATCCCATGATCTTACCGGTTTCAGGAATCTTGGCCGCGAGGTAGGTATGGAGATCATCTATGGCCCCCAAAGTATCGGGGTGCAGGAGAATTTCAGGGCTTTCCCCCTGAACCACCACGCTTATCACCTTGGAACCGCCGAAGTGCTTACGGATAAAGTTATCGGAGGTATTGATATCCGTATCGGCCTTAAAATATTCCAAGAACACATTGTCGATGATGAGTTTGGAGGTGCCGTAGAGAGACACCAGAAGCAGCGCTCCCGCCACCCCCAACACCAGATAGGTTTTCTTGGCCGTCGCTGAAAAAAAAGCGGCGATATGCCGGTGCATCCGCCCTTCCCGGGCTATTCCCTGGCCTTTGAATTTGAGCTTCCTCAGCGCCCGGGGCCCTCGAATGATCAAAATCGCCGGGATGAGGGTGAGGGTAATGAGGAACGCCACAACGACCCCAAAACCGGAAAAATACCCGAATTCCCGGATGGGCAGTACCTGGGTAAAACAAAAGGCAAAGAAACTAACCGCGGTGGTCAGGGCCGCAAGGAACAGGGGCTTACGGATGGTCCGTACCAGGTTAAGCACCAGTTCCCGATGGGCTTCCCGGCTCATGGTGCTGAAATCCTGGTCTACCCCTTCAAGATAGTGGATAATCAGATGCAGCCCATAGGAACTTCCCACCGCAATGAGGATGACCGGAAGCACCGTGGAGATTACCGATAGCTTTATACCCACCAGGGGCATGGCCCCAATAGACCAGATAACCGCTATTAAGACCGCCAGCAAGGATAAAAGCACGAAACTGATCCGCCGCAGCGGCAGAAAGACAATCACCAGGACCACCCCAATCACCACAGGAACCAAAACCAACAGATCCTGCCGGACCGCTTCGTTGATGGTGGCGCTGAGTACCGGCATCCCCGTAACATACACCACCGCAAGGCCACGGAACATGTCCCGGGCGAGGTCCCGGATCTCAAGGAAACTGGCCACTACCTCGGGGCGTCCTGCGTTCTCCGCGGTAATCTCCAAAGGCACCAGGATCTGGGTAGCGCTAAAGTCGTCAGAGATCAGGGCCTGCCGGTAGAGGTCCCAGGAAAGGACCCGGCGCTTTAATTCGGTGATTTCCTCCAGGGTACCGGAAAAATCCTCTCCTACCAGGGGTTCTACCACCACGGACTCCCCGTCGCCGGTGATGTAATCCGTGTTGATGATGGAGTTCACCGTACCCACAATTTCGATTTCCCGGATTCGGTCCACATAGGCCCGGATACGCATGAGGAATTCCCGATCAAACAGGGTTCCGTATGTCCGTTCAAGGCCCACCAAAATAAACAGGGAGCTTCCGAAGGTATCATCAATATAGGCCGATACCAAGCGGGCTTCATCGTCTCGGGGGACAAACCGGAGGTTGTTGTTGTCCAGTTCCGCCCTGGGAAGCTGGAAGGCAAAAAAGAGGCTGATCCCTGCGATAAGCCCCACCATAAGCCAGGGATGCTTAAACAATTTTTCCATTATCTTCCACGTACCTCTCCGGCAATACTAACGGCCTACTCCTTCCCCTGTCAACAAGGATAAACCCATAGCCGGGGGGAGGATGGGGGAAGGAACGGCCGCTCCACGGAAATGCCTGTCCCCTATGGGACGGACCCGCCCCGCATCAGGGGGCCCTTCCTCTGGAGCGAAGCGGAGGAGGTATACTGCATAGGGGGACCGAAAGGCCCCCGGAAAGGTTCTATGAGTGTTGCTATCGACTTACCCCAGCGCCGGGGTCGTAAGGCCCGATGTTGCTATGGGCTTAGCCCAACGCCGGGGTCGCACAGCCCAACGCCGGGGTCGCACAGCCCAACGTCGGGGCCGCACAGCCCGGTGTTGCTATGGGCCTACCCCAACGCCGGGGTCGCACAGCCCCAACGCCGGGGTCGCGAGGCCCGGTGTTGCTATGGGCTTACCCCAACGCCGGGGTCGCACAGCCCGGTGTTGCTATCGACTTAGCCCAACGCCGGAGTCGCTTACCCCAACGTCGGGGCCGCACAGCCCGGTGTTGCTATGGGCCTACCCCAACGTCGGGGACGCACAGCCCGGTGTTGCTATGGGCCTACCCCAACGCCGGGGTCGCACAGCCCGGTGTTGCTATCGACTTAGCCCAACGCCGGGGTCGCTTACCCCAACGTC
>JAITRH010000239.1 GCA_031288495.1 Treponema sp. | reverse complement strand
CGGCGTCCGGATAACAAACCGAGTCCCAAAACCGGTGATGCCGCGCTTATGGCTCCCGGGATGGTTTCCGGTACCTTTGGTATCGCTCCAGCCCAACCCTTCCGTATAACCGCTCCAGCATTCTTAGAACCCTGAAGCGTCTCCCGGATAGAACAGGAGTAATTCGGTATACCTTTTTGCATAGGCGCCGTCTTGGGAGGCGTACCATGGAGCGGGTATATTCCTGCGGCCTTCCCTAGCCTTGCGCCATACCCATTAAAACCCTTTCCGGGAATCCAGTAAGAGGGTAACCGGGCCGTCATTGATAGCCTGAACCTCCATGTGGGCCTGGAAGATACCGCTTGCACAGAAAAGCCCCTGTTCCCGGATCTGCTCCATGAAGTATTCGTACAAAGCCCTGGCAAGCCCCGGTTCCGCGGCATCCGAATAAGAAGGCCGCCTCCCCTTTCGGGCGTCCCCTAAGAGGGTGAACTGGGACACCACGAGGACCCTTCCTCCGGTATCCTGCACCGAACGGTTCATCTTTCCCTGGGGGTCTTCAAAAATTCTCAAGCCGGAGATCTTCTCCGCTAGGTAGCGGGCATCTGCCTCAGTGTCCCCCTGGGCCACCCCTAGGTACACTAAAAGCCCTGCGGCGATTTTTCCCTGAAGGATTCCCTCCACAGAAACCGACGCATCCCGGACCCGCTGCACCACAGCCCTCATGTATCTCCCCCTAAGAGAAGCCCCGCCTGATGGAGGGCCACCCCTTCAAGCAGGATATCCTGCCCTTTTTCGGTGCTTACCGGGAGGATCCGGCCCAAAACTTCCAAGGGCCGTTCAGGATTGACGGAAACGGCAAAGTTAAACTTTACCGGTACGATACCTTCCAAGATACTCCGGGTGTCGTATCCTACCAAGAGGTTAAAGGACGTGGCGTTTTGCAAGACCTCAAGATTGGTGGCCATGCCCCGCCATATCACATGACAATCCCGGTACAGCACCGGTTCCTTGTATACCTCCCCATAGGTAAACCGGTCTTTCAGGGTATCAAACCCGGGCACTTCCAGGTATGACAGGAGGAGCCGGGACTTGTTTTTAATGGTATCCGAGGCATTGGATTCGAGAATCCGGTTCAAGGCAACTTTTGCCGCTTCGTCCCGGTATTGGGTGAAAAACTCCCGGGCCTTTTCATAGGTATCAAACACCTGGTTTCTGGTTAAGATGTACCGATAACTCCCTCCTACTTGCACCGGTTCCTCCCGTTCCGTAGGGTCCAAAGCGCTGGAGATAAGCCCTTCCCGTTCATGTTTCGGGGAAAAAGCGGGAACCGGCAGCCGTATCCCTTTAACCCTGACGAAGCCCCCGCCGGCTATCGCCAGCCCTATGAACAGTCCCAGTATGGCTATCAGGATACTTGCCCTGCTTGGGGGTACCGGCGGCGGCGGCGGGAAGAGTTTGGCCAATCCCCCGGACCCGATCCACGCGGAAAGGTCTTCGGTCCCTGAGTATTTACGGATTACCTTGAGGGCCCTGCTCGCGATTGCAAGCTGCGCATCCTGCTCTTGGACTTCCAGGTAGAAATCCACTGCCCGATCAGTTTCTCCCCGGCGAAGATAGAGGACCGCTAAACCGAGTAAGACCGAGGGGTCCCGCATTTTTATATCCCGGGCTAATTTAAAATAGGTAAAGGCCAGGTTAAACACACCGGTATGCAGATAGGCAAGGGCCAAAACATAGTAATAGGTGAAAACACCCCGGTACCGGTTTACCTCAGGTTCGAGGATTTTGATGGCTCTATCATAATTTCTCCGCCGTAACAAACGGATGGCCTTGGCGAGGATAGGATCCAGCTTCATTGATTACAGTATATCCACCTTATACATGAGTTTTGCGTCGCTTCCTGCGCTACAATCCGGTAGTTCCTCGGTACCCCAGGAACAGGGCCCCCCAAGCCAAGGCCTTCACGGATCCATACCTTTTAAACGCCTGACCAAAGCGGCCTTATCGGGCGCATTAAAAAAGGCCGATCCCGTAACTAAGACATCGGCCCCTGCCTCCCGGACCAGCGCCGCGGTGGATTCATGGATCCCGCCGTCTACGGAGATGACATACCCATACTTCCGCTGTTCCCGGATCCGCGCCAGGGTTTTTATCTTCTCAAGGCAAGACGGAATGAGTTCTTGGCCGCCGAATCCCGGATCCACGGTCATGACTAAAACCAGATCCGCAAAAGGGAGCAGTTCCGCTATCCCGGACACCGGTGTGGAGGGGACGAGGCTAATCCCGGCTTTTTTCCCCAATTGACGGATAACCATGAGGAGCCTATGGGCATGAACCACGGCTTCCGCATGAAAGGTAATATAATCGGCCCCCGCATGGGCAAAGGCGGCCGCGAGGTGTTCAGGCTCATAGACCATCAGGTGTACATCAAAAACCGCAGCGCTTTGAGACCGCAGGTCTGCCGCAAGTTTCGGGCCAAAGGTAAGATTGGGTACAAATTTGCCGTCCATCACGTCCAAGTGAACCCACTCCGCTCCAGACGCGTCAATATCCGCCACTGCGTCGGCGAAATGGGAAAAATCTGCCGAAAGGACCGAAGGGGCAATAAGCGGATGTTTCATAATGGTTTTAATAATACTCACAGAACCCCTTCTTGTAAAGCGAAATGCGGTATGAGACAGGGAGGTCATGTACTTTTTTACTTCCTTACAAAACGAGGAAAGGGGTTTCCCTTCGATACCTCGAAGGCCAAGGGGCGCACCCTGAACGCCGCGGCTGTCCCGCAACGGCCCCTGGGGAAAGGCCCCCCAGGACCGCCCCTTACCAGGACAGGGACTTAGGGAAAATTCCCCAGCCGGGCAGGGTATCTGAGGCGGTTTCAACAGGGACGCCCCCTTACCGGGAGCACCGTTCCTGCCGGGCTGCCGGCCTGGGGTTTTGGAAAAGGCCTTACCCCGGGTATTAGGACGGAAACATAAAAATGAGGGGCCCCGGCCCCCAAGACTCTTACAAACCCTTCTTGCAGATTACTTCCGGGGTTTCCTGCCGGGTTTCACGGTTTCTACCGGGGCTTTCCCGCGCTTTGACGGGCGGCCCACGGCGGCCCGGACAGGCTTATCCGCTGCCGCAGCCTTAGGCGGCCTGCCCCGGCCCCGTTTCACCGCGGTTTCCTTTCCGGCATTCCTGAGCACCGCCTGGGCTCCTGCAAGCCGGGCAAGGGGCACCCGGTAGGGGGAACAAGACACGTAACTCAAACCTGAACGGTAACAGAAATCAATGGTTGCCGAATCACCGCCGTGTTCCCCGCAGATCCCGATCTTCAACAGCTCGTTGACAGACCGGCCCTTTTCAACCGCTCCGGTAATGAGGACGCCCACCCCCGCTTCATCAATGGATTTGAAGGGATCCTCAGGGAGGATCCCTTTTTCAAGATAGGCAGGCAGGAAAGAAGCGGCATCATCCCGGCTAAAGGCAAAGGCCATCTGGGTGAGATCGTTGGTACCAAAGCTGAAGAAGTCCGCATACCCGGCGATCTTATCCGCCCGCAGCGCTGCCCGGGGAACCTCAATCATGGTACCGATTTTTACCGGAAGTTCCACCCCGGCTTCAGTAAAGACCGCCTGGATAATCTTCTCTGCCCGGGGACGGATCAGGGCCAGTTCCTTCTCATCACAGACAATGGGGATCATGATCTCCGGCGCCAGGGGAATCTCGGCCCGGAGGCAATCCACCGCCGCAAGGGCAATGGCTTCAACCTGCATATCGTAGATTTCCGGATAACTCACCGCCAAACGGCAGCCCCGGTGTCCGAGCATGGGATTGGCCTCTTTGAGCCTTTCAATTTTGGGCTCCAATTTCTTCGGCGGCACCTTGAGATACTCCGCCAGTTCTTTGATCTCTTCTTTAGTATGGGGAACGAATTCATGCAGAGGAGGATCCAAGAGCCGGATAGTTACCGGACGGCCTTCCATGGCCTTAAAGATGCCGAAGAAATCCTGCCGCTGGAGGGGTAAGATCTGCCTCAAGGCTTCTTGCCGTTCTTCCTGAGTATCCGCCACAATCATAGAACGGAAGTGAATGAGCTTGTCCTTTTCAAAGAACATGTGTTCCGTACGGCATAGGCCTACCCCCTGGGCGCCGAACTCAAAGGCCCGCTGGGCATCTTCAGGCTGGTCTGCATTGGTCCTGACCTCAAAACCCTTGATCTTTCCCCGTACCGAGGCAGCGCGAATGTCGTCGCACCAGGCAAGGAAGGCCTGCATATCTTCGGTCATCTCCGGCTCCACTAAGGGGAGCTGTCCCTCATAGACCTCTCCCGTGGAACCGTCAATGGTAATCCAATCCCCTTCGGAGAAGCCGGTATTTCCGATCGCCACCTTTTTCCCGTCTACCGAAACTCCCTTGGCCCCGGCTACGCAAGGAGTCCCCATACCCCGGGCCACCACTGCCGCATGGCTGGTCATGCCGCCTGTGGAGGTGAGGATCCCCTCGGAAACCACCATGCCTCCAATATCTTCAGGACTCGTATCCTGCCGGACCAGGAGCACCTGTTCTCCCCGGCTATGCCATTCCTCCGCATCCTGGGCGGAAAACACGATCCTCCCGGTGGCCGCGCCGGGAGAGGCGTTAAGTCCCTGGGTGAGAACCACCGCGCTCTTGAGGGCCTCCCGGTCGATCATGGGGTGGAGCAGCTGATCCAGGTGCTCTGAACTTACCCGGAAGATGGCGGTCTTTTTATCGATGAGTTTTTCCGCTACCATGTCCAGGGCGGTTTTAACCGCCGCCGCCCCGCTCCGTTTGCCATTACGGGTTTGGAGCAGGAAGAGCTTCCCCTGCTGGATGGTGAATTCGATATCCTGCATATCCCGGAAATGCTTCTCCAGCCGGTTCTTGATCTTCACGAGCTGATCGTAGATCGGTTTGTTTTCCTGTTCCAGGGCGGCAAGCTGCTCCGGGGTCCTGATACCGGCCACCACATCTTCTCCCTGAGCGTTCATAAGGTATTCGCCATAGAAGATATTTTCTCCGGTGGAAGGATCCCGGCTGAAGCAGACCCCGGTCCCCGAATCATTACCGAAATTACCGAACACCATGGATTGCACATTGACCGCGGTACCTTTGATGTTTTTAATTCCATTGAGGTGCCGGTACTTAATGGCCCGTTCGTTCATCCAGGAACCGAACACCGCATTGATGGCGCCCCACAGTTGTTCCTGGGGATCCTGGGGAAATTCGGTATCCGTATATTTTTTAACAATTTTTTTATAGGTACTGACCACTTTTTTCAGATCCGTTTCGTCTAATGCAGTATCCAGCTGCACGTTCCGGTCTTGTTTTACGGCGGCGAGGGCTTTCTCAAAAGCATCGCCCGGCACCTGCATGACCACATCCCCGTACATCTGAATAAACCGGCGATACGCATCCCAGGCAAACCGGGGATTACCGGTCTTTTGGGCGAGTCCATAGACCGCCTGATCGTTGATCCCCAAATTGAGAATCGTGTCCATCATCCCCGGCATGGATACGGGAGCGCCGGAACGGACCGAAACCAAGAGGGGATCCTCGGGGTTCCCCAATCGTTTCCCCATCACTCTTTCCAGTTTTTTGAGGTTCTTTAACACATCCCTTTCAAGCCCCTCAGGATAGCGTTTCTTATTTTCGTAATACGCCGCACAGACTTCTGTAGAAATCGTAAACCCCGGGGGTACGGGAATTCCCAGATTGGTCATTTCCGCCAAATTTGCACCTTTGCCGCCCAGGATATCCCGCATCCCGGCGTCACCTTCAGCTTTTCCTTCGCCAAAGAAAAAAACCTGTTTTTGCTTTGCCATGACGCATTGCCTCCGTTACTTACATTGTTTCCAGACTATAGTGTACCGATGTAGTTCTATTAATATACTGCATAGGGCGCTCTCGGGCTATCCCATGGGTTCCTGCGTGCTTTTCCCTGCATTAAAAATGGTACCGGGTATAGGCCCATACCCCCCTTCAATGGACAGACAGCCTCCCTAGCTTGCCTATACACGCATATCCTGAGATATAAGAAAAGGAAGTCATGGGGATAACCATGCATATATTTATGAACAAACACCATCGAATACTAGTATAGATAGGTATTTTGTGCAAGAGCGGTGCAAAAAGGCGGGGCGGCGTTTGTATTGATGTTTATGCGGGGGCAAACACTATTGCTGTACGCCTGTTCCTGTATAGAGGAAGTAGGGATCCTATGCCGGGGAAATACTTTGCACTTTCAACACCGTAAGGGGCGAGAAAACAAAAGCGGTCCCCTCGGACCAGAGGTCCGGGATTACACCGATTACCCGGCTTTTTCGTCCAAACAATCCGATTCATCGGTGTCGGGCTTTAGCCCGCAATCGGTGTCGAAGCTTAGTTCGCCATCAGGGGACACAATGCCGTAAGCTGTGGACCGTGAGATACGGTGTCCCCGGCCTATAGGTCAACCTGCCTTTGATGGAATACCAGGGGCTCCTGAAGGTTCAGGTTTGCCCGGTAGTATGTATTTTTCAGCGGAGTGGTTCCATAACTGCTGTATGGAACAACGCTATTTTTCCTTATGAGAGAAAACCATCCCTCATGAGGGCCGGCTCATCTCTCATGGGGGAAGGCCCGCCCTTGGGA
>JAITRH010000230.1 GCA_031288495.1 Treponema sp. | reverse complement strand
TTGGTGGCGATAGATGAGGCGGTATTTTTGTACAACCCCAAGCGGCCTCATCTGTCCCTTAACTATGAAACGTCTGAAAAAATGCATCGTAAGATTGCATGAAAATCTGACAACCTATTTCAGGACTTGACATTATTACTTTGTTCCTTGTGAAGGATACTGGGGTGATCGTAATTACCATATTACCGGGAAAACAAAAATAACACTTACTGAAGGGAGAGATTTACGTTTTTGCACTGTGGAGGAGCAGGAGCCCGATACTCACAAAAAAGCCCACGGGAAACCAGGCCCCGAGGAGCGGAGGAATATACCCAAGCCGGGCCATCATCATACTGATCATCTCCATCACGTAAAAAACCACCGCCACCGCAAGACTGGAAATAAGACTCATAAGGAGGATGTTCTTTCTAAAGCGCCCTCCCATGGAAATAGAGAGGATCATCACCACAAAGGGCGTGGAGGCAAAAGAATACCGGTGATAATAGTCGGCCAGGGCTTTAATAAAAGGGAGGCCTGCAACCTTGAGATCTTCCACCATCAATGCCGCTTCCCGGGCAGGAAGATCCTCTGCCTGCATGGAGTTTCTGCGAAAGGTATCAGGATGCTCCCGGTATATATCCGTATCAGTCAGGGGCTTGGTCCGTAATAAACCACCCTCCCAGGCATACATGAGGGCATTGGAAAGAACCCAGTGGGTGCCGCTCCAGGATGCCGTGGGAGCCCTGACCAGAGACACGAAGGTGCCTGTTTCAGCTTGTTCGATGATGCTCAGGCCGTTTAAGATTTGGGCCTGGGCATCGTAATAATCAACGGCATAAATGAGCCTGCCGTTTCTGGCCTTGATCACGATGTCGGAATTGTTCTCTGTCCGGGACTGGTGCAGCAGTACCCGGGAGAGATCGTTTTTGATTTTATACGTGGGGATTACCACTGTATCCTCAAAATGAAAGGAAAGCAGGGAGGCTGCTAAACCAATGCAGAGCAGGGAAAGGCTAAAACGCCAAAAAGGAATCCCCGAAGAAAAAATAGAGGTAAGTTCATTTCTACTATAGAGGTCGCCCAGGGTATAGGCCGCGGCAAAGAGCAGGGAGATGGGCAGGGCATAGGAAAAACTTTTCGGTATATAATAGGCACAGACCTGGAGAATCTGCTTTAAGGGTACCTCATAGTTGAGGTAGCGCCACAGATTGGCAAAGAGATCGATCAGGGAAAGGAGCAATACAAACATGGAGATAGCCACCACGAAGATCGGGAGGAATTGTTTAATCAAATACCGATCCAAGATCATGCCCCTAAGCTCCTTGTGAGATGGCCGGTCATTTTCGGATCCTCAGGATACTCATATACAGCCCAATAGCGATGGCTAAGATATTCGGAAGCCACATAGACCAGAACGGGGAATACCCCAGGCGTAACCCCATTGTTTGTCCTCCAAAGAGCAAGGTCCAATAGATCACCGCGATGATGAGCCCGAAGATGAAACCCACGGCTTGCCCGCTTTTTTTTGCCAAAAGTCCCAGGGGAATCCCCAGAAACACCAGCGACAAGGCGCCAAAGGGGATAGAAAACTTTTTATAATACTCCACCCGATAAATATGGAGACTTCGGTCTTTTTTAAGGGCTGCGGCGGCTTGGGTTTCGGTTACCACGTTGGAAAAGTTCGCTGCCCGGCGGTTCCATGCCTCGTTCTTGGGGCCTTTCCGCAGACTGTCTTCTAAAGCCAGCGCCTGAATCAGGACTTTGTTGTACCGTTCATCCAGTTTCCCCTGCAGGTTCACTCCTTTATTTTTAATTTCACGACCCACATCAGTGGAACTCATTTGGCTGGGACCGATGGATGAAACCGCCTGGATCATATCTTCCTGGGGCACCCAATACCGGAGAAACCCGCTGGAAGCATAGTCGTAGTCCTCGCGGCTCAGTTCCTTTGAAGACTGTACAAAGGCTTCTGAGAGATCCAGGCTGAGCCCTTCCTTCCCCGCGTCTTTGAGCTCTGCATCTTTTGCCATGATGAGCCGCCGTTCCCCGTCGCTGGTCCTATCCAAAATGAACACGTCCGTAATGGCATTACCGTTGACTTCCCCAGTAACAATCACCGTATCCTTGAACCGCTTCACCGAATTAGCCCCCAATTCCAGAGCAGGTGTGGAAGTCAGGATGCGCCGGTAGAGCCGGTAAAATTGCACGGTTCCCGCGGGAAGGAGTATATCATTGGCAATAAGGGACAGGATGGAAATAAGCAAACCCACGGCCAGCGCCGGCATAAAGATGTTACGGTAAGAAAGGCCCGAGGAAAGCATTACCAGGATCTCATTATCCGAAGTAAGCCGCCCGATGGTCATAAGGGTTCCCACCAAAGACGCAAAAGGAGCGGACAAGGCAATGACCTGGGGAAGGGAATAGATGACTAAGAGGGCAACCTGGTGAAAGGGCACCTTCTTAGTTAATATTTCCTGGGCCATAAGCAGCAATTGATTTACAAAAAAGATAATAAAGAAAAAAAGAAAGGCCACCACAAAGGAGAATAGCGCTTCGAAAATAATATACGTGAACAGGGTCCAGGATAGAGAACGACCGGTACGCATATTAGACTCCTGTGGATCCAAATCCTCCTGTTCCCCGGATACTTACCGATACGGAATCGGTTTCCTTCAGCATGACCCTGCTCACCGGGGCAATAACCAACTGAGCGATCCGGTCTCCGTTGTTGATCCTGAACGGCTCGGATCCAAGATTGATCAATATGATTTCTAAGGCGCCCCGGTAATCAGAATCAATGGTTCCCGGTGCGTTTAAAACCGTGATTCCGTGCCGCCAAGCCAAGCCCGAACGAGGTCGCACCTGGGCTTCATACCCAGGAGGAATCTCGAAGATAAGTCCTGTGGGAATCCGTACCCGCTCTAAAGGGGCAATACATACCTCCTGCTCAAGGAAGGCCCGAATATCCATCCCCGCGGCTCCAGGAGTCTCATACTGGGGAAGGCTGATATCCGACCCTTGTTTATATACGGGTATTGGGAGATCCACAACTGCCATGACTGCTTAACGCCGGCGAGTCCGGTCATCCCGATGACCGGACTCCCGGCGATGCTCGTCCCGACGGGGACCCTCATCCCCGGTAGGATCAACCGCGTCGATATAAGAAAGGTTCAATCGTCCCGCCTTATCCACTTCCAGGAGCTTGACCGGGATCTCCTGACCTTCTTTGATCACATCCGTAACTGCGAGGACCCGCTGCCGGGAGAGTTTGGAAATATGCACCAACCCTTCCTTACCTGGGAGAATCTCCACAAATGCGCCATAGTCCATGATCCGTTTAACCGTACCCTGGTAAATTCGACCGGTTTCCGGGTCTGATACAATACCTAAGACCGCACTCTTGGCCTCCTCGGCAGCGGAAGCGTTTTTTCCATAAATCGTAACGGTTCCATCATTCTCGGTATTGATGCTGACCCCGTATTGTTCACAGAGGGCCTTGACATTTTTGCCTCCCGGCCCGATGAGGGCGCCGATCTTATCCACCTCGATCTTGAGATTCAGGATCTTCGGGGCATGCTCGCTTATCTGGGCCGTAGGTTTGCTGATGGTTTCCTGCATAACCCGGAGGATGTGAAGCCTACCCCGCTTGGCTTGCTCCAGCGCGTGCTGCATAATCTCAGGACTTACCCCGGCGATCTTAATGTCCATCTGGAAGCCGGTGATACCCTCTTCAGTACCTGCGACCTTAAAGTCCATGTCCCCGAGGTGATCCTCTTCGCCGAGGATGTCTGAAAGCACGACATAGCGGTCTCCCTCGGTGATGAGCCCCATGGCAATACCTGCCACCGGTTTCTTCATGGGCACCCCCGCATGGAGCAACGAGAGGGTACCACCGCAGACTGAAGCCATAGAAGAGGAACCGTTGGATTCCATGATCTCCGAAACCACCCGGACCGTATAAGGGAAGACCTCTTTGGAAGGAATCATCGGTTCAAGAGAGCGGCGGGCCAGGTTTCCGTGGCCTATTTCCCTTCGGCCTGTACCCAAACGGCCCACTTCACCCACCGAATAGGGAGGGAAATTATAATGGAGGATGAAATTCTCCCGCTTATCCCCTTCAATATCATCGTAGACCTGTTCATCAAAAACCGTACCCAAGGTGGTAACCACCAAAGCCTGGGTTTCACCGCGGGTAAAAAGAGCCGACCCGTGGGTCCGCTTGAGAACCCCCACCTCGCAGTTTATATCCCGGATGTCTTCAGGCCCCCGGCCGTCCACCCGCAGTCCCTTATCCAGGATGGCGGAACGAAGGATCCGGTATTCCATCTCCTCAAAGAACGCATCAAACAGTTTTTCCTGGGTTTCATCGGCAAGCTGTTCCGCATATTGCCCCTGGAGGTCCTTTTTAACCTGATGGATAGCCTCGTAGCGTTCCTGTTTACCCTTAAGAAAACAGGCCTTTTCCAATCGGGGATAGGCCAGGCCGTGAATGGTTTCCTGGTTTTCCAGTTCCCGGGTATTCTCCGTAAGGGGACGCTTTTCCTTCCCCGCAAGCCCTCGGAACTGCTCCTGTAAGGTACAGAGCTCACGGATCACCTCCTGGGCCTTTTCCAGGGCACGGATCATCTGCTCTTCGCTCGCTTCCGCAGCCCCCCCCTCTACCATGGTGATCCCCCCTTGGGTACCAGCTACGACGATTTCAAGGCTGGATTTTTCGATCTGATCGTAGGTAGGGTTGACCACCAGCTCGTCTTTTACCAGGCAAATCCGCACTCCGGCGATGGGGCCATTAAAGGGAATGTCTGACAGGTGTACTGCTGCGGAGGAGGCAATGATGGCCAGGATATCTGGAGGATTGACCTGATCCGTAGAGACCGTGGTAGGTACGATCTGAATTTCCCGGCCAAACCGCTTCTCAAAGAGGGGCCGCATGGGCCGATCGATGAGCCGGGATACGAGAATTTCCTTATCCTTGGGCCGGCCTTCCCGCTTGATGAAACCTCCCGGGATTTTCCCTGCGGCGTAGTATTTTTCGTTGTAATCCACGGTTACCGGGACATAATCAAGCCCTTCCACGGCATCTTCGGAACAACAGACCGTGGCGATGACCGCTGAACCGGCGTACTGGGCAAAGACCGCACCATTGGCCTGTTTTGCGATTCGGCCTGTTTCAAGAATCAGTTCTTTCCCCGCTATTTCGTATGTTACGCGTTGAACCATAATGTCCTTATTTACGGAGTCCCAGTGCTTTAATAAGCGACCGGTACTTTTCGAGATTCGTACGCTGAACATATTTCAGCATACGCCGACGCTGGCCGACCAAAATTAATAAACCCCGCTGACTGGATTTATCTTTCTTAAATTGCTTGCAGTGCTCGGTGAGCTGATTTATCCGCTCCGTCAGCAGGGCAACCTGAACTTCCGAGGCGCCGGTATCGTGCTCATTTTTACCGAATTGCCGCACCATAGAGATTACCTGTTCCTTATTTAGTGCCATGTGTAGTACACTCCTTGAGTACCATTAAAAACTATAACCTTGAGCCCCCTTCAAAACTCGGTTGGTCTTGAAAAAGACCGGGAAGAAAAACGCCCAAGGACGGTTTTTCCTTGATTTTCTAAGCGGGCCTTGTTCAAAAGCCCCTTTATAGGCTTACAAATTCTATCCATCCTACCTGCAAGGGTACGCTCCCCTCGTGGGGGATGCAGATCTTTCCAGCGCTAATGGCAATTTCCATCTCCCGACCCTTCCCTGCCGTTCCCCCCCCCGGCTCGTATACGACAACCCTATAGCGGCCTTCAGGGGGAATAACCCGGTAGGAGGAAGCGAGGTCAAACACCAAACCTTCTGTCCTGCATATAGGAGGTATCCCCCCTACATCAATGGCCACATTCCTACCCAGGGCTGCCCGGGCCCGGATAAAATCCCCCGCTCCTATGGCGGAACGGATCCTGCTGGAGCTTACCGGTAAGGCCCCTTCTTTCACCGGAGGGACCACATCGGTGATAATTCCCCGATCTGCATTCATCGCGCTGATACGGACCGCATCGGTATCAAGCCGGTACCCACAACGGAAATTACTGCCGATAACAAGATACGCCAGCTTCCCCCAGCGGATCAAAGCATCGATAAATTCCTGTCCTTTCAGTGTACTAAAATTCTCTGAAAAGTCAATCAGAATCGTCTGAGAAACCCCCAGGTCTTCAAAGATGGCTAACTTTTGGGAAAGGCTTACAATATCCCCCCCATAGGTTTCAGGATTCAAGATCCGTTTAGGACTCTGCCGAAAGGTGATCACCGTCGGGATGGGTCCCTGCCTGAGGATCTTGGCTATGAGCGCCTGGTGTCCCCGATGTACCCCATCAAAAACCCCGATGGTCATAGCGGTCTGCTCATGGATACTCAGGACCCCTCCTACCAATGCCTGCCAGTCAAGGACGCGCATAGACATATCCATAACTCCAGGTTTCTTTCTTTTCTCTCTGTTGGATAATGGCGACTACGTTCCCTGCTTCATCTAAAACACCGGCATAAGGAACCGCAGGGCCCTTTTGGGGAGGATGATGCAGGGCAACTTCATCAATGAGGCCCTCCAAGGGCTTACCATGGATCATCGGCAAGACCGCTTCAGAGTTCACCGTCACATAGGGTATCCCCAGCGCTTCCAGGACCGACTGGTCAATAGGCCGCAGCGCCTCCCTAAGCAGGGGCCCCGGATCCGGGGTCTCCCCGGGATCTACCCCTTGGGAGACCTGAAAACCGGCAATCCGGGTACGGTGCAGGGCAGTGAGGTAGCCTCGGGACCCTACTGCCCGGGCAAGATCCCGGGCTAGGGCGCGGATATACGTACCTTTTGAGCAGTGGACCTGGATATGGCCATAGGAGTATCCCCCAAGGGGAACCTCATACGCCTGGAGTTCCAGGGCATACACCGATACGGGCCGTTTGTGCAGGATCACCGGTTTACCCTTCCGGGCAAGTTGGGAAGAGCGCAGTCCCTGTACGTGGACTGCAGAATACTCAGGCGGGGCCTGGAGGATATCTCCCCGGAACTGGGGAAGGACGGCCTCAAGCTCTTCCCGGGAAGGAAGCTTCCCTTCAGCCACGGGGACTCCTTCAGGGTCCAGGGTATCGGTCTCCATACCGAAACAGATGGTACCTTGATACTGTTTGTCCATCCCGGAAAACCAGGAGGAGAGTTTTACCGCCCTACCTACCAGCACGAGGAGCAACCCTGAAGCGAATTTATCCAGGGTGCCTGTATGACCGACCTTATCGGTGGCAAAAGCCCGTTTCACCCCTTCCAGCGCTTCAAACGAGGTGATTCCCGGTCTTTTGTTCAGCAAGAGGCAGCCCGAGGTTTCCCCCGCCCCGGGCTTATGCCTCCCCATGGTGGTCCAGGTTTTCAGGGCTTTCCAGATCTTCGATCTTTTTGATCAGCGCAAATCCTTCCCTAATGCTCGGATCCTCATGAAAACGAAGCCGCGGGGTTTGGCGTATATGCATCTGTCCTGCAATCTGACTCTGTATAAAACCTGCGGCGCTTTGCAACCCGGCGACCCCTTTGACCAGGTTCCCTTGGGGCTTACAATTAGAGACATACACCTCAGCCCAGGCAAAATCCTTGGATACCGAGACCCTCGTAATAGAAAGAAAAGGGTGCACCCGGGGATCTTTGATTTTACCTTCCACAATAAGGGCGCCGATTTTTTCTTGGATAAGACGCCCTACCCGTTCAGTTCTGTATTCCGACATGCTGGATTAGTATAACACCGGGAAGGGAAATATATAAGGGGTTAGGCCTTGGCTACGGAAACCCATAGCAATGAATAGGATGGCGGAAGGAAGGCGTTCTTAGAAAAAAGCGGAACGAGCCGGATCTTTGCACGGGGTAAACGATGGATACTGATAGGGGTGCCGAAAGGCCCCCAGGGTCAACACGGTAAGGAATGGTGTCCACTGATTGCGAACTAACGTTAGACCCAGATGGGGAGCTAAAGCCCGACACCGATGCAGCGGATGTTTTGGGCGAAAAAGCGGTGTAATTCCGGTCCGAGGGGACCCCTTTTATTCTCTAGCCCCTTAACCGGTTGACCGTGGGAACCCTATCCCGATTGCTCATTGGAATAAGCCCTCTATTGCTAGTTGGCATAGGCTTCCTATGACTAGGTGGCCCAGACCTCTGAGGCTAATTGGCA
>JAITRH010000201.1 GCA_031288495.1 Treponema sp. | reverse complement strand
TCGGCCTTTATAAGGCTTTCGTTGGCTTCACGCAATTCTGCGGCGGTATGGGCGCTAAAATACGCCGCGGCGATATTCCTAAAATCCCGTACCTTGGAGTCCAGTTCTTCGGCAAAAGCCCGATCCTCCGGCTGATAAGGGAAGATAATGGAAATAACGATGGTCATAGGCGGGGTATCCGCAGTAACCACCCGGAACCGGCCGATACCGGTAAACATCCCGTCCATGGCCTTAAGGTCCTGTTTTTCCGTACGGGAAAAAGCCGGCCTTACCCGGTCGGGCATGGTATACAAAGGAGGGGCCCCGGGCTTCCGTAAAACCAGGGCATAAACCGTTACTCCTGCCAGTACCAGGATTAACAGCAAAATCATGACCCAGAGGAAGCGGTAGAGGATACTTCCCAGGATGGAGAGGAATCCTCCAAGGGGGCTTGCTTGGGGTTGTGCGGACGGGGAGGCTGTTTTATTCATACCGGGGTCATGGATGCACGGCACGGCTTAAGCCAATACAATTCCCGCTTCCTCAAACCGCCGCAGCACGGCGAGATTGACCCCATTGAGGGTCGTCATATACTCTGCATCATGGGCAATATAAAAGATGAACGTAATCTGACAGGTGTTTCCGCTGACCGCAGTCAGCCCTGCCGAGGCAGGGCCATCGGTTCCCTCCAGGGTAGATCCTATTTCCCGGAGTAGGACCAGGGCCTCTTCGATCTTTTCCAAGCCGCTGCCGGTCTTTACCGTCAGCGTTTGACTTACCTTGGTATTCGGCGCGACGGTGATGTTTTCAATTGGGGTGGATGCGAAGATGCTATTGGGAATGATCACCGTGCGGTTTTCCAGGGTTCGCAGCCTGCTGGTCCTGATGCCCATGTCGGTAATCACCCCGTCATAGCCGGCAATCTTAATCCGGTCATTGAGGGAGAAAGGGCGATCCACAAATACCGTGATGGAGCCGAAACAATTGGACAGGGTATCCTTGGAAGCCAAAGCCAGGGCAGCGCCGCCCAATCCTAAACCGGCCATGAGGGCGCTCACATTATACCCCAAGGTCCGCAGGATAAGCACCCCCGCAATGATCCATATCAGGGTACCGGAGAGCTTCTTAAGCAGGGGCTGCATATCGGTTTCTCTTTTTGAAAGCGGGCCGGGGACCTTTGCCGGGACATAGCGGCCTATCAAGATAGTAAGCAGGGCTGCCACGGCCCTGGCAAAGACCACGATAATCAGGGAGGCCACGATCCGGTTCACCCAAAGCCGGGGGGGTTCATCCAGATTCAGCACACTCATGCCATAGACAATACCCCCCATAGTAATCAACCAGGTCAGGGGCTGTTTTGCGGTTTCCACCATATAATCATCCAGGGGGCTGGATGTTTTACGGCAGATATGTTTTACCATACTGGAGAGGATCAGGGCGCAAAGCTTTCCCCCCAGAAAGCCCCCTCCCACGGAGCCCAGGGCGCAAAGCCATTGCTGGACCTGATTACCCCCAATACTTAGCTGTAAGAATTCCATGATGCTTCACCCTCCGCAGCCGAGCAGGGGGCGCTTTTAAAGCTCATCCCGCCGGGATATAACCCGGGAGATAAGGCCGTAGCGGACCGCTTCTTCCGCATTCATCCAATAATCCCGGTCGGTGTCCAGTTCCACCCGGCTAAAAGCCGTGCCCGTCTCTTCAGCGATGAGGAGGTTGATCTTCTCCCTAAGCTTATCCAGTTCCCGGGCATGAATTTCAATATCCGTAGCCACTCCCCGGATCCCTGAAAGGGGCTGATGGATGAGGTAGTGACTATTAGGCAGCCCCACCCGCCGGTTCTGGGGACTGGCAAGCTGAATAATGGCCGCTGCGCTGGCCACAAGGCCCATACCGATGGTCCACACCGGGGGCTTAATAAAACGGATCATATCGAAGATCGCGAAGCCGGCATCCGCATCCCCGCCGGGGGAATCGATAAAGATACGGATCGGCTCTTCCCCCATATCCTCAAGCAGCAGAAGCTGCCGGATGGTCCGCTCTGCCAGGTCTTTTTTTATTTCTCCGGACAGCAAGATGGTCCGGGTTTTAAGCATCTTATGCAACAGGGGGTCTGGTCCTGAACCGGAGGATTTTTCCTCAGCCTCTTCCTCGGGTTCCTCGGCATACCGTTTTTTGTTGTAGTCTTTAGGGGAACTATACCTCGTTTGCATTGCACATCTCCTCGTCACTAGGGTAACTTGGCAACTGCTTACCCTGTTTCCATTTTTCCATAAAAGATACGGTACCATCACTATACGCATAACCGGGTATATAATCAATCAGGTGCCTGTAGATGGACCAGATAAGGGCATAGAAGACTTCCGGGAGCTCTTGCCCCTTCAGTATACCAAGGGCCTATGACCTCCGCCATTTCAAGCTTTTTATGGTCTTTATCCTGGCAGCTGCATAGGCTCGTGTAAAAGATACGGGCCGTTCCTGCAGAAGGCCCCCGCAGCGAGAAACCTCCCGGTCTTTACCGGGCGTACTCAATGATCCGAGTTTCCCGGATGATGGTTACCTTGATGCGGCCGGGATACCGGAGATCCGTTTCGATCCGCCGGGCTATCTGCTTGGCGAGTTCCCGAGATTGTTCATCATCCATCACTTCGTTGTTGACGATGATCCGCAGCTCCCGGCCTGCCTGAATCGCAAATGCCTTTTCTACACCGGTAAAACTTGCGGCGATATTTTCCAGATTCTCCAGCCGTTTGATGTAGTTGTCCAGCGTTTCCCGCCGGGCTCCGGGCCGGGACGCGGAAATCGCATCGGCAATCTGTACTAGCACGGATTCGATACAGGAAGGCTCCAAGTCGTTGTGATGGCTCCCGATGGCATTGATGATTCGGGGGTCTTCTCCCATTTTTCGGGCCATATCCATACCGATCTCCGCATGGTTTAAATCCGAATCCGATTCCACCCCTTTACCGATGTCATGCAACAGGGCCGCCCGCTTGGCCAGTTCCCGGTTGGCGCCGATTTCTGCGGCGAGAATTCCCGTAAGAATCGCCACTTCCCTGGAATGGTAGAGCACATTTTGCCCATAGCTGGTACGGAAATAGAGCCGTCCCAAGGCCCGAATCGTATCGGATTTGATATTGTGGATCCCCAGATCAAAGAGAACCTTCTCGCCCTCTTCAAAGATCTTCTGAGAAATCTCCTTGGTAACCTTGTTGACGATTTCCTCGATCCGCGCCGGATGGATCCTGCCGTCGATGATGAGCCGCTCCAGGGCCACCTTGGCAATTTCCCGGCGCACCGGATCAAAACAGGAAATAACCACTGCCTCCGGGGTATCATCAATGATTATATCCACCCCGGTGAGGGTCTCCAGGGTACGGATATTCCGTCCCTCCCGGCCTATGATACGGCCCTTCATCTCGTCATTGGGCAAGGTAACGGTTGTCACGGTTACCTCTCCGGTTACCTCTGTAGATAAACGCTGAATGGTGGCCACTAAAATATTCCGGGCCTTTTTTTCCGCCTGAACCGTTGCATCCTGTTCAATTTTGTTGATCAGACCCTGCGCATCATGCCGGGCTTCATTCTCCAGGTTTCGAATAATGAGGGCCTTCGCCGCTTCCGCACTTAAACCGGAAATACGTTTCAATTCTTCCCGGTACCGTTCTTCCTCCCGCTCCAAAACGTCTTCCCGTTCCCGGATTTTCTTTTCCTTTTCGGCCAGTCCCTGTTCCGTCCGTTCAAGCTGATTCGTCTTTTTATCTATGGTCTCTTCTTTTTGCATGACACGCCGTTCGTATCGCTGCAATTCGGCCCTGCGTTCCCGGGTCTCCTTTTCTTGCTGGTTTTTTTCGCGGATAACTTGTTCTTTTGCTTCGAGAAGGATCTCCTTCTTTTTAGCCTCAGCTTCTTTTATCGCATCCTGTTTAATACGCTCGGCTTGCTGTTCCGACGTGGTTAATTGGAATCTGGCGTATAGCCATCTAATAGTCCAGCCTAAGGTTAACCCGGCAAGAGGGAGGATTATCCACCATATCCAAAACATCACTCTACCCCTTACCGTTTTTCAACGTTAATAAAATTCATGATAGGATACTATAAAATACTGATTTTTGTCAAGATGGATTTGCAGTACTCTCAGAGCCATCGCCTTATTAATACCCTCGGAGATAGGGGATAAGGTTCCCCTGAGGGGCAGTTGCAGACCCAAGGGCTGCTCTTTCCGAAGGTTTTTCCGAAAGGTTTATGGAAGGGGATTACCGGAAATAGACCAAGCTATACTGTAGCAATCCTAGGTATTCATGCAGGGCTGTCCAGGTTCCAAAAAAACTGCCCATAGAGGGCAGAAAACTGAACAGATCATAGGGCTTATTCCGGTTGCTATAGTAATCCGTAGGCCCAGGAATAACTGTAATGCCGTTTTTCTCAAAACAAAACACGCTCCTTGGCATGTGATACGCGGAAGTAACCAGTATAACCGTTGGGTACCCGAAATTCTCAGCCACCTTCCGGGCATTTTGCCAGGTGTTGCGGCTCTCTGTTTCGGTGAGGATCCGTTTCGGCTCTACACCCAGGGCAATAAGAACCCGCGCAGCCACAGCAGCCTCCGCTTCCTGTCCGTGGTCAAATACTTTACCCCCGGTCAGCACATAGTCCCCGGCAAAAAGGTCCTGCAAGCTAAACCCATAGACCAGCCTTTTTAAGGCCGATGCAGAAAGGCTATCCCGGCGCTCTCCTGCTTCAGGGGAACTCTGAATCGTTCCCCCGCCCAAGATCACCAGGGCATCGGCAACAGCGGCCCTTTCCCGAAGTTCGGCTTCCACCGGCAGCGGCGGATACCAATCTTCCAAGGGGCAAAGCAGGAGATCCTGAAAAGGCTCAATAGCAAGCAAGTAACAAAACACCCCCATCCCCCTGAGGATCCATCGGGCTTTACCCCGGCGCAGCAGGATAAACCCCACGAAGAACATCCCCAGGATGATACATCCCGGAGGCAATATGAGGGCCGTAGCGATTTTTGCAAGAAACACCATGGGCTTATTTCCTTCCGGGATAGGCCCGATCCGGCCGCAATGCCTCTGCACCATTCCGGTATACATGGGATATCCCTGCCCCTTGAGGCAGATAGGCATGGATGATGACCCGGATGACCCCGGGCATACCGCCCTGAACCGCGGCCTCCTGGACCGCAAAGAGGGCCACATCCAGAGCCCGCCCTCCATGCCGCAGGGCTGCTGCGGGATTCTCTGCGTTTAGGTCGCGGGTAATCGAGAAGATGAGGGATACCAGATCCTTCTCCTGCAGATGGTTCCGCTGCAACAGGTCATCATACAAAGCCCTCACCTGAACCTGCATATCCTCAACTTCGTTGCGGCAGCGGGTTGCTCCCCGCAATGCGGCAAGCTGTTTTGCCGGTTTCCCTTTCATGGCTTTTCGTTTTATGTATTTCATAGGTTTCCTTCCGTAAGAACCAGGATGAATGAGGCAAGGCCAGCTATGGCGATACCAAAGATCCCTAAACAGAGATACCCCCCAATACCGCTAAGATACCGGTATTCTTTATGGCAAACGAACCAGAGATCCAAGCCAATCCCATACATAGAACCCACTCCTATAAAAAGCCCTACCATAACCGTTATACGTAACAGCATGAACTGGGTTCGCTCCATAAATCCCTGCTTTGTTCCGATGCCGTACAGGAAAAGGCTTAAAAGGCAGATCCCAAAGAAAAACAGAACCGTCCGCTTTACCAGCATGAGGATGATCGGTTTATGTTCAGACCGGGTCATGGTTTGCCTTTCCGTACTATCGGTAGGTATCGGAAACAAAAACGAGGCTTGTTGCTAATACCCCGCTTTTCGTTTATGATAACAATAGAATTATAAGAGAAGTATACGCATGAAAGTATCGTAAATCAATAAAACCTAAGGCAGGGACGTTCCATTAAGCAAGAACTCTGCATATTATCAAAAAACACTGCTGATTAACCTGTATAAAACCATTAGTATACAGATAGTATAGTAAGGAAAGGATTATGAGGAAATTTGGGGTAATAGGTATCATACTCAGCATCATAAGCGGCACGGCTTTCTTTTTCGGCTGGGTTCAACTTATGGTTCCTCCTGAGGCCTATGGAGTATTGCGTTCTAAAACCCACGGCGTAGACCCGCGGATCATCCGGGCGGGAGAATTCCGCTGGGTATGGTATGCGCTGATTCCCACCAATACGGATATCCAGGTCTTTACCTTAGACCCGGTGAGTCGTTCCTTGAGCCTCCAGGATGCCCTACCCTCGGGGAAGGAGTATGCCGCCTTTGCGGGAGTTACCATGGATTTTACCTATAAGTTAGGGATTACCTTTTCCTTTACCCTTAAACCGGATTCCTTAGTTACCCTTATAGACACCCAGCATATCCTGGATCAAGCGGGTTTAGATGCCTTTGAAACGGATCTGGCTGCTCAGATCGAGACCTTTATCCTCCAGCGTTTGCGGATCTATACCATGGATCTGGCAAAGCTCGAGGAAATGCTGAGTTCCGGTTCCATAGCAGCCCTGGATGCGGATATACAGCGGGTCTTTCCTGATACGGAAAACCTGGTTTGTTCCATCAAGACCCGGGATTTCCCTGATCTCAGCCTCTACCAGCAGTTCCGGATCCTGTATACAGGGTACCTTACCAAGCAGCAGGAATATGTCCAGTCCGAACAGGCCCTGCAGCCTGAGACCCGTATGCTTACCCAGATCCGCTTTGATGATCTTATCCGATATGGAGAGTTATTGACCAAATATCCCATACTCCTGCAATTCCTCGAACTGGAACAGCGTAATCAAGCAAAATAAGCACCAATTGCGCAGAACCCCGGTATCCGGTATAGTAACAAAAGATCGGGGTGGTTTGTTTATTGATGAAACCGAAGGCGCTCAGGATCAACCGAGTTTTGAGCCCTGCCCGTAGGGAACATGTCCTCCACATGCACCCAATCTTTCGGTAACAGGGAGTTATATGGTGAGCAAAGGGACCTCCTTTCTTTTCATGGTCTGCGTATGTTTGTGCGGGTTCTTGCAGGCGCCTCTGAGCGCTCAGGAAGCGGAAGAGCCTGAGGATGAGGTTCCTATTGATTCAGATTGGTCCGGGATTATGCCCTCCCTCTATACCCGGGGAGACCAGACCTTAAATATTTCCTTGGGAGTGCTTTTTCCCATGTTCTTTGTGGGTAATGCAGGAATCCTGGACAATAAGGTGAGCATTGCCGGCACCTTTTCCCTGGCCTATAATTATTTTTTGTCTTCTCATTTGTATGTAGGGGGGGAATTTGAACTCATGGCTGCCGGAACCTTGGGAAAGAATATGCTGTATATGGTTCCCTTTGGCTTGAGAGCCGGGTACCAGGCGGTGGTGGGCCGTTTTGAATTTCCCTTTACCCTCACGGTTGGAGCAGCGCCGCAGCGATACCTCGAGGAGGGATATTTTGGATTTTTTATGAAAGGCATGGCGTCTGGTTTTTTCCGGTTCAATATGAATTGGTCCTTTGGCCTTAACACCGCCTGGTGGTGGGTTCCCGAATGGACTAAGGAGAACGCTAAGGACGTCCAAGGTCATTTCCTTGAATTAACCCTGGCGGCTCGTTATCACTTCTAGAGGGGGACCTGAACATGGCTTTGAGGGTTTTGAGAAAATTGCGCTTCGCTTCGTGGGGTGTCTTGCTGGGGGGGCTCTTGCTGTGTTCCTGTAACCAGGATCCTATCTTCTATAGTATTTCTCTGGAGGTGGAACCGGTGGATCCCCGGATTGTAGGGATGCCCACCCATATAGTGGCCCTAGGGGATAGGTTCTATGTGGCCAGTAAATTCAGCAGGACTATCCAATGGTATGATGCTGAGGGGTGGCATGAACTGCCTAGACCGGGGGGCCCGATCATGGAATTGGCCGCTACACAGAGCCATATATACGCCCTCACCGGAGAGCCGGGATCTGCTGGGCTGTATAAATGGGATGGGGATGGGGATTGGGAATCCATTGCCAATGCTGCCCATATCCAGTCCATCTATGGAGTAGAGGATAGGTTATTTGCCGGCGCTATGACCGGTACCAGCACCTTTACCATGTGGTACGATAACAACGGAGTTTTAGAGGCATTGAGCGGTGGCAGCGGATTTCTCACCGGAGCAGTGTATGATGGAAGCGCGTATTACCTGGGAGGGACGGGAATTTATAAGCTTGAGGAGACTACCCTTACCCTAGTTCCCGAGACCGAAGGACTTACCATGGCGGGGTTGATTACCCTGGGGGATACGGTAGTCGGGGTGAGTGGTAAAAAGCTCCTGTCTATCAAATCCGGTGCAGTTACCCAGCAGGATCTGGGGGTAACCTTTACCGGGGCTATGGCCATATGGGGAAAAGAACCGAAACCAGCAGAGAAAACCTTGCTACTCCTGGGTATGCAAGGGAGCTCCACTTCCACTACCCACGGCTATCGGGAGATCCCCTTGAGCAACGGCAGCTTACCTGATGCGGTGGCCCTGAGCGTCCCTGGAAGGGATCCCAGTAATTCCAGCGCTTCAGACTATGATAAATACAATTCATCCCTGGGAAAACACCCGGTGCTGACCCTGTTTCAGGCTGACGACGGCGTCTTGTTTGCGGGAACCACGAAAAACGGACTGTGGTCATACCGGAATGAACAGTGGAATGCTGAACCCTAATCCCCGGTATGCAGGATAGGGAACTCTTTACGGTCCAGGGTACCCTCTCCCCTGATGGCCCTCTGGCGGATCGGATGCGGCCCCGGACCTTGGACGATATTATCGGGCAGGATCACATCGTAGGTCCTGGCCGGCTTTTAAGACGGGCAATCCAGGCGGATAGGCTTTCCTCCCTCATCTTTTACGGCCCTCCTGGTACGGGCAAAACGAGCCTTGCCCGGGTTATCGCCAATACCACTAAAAGCACCTTTGAGAGCCTCAATGCGGTACTGGCCGGTATCAAGGACATCCGGGAGGCCATAGCCCGTGCGGATGAGCGGCGGCGGCTCTACGGCAAACGGACCATTCTCTTTGTGGATGAAGTACACCGTTGGAACAAGGCCCAACAGGATGCCCTTCTCCCCTGGGTGGAAAACGGTACGGTGATCCTCATCGGGGCCACCACGGAAAACCCCTTCTTCGAGGTAAACCGGGCTTTGGTAAGCCGGAGCCGGATCTTTCAGCTTAAATCCCTCAAGCCTGAGGATCTGCGGGAAACCGCCTTACGAACCATCCAAGACCGGGAACGGGGGTACGGGAAATGGCGGGTTTCCTTTGAGGAGGGCGGCTTGGAACACCTGGTAGCCGTAGCAGGAGGAGATGCCCGGAGCCTCCTCAATGCCCTGGAACTGGCAGTGGAAACGACCGGCGCCGCTTCTTGGCCCCCCCTGGAGGGTGCGGAAATCCGGGTATCCTTGGAAGCTGCGGAAGAAAGCATCCAGCGCCGGGCAGTGCTCTATGACCGGGACGGGGACTACCATTTCGATACGATCAGCGCCTTTATAAAAAGTATCCGGGGAAGCGATCCCGATGCAGCCCTGTACTGGCTTGCTAAGATGGTTCGGGCCGGGGAAGATCCCGCCTTTATCTTTCGGCGGATGATCATTTTGGCGAGTGAAGACGTGGGCCTTGCGGACCCTCACGCCTTGGGGGTGGTGATTTCCTGTGCAGAAGCCTTTGACCGCATAGGTTTTCCCGAGGGTAATTTCCCCTTGGCCCATGCCTGCCTCTACCTCGCCACCGCGCCTAAGTCAAATACGATCATGACCGTCTTTGACGCCATAAAGGAGGTGGAAAAGGAAGATGCAGAAGTGCCCAATCACCTGCGGGATCCAAGCCGGGATAGCGAGAGTTTCGGCCACGGGAAGGGCTATATCTATCCCCATGCCTACCGGGATCACTGGGCAGCTCAACAGTACCTGCCCGCGACGTTACGGGGAAAGACCTTTTACACCCCTTCTAAAATGGGCTACGAAGGCCGAATCCGGGAAGAGGTACTCAGGAAGCGGGAAATCCAGGTTGCGGTTATCATGGGGGATACTCCCGGAGACCCTGCTCCTGAGACGACGGGGCTCTCCTGGTCCGCCTCTTCCAAGGGACGGGAAGGCTGGTTCAAACGGCTTGAGTCTGGGAGAAGCGCCCTCCTCATGGCGGATCGGGACGCTATCTTGGGACAATGCCGTATTTCCCGGCATGACCGCCTGCTCATTCCCGCAGCCCATGACGGCCTGCTTCTGTGGGAAAGTCTCCGCCGGACCCCTGAGGGTTTAAGCGCCGCATTGGTGGACAGCGATGCGGCCCGGGAAGGGCTGCTCCGTTATGCCGCTTCCCTGGACGAGCTCGAACAGCCGATAATTGCGGTTTTTCCCGGAGCCTCCCTTCCCAGCCCTGAAGTAGGGGAAGCCCTTTTTTCCTGTGCATCTTTTGACCACATCCTGGCCCGAGAGCCTTGGCGAAGGGGGGCGGGGCCTGGGGTGTTCCGGGCCTTTGCCGAAGGAGCCCGGAAGCTGCTCGTTCCGGGGGGCGATCTGGTTATCCTCCAGTCCCCGCCCTTGCTGGGAGAGCGTATCTCCCGGGTCTTACGGGACGAATGTGCAGGAGCTCGGGCTTTGGAGACCAAGCTGGCGGCGGCGGAGGAAGCCTTCTTTACCTGCCGGGATGAAGCGGTTGGGGCTGAATCCGCACGATGGACCTGGGATGAGAGTACGCTGGAGCAGGTTTTTCTGGAGGCGGGGTTTAAGACAAGCCTTACGCTCCTGGATCAAAAGGAAGACCGGCTGCTTACGGAGCGGGATTTGTCCCTGTGGTTTGATAGGGAGAAGTCCCCTTGGGGGGCTTTTATTGCCGGCGCCTTGGGGGATGAGGACTTTACCGGGCTTCGTACAGCCCTGCATGAACGGATAAGCCGGGGCCCCCTGGTGTGGCGGTGGAAGAGCCTCTTACTCACCGCCCATCTGTAAGCACCGGTGGACTATCCGTCTAAGAGAGCCCCCTTGACCAAATCTCTTATTCGAAATTGGGTCATAAACCAAAAAGTATTTTTTTCACTTTTCTGGCTTTTTTTCATTTTTTTTGATTGACAAAAAAACAAGAATGTGATAAATTATTTCAATGAGTTAGATGATTAGAAGGATCTTATATGAGAACAAGAACAGGTTTAGGAAGATGATTTTTATAGCC
>JAITRH010000182.1 GCA_031288495.1 Treponema sp. | reverse complement strand
GAGCAAGCCTCCCTTGACCAGGGAATAGCATGGTTCAGGGATACCTGATAAAAGGAGCATGTGCTATATGATATACCCCGCACTTATGCAATTAGCAAGGGCCCGGCGCTTCTACCCATACCTGGGGGATCCCGTCTATACGCTGCGATGCTTTGGCCCCGGTAATTCGAGACATGGATTGCGTAAAAAGACCGTGTGGAATATACAGAAATGCACTAAACTAAACAAAGAAACTCAGGATTATATTTTCCCCCTTTTGGGCAGAACCGTGAAGACGATGCCGGAGGAAGGAGGGTCCTTTTGGTTATAAGGTGGCCTTTTTAAAGAGAGTAAGGTATGACAAAGAAAATACTATGGTTATGGGTGGCCCTGGCCGGTGCGGGGGTGAACTCCTGTACCTCCCCCTTGGAACAGATCCCTGAAAAGGTGGTGATTACCGCGGATCCCACCATACGGTTGCCCCTGGGAGACCCCCTGAAAGGGGACAATTCCCTCGGTGAGGAGCTGAACAAGGCCCTGAATATAGACGCCTCCAGTATCGGCCTTACGCAGCTCTATGACTACATTGATCCTCAGAAGCCGCAAGATCGGAAGTTCCTCATGTATCAGACCCTCCTTAAACAGGAAATTGCCGTGGCGGAGTATAAAAATACCCTCCACCTCGGTTCGGATGACCTTACAGGGCTTCCCAAGGCGGTGAAGTTGAAAGACTATGTACCGTCTCAGTTGCCCCCGCTGCCTGCTAAGCTTCCGAGTTTTGATATACCCCTCAACGGGACGGTTACCCTTACCCATGAGAAGATTAAGCGGATCCAGGGAAGGAATTCCGGATTGAGCCTGGTCTGTAAGGGCAGCAAGACCATACCCGACGCTATTACGGTGGAATCCAAGGCCTTAAACCTGAACCTTACCAAGACTAAGGAAAAAGGGGAGGTGCTATTCGGTTCGGTGATGACCTTTACAGGCGGGGTATTTACCCTGACCCAGGACCAGGGGAAAATAGGGATTGACATCACTATTACCATGACGTTTACGGAGATTGTGGATACCAACGACATTGGGATTACCCCGGGGTTTATATTCAACTGGACCGAGGCGGAGTTGGATCTCCGCGCGGAGATTGGGGAAAACCTTACCGGTTTGTATCCTGATACGGAGCATGAGGAAAAGCCCATGGATCTCAGTACCTTAAAGGAGTCCCTCTTTAAGGGGAAACTCAAGTTTCAGGAGATTCCCTTCTATCTTTACGTACATGGCCCTGCAGTGTGGTTCGCCGATGACAATATGGGTATGAACCTTGGGGTCTCCTATAAAACGGAACCCGCAGGAGGCCGAGCAATCGAACCCTTACACGAGGGGCCGATAGTTCCGGTCCCTCTGCCGGTCATCAATCCTACAGGACAAAGTTATGGGCCAAAAACAGGGGTTGCCCGCCTTCCCTCCTCTATCTCCGGGGACTTAAAGGAGGTGTTTAATCAATACCCCGTGGAGCTTGGGTTTACATACGCCATCACCATAGACCGTTACATCATAACTCCGGCTATGTTAGAGGAGAATGCCCTTACCTTTGAAGCGGCCATGGCGCTTATCCTTCCCTTGGCCTTTAGGGTGGGGGAAACCATTAATCTCGCGGAGGATGTGAAAGGGTTTTCCATGCCGGATTTTGGGGAGGCGGATCTTTTGGGGAGGGAGCAAGCCGACGCCGGCAGCCAGGTCTTTGACTTCCTCAAAGGGATCCGGCTTGATATTACAGTGGATAATACGCTTGGTCTTGACGGAGAGATAAAGCTCTATGCCAATAAGATCCTCCAGCAGCGGGCAGAGCCAGAGGATCTCTTAGGGGTCTTGAGTTTACAGGGAACATCCCGGCTGGAACTTACCCAAGAAGACCTCCGCGATACCTGGCCCTTTAGCCCTGCCTTTGATATCAGCATCCCCCAAGGCAAGGAACTGTATATTAAACGTACCACGAGCGATAATCCTTTTGGCCTTAAGCTTTCGATACGCCTGGATGGTTCTATCACCCAGGAAATCAGCTTATAAGGAAGAACCATGAGAAAGAGCATCAGTGTAGTCCTTGTGATCCTTGGCCTTGGGTCCTTGTGGGCGGAAAAGCCCCGCAGGTATGTGGAGGCGGGTTTTACCCTCGGCGCGGGATTCGGCAATAACTACCTGCAATATGGGGATTTCTTTAATGACGAGCATATCATCCGCATTAATCTCAACGCGATGGGGCTCTATGATTTTAACTTTGTATCGGATATGGCGGCCCAAACCTTTTTTACCGTAAGGGGAGAGCGCTTTTCTATCGGAGTCTTTGCCGGACTTGAGGGGATGTTTTACGGGAACATCTCTAAACAGCTCTTTCAGCTCTTGAGCCATGGCAATACGAGCCGGTATTCCAAGGCGGAGTTTGCCTTTGGAGGCAGTCTCTTTGCGGATACGGGAGTGAACCTGGAGACCCAGTTGGGAAAACTGCGCCTCCGCATAAGCCCGGCGGTATTCCTGCCCCTGGTCTATATCCCGAAACCGAAGAAGATGGCCTTGACCGTTAAAACCGCCGAGGACACCATGAGTATCACCGGGAGCGTGGCTTTGGATATCTATAGCCCGGTGATGCTGGGGAGCGGTACAGGGGACGAGGGGAACTTCAGCATTGATACGGCCGGTCTTTCGAAGGTCCTGGATTCCGGGGCTTTGGGGTTTGACCTTACCTTGGGAATTGAATACCCCTTAGCTTCTATCCTGGATGCAGGCATCCTGGTGAGCCATATTCCCGTGGCCCTTTCCCGCTTAACCTATCAAGCCACGATGAAGGCGGATTTTGGGTTTAACGACCAAGGCTTGGAGACGAGTTTGCTGGACCTGCTCAAGGAGGGCAAGGTTGATGACATACTCCATATAGAAGACCCGGAGTTTGCCTTTTCCCGAGGGGTTTTCTATGTATCCCGGCCCCTCCGGTTTGATCTCTATGGCCGGATTAAGTTTATGGGAAACTTTTTGGTTTTGCGTCCCCATGGGGGAATATCCCTGTTTACCCCTTATGGGGACATCCCCTGTTTTAACGCGGGGATTGAGGGGCAGATCCATATCTGGCGGCTGTTGCAGCTGAGCCTTGGTTCCGGGTATGAAGAGCTGCTCTGGAAACACCGGTTTGGGCTGATGCTGAATCTGCGGATCCTGCAGGTGGACCTGGGCGTATCCACCCAGAGCCAGGAGTTTACCCGCAGCTTCGCCTTAAGCGGCTTGGGCCTATCATTGGGCGTGCATATCGGGTTCTAGCCAGGGATGAGGTATTTTTTCCCAGCCTATGGGAGAAGCAATAATTTTATAAAGGAGTGTCGAAGAGTTTCGTATGAAAACAGCCTATTGGAAATTGGGGTGCCTTGAAAAAGGTCTAATCCTAGCGGCAGTATTAGGGGCTGTGGGGATTCCCGTGGTTCATGGTGAGGATATCCCTACCCCCTGGTATGTACCGGAATCGGGAACTTTCAAGGCTACCTTGGGAGCCCTTACCAATGATATCGATAATTTTATGTCGGTGAACATGTTCAGGAATGTACAGATCCCGAATTTCATGGGGTATCTGGGAATAGATACTAACGGCCTTAACCTGGGCTATGCCCGGAATCTCGGATCCCTCTATATAGGGATCTGTTATGGGGGAAGCCTCATTGATGATCTGTACCGCCGGATTACTAACCAGAGCTCTGACAGTGTGCTGAAACGGGATACCGAGACAACCACCGAGTTGGACGGGGGCGAATCCTCAATAAATACGGAGCACGGCATTGTGGACATGGATGGAAACCCGGTTCCAGGAACGATAATCAGTAAAAACGATGTGAGCATGCTCCTGGGATTCGGGAATTACGGGTTGAAAGTGGGATTTTCCCAGTACTTACAGGGAACCTATCATCCTGAGTATGATCGCCAGTACAATGAGCTGATCTATCATCCCTTTCAAGCGGCCGTACTGGTAGAAGAACCCAAAGGTATGTCAAGCCGGATGCAGATTACCGAGGAATTCATAAGCGGGCTACGGCCCTATCTGGAATTTGGCGGGACGATCGACGCCGGTTCGGTCCTGGTTAAGCCTTCTTTGCGGGCCGGGCTTGATATTCATCAATACAGCCGGAATAATCCCGAGACTTCCTTTATTTTCGATGTGGTTAACGAAGATTCAGCCGATACAGAGCTTAAGTACATCATCATCAACAACACCGATGTTCTGGGGGATTTCCTTGAGCCCTCGGCGGGTCTCTCCCTGGGCTTTGATTTTACCCAGGACCCCAGCATCCAAACCGAGCTTGCCCTGGACTATGATATGGCCTTTCGGTTGTATTCAAACAATAAGAAGGCGGCGATGTTTGAGACTACCTATAAAGAGCTCTTAAACCAGAAGGATCAAAGCCAATCCCTGGCAGAAAGCGCTATGACGGAAATCACCAAATTTTATCTTACGAATCACCTGGTCCCATCCTTTAGGCTCCGCAGCGACATGGGTGAACGCTTAACTATGGGTTTAACCGTAGGGATAAATATCGACTTTAATATCTTCAAAGATTCGGCAGTTACTACCTATAGCCCGGGAACATCCAGTGAGCTGATTGTTGATCCCGTGGAATACAACACTCAGCTTTTGTCGGTGCTTCCCAAACTGGGCTTGGGATTGAGTTTCAAACTGATCCCGGAGCATTTTCTTGTTAATGTGGGCATAGGTATTAATGTGCTTAAATATGAAGAGAGAACCGTGGTTTCCCCTGATCCTGATCTGGAGAACCCTGAAACCCAAAGGCAGAAGACGATGGTGAGCAAGACCTTAACCTTGCCTTCCACGAATCTCGGGACGGGTTTAACCTTTTATTTCAACAAGAATACCGCGGCGGATATGCTGATAATGGCATCGGGTTTGGGTGCGGATGCTTCGGATCTTCTGAAATTTAACTTCATGGTGACTATGAAATACTAAGAACCAAGCGGGCGGCAGGGTCGCGGATCTAAAGGGTGAGCTATGAAAAGAGGAATTATCAGTAAGGCATTAACCGGGACGATGGTTCTTTTGCTTGCTGGAGGCTGCAACACGGTATATGAATGGTGGGACTTCTCTTCGGAATCCAGGCCACAGGAGCCGGTAGTTTCCGCCAATCCCCCGGCAGCAGAACCTCCTCCACCTGCAAACCCTGATGCAGTTCCGGCGGTAACTCACCCGGTTCCTGGTATCTCCGCCGAATCGGTTGCTGCCCCGGGAGTTGCGGCTGTTCCGGAGCCTAAGCCGCTACCGCCTGCGTCCGCACCGGTTTTAGTAAACCCGGAAGATAAGGAAGATACAGGGCTTGCCCAAGCCGGGGAAGCGGAAGAGGCCCTGGCGAGAGCGAAGGAACGGCTTGACTGGGCAACCGGCATCGGCGCTAAGAGCCAATTCCCCGCACCTTATACTAAGGCAAGCACCGCGTACTCCAATGCGGTTAAAGCAAGAACCGCACAGAATTGGGAAGAGACCGTCAGGGGATCCCAAACGACCGTGGCGGCGGTGGCGGAAATCGAATCCCTCTTAGCAGCACTCCAAGCCAAGAAAGTGGAAGACGCCCTCACCCAAGCTAAGGAAGCAGAAGAGGCTCTCGTCCGAGCGAAGGAGCGGCTTGACTGGGCAACCGGTATCGGCGCTAAGAACCAATTCCCCGCCCCTTATACCAGGGCAAGCACCGCGTACTCCAACGCGGTTAAGGCAAAAAGTACACAGAATTGGGAAGAGACCGTCAGGGGATCCCAAACTACTGTAGCGGCGGTGGCGGAGATCGAATCCCTCTTAGCAGCACTCCAAGCCAGGGAAGCGGAAGATGCTCTTGCCCGAGCGAAGGAACGGCTTGACTGGGCAACCGGTATCGGTGCTAAGAGCCAATTCCCTGCCCCTTATACCAGGGCAAGCACCGCATACTCTAACGCGGTTAAAGCAAAGAATGTACAGAATTGGGAAGAGACTGTCAAGGGATCCCAAACGACTGTGGCGGCGGTGGCGGAGATCGAATCCCTCTTAGCAGCACTCCAAGCCAAGAAAGTGGAAGACGCCCTCACCCAAGCTAAGGAAGCAGAAGACGTTCTTGCCCGAGCGAGGGAACGGCTTGACTGGGCAGCCGGCATCGGCGCTAAGAGCCAATTCCCCGCCCCTTATACCAGGGCAAGCACCGC
>JAITRH010000181.1 GCA_031288495.1 Treponema sp. | reverse complement strand
GCGTATAAAAATAGCCCGCCACCGCAGAGGTCCGGTTTATGCTCTAGAAAGAACCGGTCCTTTTTACGGGTTTATCCTGAATTTGAAAAAAACCTATTGACCATAATTTCCTAAATTCCTATTATGAATATGCACTATTATATACAGGTATTTAATAGGATATTTTGAGTTAAACCGGCTTATTACAAGAATACCGGTTTAACCAGAGGAGCGGATAAGGACATGGGGAAATTATTTGATTTTAAGCTGGTTTTTACCCAGATTCCCCGGGTAATACCGTATTTACCGATTACTATGGAGATCGCCCTCATCTCTTTTGCCGGTAGCCTACTCATAGGGTTCGTCGTAGCCATAGTGAAGATCAAGCAAATCCGGATTATTGCACCGCTTGTGGGGTTTTACGTATCCTTTACCCGGGGAACCCCGGTACTGGTACAGCTCTATCTTACCTATTACGGCATCCCTATGTTTCTTGAGGGCATTAACCAGGTATATGGCACTGCTTTTAATACCAATGGCATTGCGCCGATTCTCTTTGCCCTGGTGGCCCTGGCCTTCAACGAAGGGGCCTATGCGTCTGAAAGTATCCGCGCCGCCATTGAGTCGGTGGATAAGGGTCAAATGGAAGCGGCTCTGTCTATAGGCATGACCACCTTTCAGGCGCTGCGGCGGATCATCCTGCCCGAAGCCTTGGTAGTAGCCCTGCCCTCTTTGGGGAACTCTTTTATCGGTCTTATCAAAGGGACGTCCTTGGTTTTTGTAACCGCGGTGGTGGAAATGACCGCTGCGGGAAAACTTATGGCCTCCCGCAATTTCCGTTACTTCGAGATGTATATTACCCTGGCCATTGTATATTGGATGATTACCTCGATAGTATCCCGGCTGCTTCATTGGGGGGAGAAGCGTTTACGTTGTAATGAAAGGCAGGTACCCGACGATGTTACAGGTTGAGGGCATAAAGAAACGGTTTCACCGTAATGAGGTGTTAAAAGGTATCGATATCACGGTACAGTCCGGTCAGGTGGTGGGTATTATCGGTCCTTCCGGTTCAGGGAAATCAACGCTGCTGCGCTGTTTGAATCTTCTGGAAATACCCGAGGCAGGGCATTTTACCTTTGGGAACCTTTCTTTTGATATGGCTCAGGTGAAAAAACAGGAAATCCTGGATGTCCGAAGGCATACGGCTATGGTTTTTCAGCAATTTAATCTGTTCAAATACAAAACCGCCCGGGAGAACGTTATGGAAGGACTGGTAGTTGTACAGAAACAACCCTATACCGAAGCCCGGGAACGAGCCGAATACTACCTGCGTAAGGTGGGGCTTGCGGACCGTATGTCCTATTATCCGGCTCAGCTTTCTGGAGGTCAGCAGCAGCGGGTTGCCATTGCCCGGGCCATGGCCCTGCAACCCCAGATCATTCTCTTTGATGAACCCACTTCCGCCCTGGACCCTGAAATGATAGGAGAGGTCCTCCAGGTTATTCTGGATGTAGCCAAAGCAGGAAACACCCTCATCATCGTATCCCATGAGATGAACTTTGTGTATGAGATTGCCGGCCATGTGATCTTTATTGATGCGGGACTGATCCTGGAGCAGGGCAGTCCCCGGGATATTTTTGTGCATCCCCGGAAAGACCGGACCCGGCACTTTATATCCCGGATCGCCGGGTTTACGGATTATGTGATTTAGGAGCCTGTACAGGGTCCTGGAATTTTTAAAAACCGGTTTTCTCAACAAGACCGGTGAACTTGTTCTTTGTAAGGAGGAACTAGATGAAGAAGATGGGGCATAAAACCCTGCTTTGGGGTTTGTTGGTTTTTACGCTGCCTTGGGCTGTTTTTGCCGGAGGTAAAAAGGAGGCTCCCCAAGAGGTAACCCGAATCTTGATCGGAACCAGCGGGAGTCCTGCGCCATACGGCTGGGTTAACGAAGACGGGACCCTGGACGGATACGACAGCGCGGTGATTCAGGCGGTACAGGAAGTCCTGCCCCAGTATCAATTTATTGTGGAGAAAACCGAGTTTCCCAGTATTTTCGCGGGTCTTGATTCGGGGCGGTATACCATCGGGGTCAACAATATCAGTTGGCGCAAGGAACGGGAAGAAAAGTACCTCTATGCAAAAAACCACTATATCTATAATGATACGGGGATCGTGGTCCGCAAAGGCAGAACCGATATACGGGGCATTGAGGACTTGGGAGGGAAAACCAATGTGGTAAGTCCGGGAGGCGCCTTTCCCCAGTTATTTGCCGAGGAATATAACGCCGCCCATCCTGATAATCCCATCAAGATTACCTATTCAGAAGAGGATGGGGTGAAAAGTTTTCAGGACATAGAAAAGGGAACCCTGGATTTTCTGGTCAGCGAGCGGGTAATAGTCGAATCAAGAAGAAAAGAATTCGGTATGGACCTTGATTTTATCTCCCTTCCCCGGGAGGAACAGGAAAAAATCCAGAATCCCAAGGCGTACTTTATTTTTCCCCGGACCGCCGCGGGAGAAAAGATTCGGGAAGCAGTGGACAATGCCTTCCTGCAATTAAGGGCCAGCGGAAAATTGAAAGAGCTTTCAATCAAATACTTTGGATATGACATAAGTCAATAAGGGCCTCCCTTGAGGGGGTATGGTTGAGGTATCCCGATCCCCGGTCAGGGATACCTGTAGGTAAGGCCGAAAGCAGGGCGGACCTTAGCCCCCTTGGGCCTTGGGCGAAACCCCCGGGGAGCCCAAGGGGGGTTCCCGGGGTACCCGCAAGTCCTGCCCAAGGGCAAGCGGCATCGGGTATATCCCTCCCGCCGGAGGCTGAACCATGGGAACCCCGGTCAGGGGTAGCGCCGCCGGGGCGGGCATACCCTTACCCATCCCTACTCCTTGTTTTCATGCCTGCCATGCGGGAACCTTCATGGGGCGAACGTACCGGTTTAGCGGGGTCCATCGCCAACAGATGGACCCCCATAACAGGCTGATTTGCCTCACTGAAAAGTTCCCTTCACCAAATAAGGTTTTTATCCGGTCAAATCAAAACCCCTGGGGGTGAAAGAATTACCCTTGGGGGTAGAAGTATTACCCCTGAGGGTAAACCAATTACCCCATTAGGCCAAATCAAAAGCTTAGTGAGGTACATCACCATCGGATTTGCCTCACTAACAATCTTGGGTCCCTGCATCCGGCCCGGAGGCCGCCGCGTCCGGGCCGGTTTCCGGGCTTCCCCCTTACTTCCTCATGGGGCCGCCGGAGGGCTCCCCTCCATAATGGTTATGGCCTTATGGCTGGGGCCAAATAGGGTACTGTAGGTATTCCCGGCG
>JAITRH010000172.1 GCA_031288495.1 Treponema sp. | reverse complement strand
TCCTTCCCAGGCATGAGCTAAAGGATATTACAAACCCCCGGCTTTTTCCCAGTGGTAGATGAACCTGAGGGCATACTGCTGGATGCCATTGAAATAGGTATCAATGAAGTAGGTGAGTTCCCTGCCCACATACCGGTAATGCCAGCTTTCCCACCGGTACCCGGTAAGGGCCTCGTAGCCCTGAGGATAGGAGATGGACCACCCAAAAAGACGCCCATGCTCCTCTACCCAAGGGCCTGCCTTGGTTTCTGCAAAAGAATCATCAATCGGGTCAAAGTCCACCACCAGCCCTAACTGATGCTGGCTGTGTCCTGGCCGGGCAGACTCCCGATCAGCGGTTTCCTGCCCTGACTCCCGGACATTCCGGGCATACACCGTTTCCTGGTAGGAATAGGAGCGGTAGGCGGAAGAAACCGTGATGAGTACCCCATCGGCTTGGGCTGCGGCAGCCATTTCTTCCAGAGCCATCCCTGCAGCCCGACGCAGCAGGAGACCCCGGCGGCTCACCCGATAGAAACCGCCGGTAAGCTCCACCAGGTCCTCAGGCTCATACGCCACAGCCAGGGCGTGCTCCTTGTCCACCAGCACTCTGAGGTAGGGATCTCCCTCCAGGGCAGACAAAAGGTCCATGAGAAAGGCCGGCCCTTCCGCAGCCACGCCCTGAATATGCCGGGCGAGCTCTTCAGGAATCTCCGCTTCCTCAAGGATACGGGTTAAAAAAACCATGTAGGATTCTTCCTCAGCGTCATTGAGATTCACGGGAAGGATCTGTTCGGTCCTATGCCGGTCAAGCCCCGCAGGACTCTGGGTTTCCGCCTTAGAACACCCCAGGCCTACCAGGGTACAGACCCATAAAAAACCCATACCGGGGGAAAGCATGATACGCCGTGTGTTACTCATAGTATAGGATCCTAACAGAGTATCCCGGTTTCTGCTAGGATACATCCTGTACATTTCCAATGAGGCCTTTTGAAAAGGTATCCCTTATTATAGCGGCGGCATAGCGGATGAGGATACATGGATTCAATTCCGGTTCCCCCAAAGCCTGCTGGGGGTCTATCCGGATTTTCCCTGCAGGTACTTTCCATAGATTCCGCCTCTATAGTACCATGGGTCATGGCTACTTTCATTGAACCGAGAATACTGAAAGGATTTAGGGATTTTCTGCCTCCTTGGGAGATTGCCCGGCGGACCTTACTTGAGCGGATTGAATCGTGTTTCCGATCCTACGGCTTTGTGCCTATTGATACTCCCGCCTTGGAATACGCGGACATCCTCCTTGGAAAGGGAGGGGGAGAAACAGAAAAACAGATCTACCGCTTCACCGATAAGGGAGGCCGGGACGTGGCCCTCCGGTTTGATCTCACCGTACCCTTTGCCCGGTTTGTTGCCGAACACCGGGGGGAATTGACGCTGCCCTTTAAGCGGTACCATATCGGCAAGGTATGGCGGGGAGAAAATACCCAGCGGGGCCGGTACCGGGAGTTCACCCAATGCGACTTTGATATTGTGGGCAGTGACAGCGGGGCAGCGGATTTTGAGATCCTCCTTATGATACGTACCGCCCTGCTGAGCCTTGATGTAGGAGCGGTGAGCATCAGGATAAACCACCGGGGACTGTTTAACCGTTTCCTTTCCCGCCTGGGGGTTGTGGAAAAATCCCCGGAAGTCCTGCGGACCGTCGATAAACTGGGGAAAATCGGCAGAGAAGCAACCCAGGACCTGCTGGCAGCGATCGTGGACCCGGATAGGGCCCGGGAAATCCTGGGGTTCATTCAGACCACGGGCAGTTTTGAGGAAACCCTGGCAAGCCTCGCCGAAGCGGTAGGAGGAGATGCTCCTGAAATACGGCGGCTTGCCCTGCTGCGCCGTTTTATGGCGGATACGGGTACGGCGGCTTCCTTTGTGCTGGATCCGTCGATTACCCGGGGCCTGGATTATTATACCGGAGTGGTGTATGAAACGTTTCTCCAGGATCTGCCGGATATTGGTTCGGTGTGTTCCGGGGGCAGGTACGATAATTTGGCGGGGCTCTATTCCAAGGAAACCATAAGCGGCGTCGGTGCATCTATCGGGCTTGACCGGCTTATGGCCGCGATGGAAGCTCTGGGAAAAGTCGATACCAGAGCGTCATATACCCAGGTTGCCATTGCCTGTATCCACGAAGAGGCCGCAGGCCAATACCAGGCCCTGGCGGATACCCTCCGGCAAGGGGGTATCCCCTGCGAAGTGCTGCTGGAAACAGAAAAACTCACGAAACAAGCCATCCTGGCCGAGAAGAAAAGCGCCCGCTGGCTGATAATCCCCGGGGCGGCTCCCCTCAAGGATCCCCTCACCCTCCGGGATCTGCGAAATCGCACAAACGAGGAAGGCCTTTCTCTTGAGCAGCTTATCGCCCGCTTCAGCCCCCTAGGCACACCCCAAAACCCGGAGGGTGCGAAAGGAAACCGGCGGTTTGCTTGAATTGCCCCTATGCAAAGGCCCTGTGCCTGGGGCCTAAGGGGTACCTTTCTTTGGGGCAAGCTGCCGATTGAGCATGGCCGCAATGCTCAATTCGGCAGTATAGGTACGCACCGGAGGCTCAAAAGGCCCTAAAAATCCCTAGGTACTGGACAACCGGGCAGTGCCCTTAGCATGGCAGGGCCGGCGCATATAAAATCATACTTCTAGCTCTATAGAATAAGGCAGTAATACGGTATATGCGCCGGCCCTGGCTTAGAATGGAGGTGCCCCTTGCACAAAATTCCCATGAGGGATATACTATCCCCATGCTCTTGACCACAGGCCGCCGCCAAACTGAAGCCATCCTGCCCGTGGAGCTTTGCAAAGCAGCCCGAAGGCTTACCCAAGACGCCGGGGCAGTGTTGCTTTGTCGAATTACCCATACAAACCCAGCCGCTCCACCA
>JAITRH010000140.1 GCA_031288495.1 Treponema sp. | reverse complement strand
CCCCAGCCTTATTCTCGGATAAGCTCATAATATCGCAGTTCGGTGGTGACCCTTTCACCGATAGTACGGATGGATTCAACCACACCGATGGATTTGATGGTGTTCCAGGCCGGATGAGTATCGACTAACCAGGAAACGTCTCCGGTTACGGCATGATTCCGCCGTTCCCGCCGTCCGTGATCAACCTCAAAGGTACGGTCAGTCTGCACGAGCGGGTCCGGATGGGCAAAATCAATACCTTTAAAGTAAGTCTTCACATCATCATAGAGTGTTTCCTGGTTCTCTTTGAGGGACAACACATAATCGGCTCCCGCCTTGACTATCTGATCGGCTATTTTATACTGACATCCCTCGGACTTTAGTCCGCGGCGTCTATAGTCACGATACACCCTTTCAGGGCTATCATCTCCAACAAGGTCGGTATCGCCGTGATCGTGGAAACTTCGTTTCCCTTGCTCTTTTCCCCGGTTTTTACCTGGGCAAACACCAGCCGGTTCCCGGTTGCCCACACGCTGACCAGGTGAATGGCTTTGCTCCCTTGCCGGGCATTAAAACTTCCCCGGACGGTTTTTCCGTCTATGGCGTCGGACTTTAGTCCGCAACTTCCCGTTCCCTGTCCTGTTTTATCGCCCGCACCCACGCCATAAAACACCGTTCAATCTCCTTTGGATTGAGCCGGTTAAATACGCGCCGGTGGTATACATCATGTTTGGGAATACCGTGTTTCAGGGGGAGCAACTGCTTCAGCCATGCTTCTTTGGTTTTCCCGTATAGTTCGATGTCTTCCCAGCCTTTGGCGAAGGCCATCACCGCCAAAAGGGTAATGACGATACCTTCGATGAGGGGATAGCATTTCTTCCGATCTATCCGGGGGTCTTTAATATCATGAAAAAACCCGATGATGGGTGGTATGGATTCGGGGATCATTCGTACCTCCCCAATCCCACTCTATCGGCTTTTTTTATCCCTTCTTTACTCCTTTTTTAATGCGCTCGCCCTGTACCGCTTAGCTTGACAGATTCTTAGTAAGCCTTAATAATAGAGAAAAACATACCTGTAAAAAGCGGTAAAAGGGGGATACGGATGAGCCACATCCTGGATATTGAAACCAAGAAACAAAGGATTGGAGCAAACTGGCGGCTTGAGGACCTGGAAGAGGTTCCTTTTATTATTGAAGTGGGGCCTTTTCATGGGGCAACGAAAGACTTCTTTCATGATGATGATGCGGAATTGCGCTGGGCTGAGGATTTTGCGGCGAAGCGGGAAGGGGTATACGATTACGGTTTTCCCAACATCAAGCCCAATAAGGGCATCGGTATTGTAGCCGCGGCCTTTGGCTGCGAGTATAAAGTGAATGACGAGGCCGACCCTTGGATAACGCCCCTTATCCGGGAGGAAAATGTGGAGGACGTGTATAAGCTGGAAATACCCGATCCGATACATAATCCCGTGTATCAGGATGCGTGGAAACGCCTGGACTATCTCCAGAGCCATTCCTCTATCCCCTTGCGGGTGGTTAATGTACCCTCTCCTTTGGTAACCGCATCCCTCATCTGGGATTATACCTCTTTTATTGAGGCAACCCTGACCTATCCTGATGAAGTGCATGCCCTCTTGGAGAAAGTAACCGAAGCGACCATTCTGTACATCCAGGAACAGTTTAAGCGGATCAAGAACTTCTACAGCGTGAGCCATGAGGTATGGCATATTCCCCGGGAAGTGGGGGTCCGGATAAGCGATGACACCGCGGCCCTCTTATCCCCCAAACTGTACCGGGAATTCGGGGTGGCTTACAATGCCAAAATTGCTCAGGCTGCGGGGGGTATTGTAATCCATTCCTGCGGGAATGTGCAGAATGTGGTGGGAGCCATGATGGAAACCCCGGGTTTACGGGGTTTAGATTTTACGATCCCCCAGGTGCCGAACTGGGAAATGGTTCGGAATGCTGCGGCGGGGAAAACGGTTTTGTGTCTGCGCCATAATTACTGGGATCACATCAACGACGCCCAGGTGGATTTGGCGGACTATTCAAAAAAGCTGCTTGACTTTTTTGGCCGCAAGGGTCTGTTCATTCAGACTTCCACCCCCACCACCGAAGAAGCCATTGCATTGGGGGAAAAACTGCACCGCCTCTTATCAAAATAAACGGAAGGGGGCATATTCCGGCGAATAAAACCGTGAAGGAGCAGTTTATGTCTTGCAGGGATACGATGAGAACCCCTGTTTTTTTGTTGCTGCTCCTTCCTATGAGCGGGAATTGTCCCGGGTCTTTACCCTCATCTCCCGGACGAGCAACATCAAGGCCATCATGAAGGAGCAACAATTCCAGCGTTCTTTGGGGTTCACCGACTCGGACGCCATTGGCTGGCCACATCCAGACCTTGGGGGTAAGCAAGCTGGTGCTCATCCGGATCATCCATATGGAAAGCCTGCGCCAGATCATCAAGGAAGTGCAGGGCATGATCCCGGATATGGCGAAAGAGATTGCCGCGGCCAGCAGGATACGCGGGACCTCCCCCTTCCGCAACTGGCGGTGTTGCCTTTTGCCGCGCATCCTGAAGTAAATCAGAGCGATATGAAGGTCCTGGCCCAGCTTTTGGCCGTGGAAATTGCCATCACCGAATTGGAATATCAAGACCATTGGGAAAGCCTTGAACTCCCGGTACGTGCTAGCCTGGAACATGCGCAGCCTTGGGCGGATGAATCTCTTTACCAACGACCTTGACGGCAGGCTTATACCCACACTTAAGGCAAGGGCAGGCGGTCATGCCTTGCCCCGGAGGGGTCCGTCGGACTTTAGTCCGGAGGACCCCCATTTCTTACTTCCTTCTTAACGGCAGCCCGGTTCTTCCCCCACTTCCCTTTAGAAGTCTATAGGCTAACGCTGAATACGGGCAGAGCCGCCTTGGGCAAAGGCTTCTACCTGATCGAGACTCACCATGGAGGTGTCTCCCGGAGTAGTGGTAATTAAGGCCCCGTGAGCCCAGCCGAGTTGTAACGCTTCTTCAGGACTTTTGCCGGAAAGGAGTCCATAGAAGAGTCCTGCGGCAAAGCCGTCGCCGCCGCCTACCCGGTCGTATACATCCAGTTCACTGGTGGGAGCCACATAGCTCTTACCCTCAAGCCACAATACCGCGCTCCAGGAATGACGGTTCGTGGAATGTACCTCCCGCAGGGTGGTCGCCACGGCTTTGATGTTGGGAAAATCTTTAACTACGCTTTCCATCATACCTAAGAACGTGCCCGGATCCAGTTTACTTACCGCTTGGGCCCCTCGAGATTCTACTTCCGGACCTTTGAGGCCAAGACCCTTTTGGAGATCCTCTTCATTACCTACGAGAACGTCCACATGGCTTACGATCCTACGCAGGGTCTTAGCCGCCCCTTCGCCGGCTTGTTCCGGGGTGAGCCCCTGTTCTGCCGCAGCCACTGCCCAGAGTTTTGCCCGGTAGTTAAGATCAAAAGACACCACTGCACCGGCCTTTTTAGCGGCTTCCATAGCTTCGATGACCAGGTCCGGGGTGGTAGGGGACAGGGCCGAGAAAATTCCCCCGGAATGAAACCACCGGACCCGGGGAGAACCATGGGCTCCAGCAAATATCCTATTCCAGTCAAAACTGCCTGGTTTCAGCCGCCCTGCAGCTTCGTTGGACCGGTTGTAAAACACCACCGGCGCTCGTACTCCCTGCCCCCGGTCGCTCCACACAATGGCCATATTAGGCCCCCGGACCCCATCAAAGGCAAACCGCTGGAAATAGGGAATGACCCCTGCTTTTTGTACCGCATACTCGATCCGTTTCCCCAGGGGGTAGTCCACTATGGCGCTGGCTATAGCGGTCCGTAACCCGAAACAGGTGGACAAGTTGCTTGCCACGTTGTACTCGCCCCCGGAAACATGCAGCGTATAGGCGCTTGCCTCGGCAAAGGGAATGATCCCTGGATCCAATCGCGTAACCAAGGCTCCCAGGGCCAAAAGATCATGGCTTGCTCCTGCCGCAGCAGGAATGGATAAGGATGCCATTATCATACCTCCAAAAATATAATATTAGACCGTATAGGTGGACGCGCTCGTAACCGCGCCATGACCGGTCCAATTGGTATGGAAGAATTCACCTCGAGGCTTGTCTACCCGTTCATAGGTATGGGCTCCAAAATAATCCCGCTGGGCCTGGAGCAAGTTGGCCGGCAGCCAGTCACTGCGGTAACCATCAAAGTAGGCCAAGGCGCTCGAAAGAGCCGGAACCGGGATGCCGTTCTCCACCGCGGCAATCACTACTCGGCGCCACGAGGCTTGGGCCTCCTCGATAATCGAGGTGAAGAAGGGATCTAAAAGCAGGTTTTCCAAGTCCGGGTGCTTATCAAAGGCTTCCTTTATCTTACCGAGGAACACCGACCGGATAATACAGCCTCCCCGCCACATCAGGGCAATACCGCCGTAGTTCAGGTTCCACTTGTATTCCTTGGCCGCTTCCCGCATCAGCAGGTAGCCTTGGGCATAGGAGACCACCTTGGCTGCGTAGAGGGCTTTCTCCAAATCCTGGATAAAAGCCTCAGGGTCCGCCGGTTTAGCGAGCTTCGGGCCGAAGAAGATCTTAGAAGAGCGAACCCGTTCATTTCTTGCGGCGGAAAGACAGCGGCTCCACACCGCTTCCCCGATCAAGGTGAGGGGCACCCCGAATTCCAGAGCCGCAATCCCCGTCCACTTACCGGTTCCCTTCTGCCCCGCAGTATCCAGGATCTTCTCTGCCAAGGGTTCTCCATCCGTATCTTTGAACCGGAGAATATCCCGGGTGATCCCGATGAGGTAACTGTTCAGATCCCCCTTATTCCAGGTATCAAAGACATCCCCCATAGCATCGTAGGAAAGGCCCAAGACCTGCTTCAATACCTGGTAGATCTCACAGATGAGCTGCATATCTCCGTATTCAATGCCGTTGTGGACCATTTTAACGAAGTGGCCCGCCCCGTTCTCCCCCACCCAGTCGCAGCAGGGAATATCCCCTTCAACCTTGGCGGCGATTGCCTGCAAAATGGGCTTTACCAGGGGCCAAGCCGCAGAAGAACCGCCGGGCATAAGGGAGGGACCGGTAAGGGCCCCTTCCTCTCCTCCGGATACGCCGGTACCGATGTACCAAAGCCCTTGAGATTCTACATACGCGGTACGCCGGATGGTATCCTGGTAATTGGAATTACCCCCATCTATGATGATATCTCCCTTCTCAAAGACCTTCAGGAGCTGCTCAATGGTATCATCCACCGCTTCTCCGGCTTTTACCATGATCATAGCCTTCCGGGGCGGCTTAAGAGCTCTGGCAAAAGAAGCGGTATCCTGGTAACCCTGGATCTTTTTACCCGCCCCGCGGCCCTGGATAAAGCTGTCCACCTTAGCTGCGGTTCGGTTAAACACCGCCACGGTGAACCCTTTACTTGCCATATTAAGTACCAGGTTTTCCCCCATCACCGCAAGGCCGATAAGACCAATATCCGCTTCTGCTGAACCTGTGCCGGCAGCACTTGTTGCATGGACCGCCCGGTAACCTTCTGTATTACCCATTTTTATACCCCCTCCATCATACTATCGTATTTTTTAAATAAAAGAAATATCGGTTGAGATGGTTTCAAAGCGGAAGAACCCTGCGTTAGGGTAGCCGAAAGCCCGGAACCGCCGGCAGGAACTCATCCTCCCGCAGCATTAACGCTCCAATACATGGCCGCGATTTGAGTCTCGGTCCGTTCTTCCACAAAGCCCCCTTGGGCCTGGGCGGTAAGATACTCCCGGATCCTACGCCGCCCGGTATCGTCAATTCGACGGTAGGTTTCAATACGGGTGGTGTATTGGGTTACTGCGTCGTTAAGGGCAATGGTATCGGACCACACCTCATGGGCATACTCAAGACGGGGGGTATATCCGTTTTCCCACAGCAGGGCAAAGGCGTAGACCAGGGAATCGTCCAGGGCCTTTTTATCCTCCCTGGCGCCTACCAGGGTGTTTAGGGCGTCGTAAACGATTGAGGTCCTTCTGCAGGGCTTTACCATGAGGCACCAGCCGCGGGAAGCTGCGGAAAGTTTCATAAAGGTTTTCGCGTCCGTAATAGCGGGGGTCTTATTCGCGAGGGTAAGATCAAAAGCGCCCTTCCAGCCCTTTTCTTCAAGGCTCAGGGTATGCCAGTTTTCCTCCAAGACCTGTATGCCCCGGTGCCCCGCGGTTTTTGCCCTGGCAAAGGCGAGCATTTTCGGGGATATGTCAATGCCGGTGATCTCCGCGCCGTCTTTTGCCAGGGCAAGCAAAAACCGCCCGGTCCCGCAGCCGACATCCAAGGCCCGCCCGCCCGGGGGAAGCATCCGTTCACGGGTGATTATCCGCATGGTCATGCTGGTTTCAACGGTGGGCACTGCAAAGGTGGAAAACCGGGCGGCCACGGCATCCCACCACGCGGTATTCGCCCCGGGGTTAAGCTCCCCGGCTTTCCACAGGCTGTATATATCAAGCATATCCTTCCGCTCCGGTTACCACCGCCCAGACGCTGCCGGAATCTTTGCCGCCACCCCGCAATAAGCACCCAAGAAGCAGGGATAAGACCATCATACCGGAATTGCGTATCCGCATACCCTTCAATACCCTCACATGCACATTCCTTTACATGAACCTGCCGTATGGGGAGAAACAGTCGAGGCAGACCTTTTTCCCCCCTTGCAGGCGGATATAGGGTTCAGCGGTCTTTTCACCGCAGCCTTCACATGCCGCGGAAGGGAAGATCCGCGCGGCCTCGGGGAGGGCGAAGGAAGGCTCCTTCACATCGAAGAGCTGATCCGGGGGCGCGTCCAGCATCTCCCGCTGCACCTCCTCCCGGCTCTTATCCCCCTTCGGCATATCCCGCAGGACCAGCCGGAGGCGTTTTCCCGTCTTCCGGTTGAAAAAAGAGAAGGCCTGCTTCCCCCGTAACCGGAACAGCAGATTTCCCTTTCCCACAGTGCATCCAAGGATCACCGAGATTGCGTCAACCCCGCAGGCATCGTTCTCCGTGATGCACACCACGTCCTCATCCTCGGAGAACCTAAGGTCAAGCAGGTCCCGGGCATACAGCGCCGCCTTGTATCCAATGGCCAAGCCCGGGCAGCTATGCCCGTGGAACGCCGCGGAACGATCCCAAAGTTCCCTATCCTCTTCTGGAGCGCTCATGGGCTCCTCCTTTTCAAAAGTACCACAATCAAGACCCCGGCTCATCGGCATTGCTCCCTCGAGGGTGGGCC
>JAITRH010000116.1 GCA_031288495.1 Treponema sp. | reverse complement strand
CAAACTCCTAAGCTTTCAGCCCCGTCACGGCAATACCGGAGATAAACTGTTTCTGCAAAATGATAAAGACCCCAATCATGGGGGTAATCGCAAGCATACTGGCAGCCATGATCAGGTTATACCGGGAACCGTGCTGCCCAAAAAGGCTGGCGATCCCCACGGAAAGCACCCGCACCGCGTCCCGGCTGGTCATGATCAGGGGCCACATCAGATCGTTCCAGGCCCAAAGGATGGTAAACACCGAAAAAGCCGCAATGGCGGTTCCGCAGAGGGGCATCAGGATACGCCACCACACCCCAAAACGGTTGCAGCCGTCAATGATGGCGGCCTCCTCCAGTTCCGCGGGCAGGGATTTGTAGAACTGCCGCAGGAAAAAGGTGCCGTAGGCGCTGAACAGGTTGGGAATAATCAGGGCCTTGTAGGTATCGATCCAGCCCAGCCAGGAAAGCAGGGCAAAGGAGGGGATCAGGGTCATCTGGGAGGGAATCATCAGGACCGAAAGGAGAACGAAAAAGAGGACATTGCGTCCGGGAAAATTCAGGCGGCCGAAGCCGTAGCCGGCCATGGAACAGAACAGGGCCTGGAAAAAGGTGATCATGGCGGCGACAAAGACGGTGTTCAGGTAATAGCGGCCAAAGTTTAACCGGGCCAGGACCTCGGAGAAATTTCCCCAATATAAACGGGAGGGGAACCATTTGATCGGTATGGCCAGGGTTTCCTGGTAGGTCTTAAAGGCGGTCAGGGCCATCCACAGGAAGGGGACGATCATCACCGCCGATCCGACACAGAGGAAGAGGTACACTATCGCCCGGGAAAAGATCGGGCCTTTTAATCCGGCCTTTTCAATCATAAAACACCAGCTTCTTTTGCAGATAAAACTGCAAGAGGGTTACCAGCAGGATGATGGCAAAAAGAACCACCGCCTCCGCGGCGGCATAGCCCATATTCATCAGCACAAAACCCTTATGATAGATCCCGTACACCATGGTACGGACCGCCTGGGAGGTGGGCCCGCTCGCAATGCCGCCGCCGGAAAACATGAATATCAGATCAAAGGCTTTAAAGGCTCCGATCATCGAGGTGATGGTCAGAAAGAAGATCGACGGGGACAGGAGGGGCGCGGTTATCCGGGTGAACTGCCGGAGGGGCCCCGCCCCGTCGATCTCCGCGGCTTCGTAAAAGGTCTTGGGTATGTTTTGCAGCCCCGCAAGGAGTATGATAGAGGCGTACCCAATTCCGGACCATATCGCCACGATGATCACCGCGGTGAGGATATATTGGGGATCCCCCAGCCACATGGGATTCCAGCCGAAGGGCCGGGTCAGGTAGTTTACCAGGCCGTACTGGGAATTATAGAGCCACCGCCATACCGCGGCTATGGCGGTGGCCATGGTAACCATGGGCAGAAAAAAGGCGGTCCGGAAAAACGCGCGGCCCCGTACCTTTTGGTTGAGGAGATTGGCAATGCAGAGGGCAATAATAATGGTGCCGGGAACAACCCCAATCATGTATTTGAGGGTATTAAAAAGCTCAATATAGATATCCCGATCCGTAAGAAGCCGCCCGAAATTGCGGAGCCCCACAAAATGAGCCTTTACCAATCCGTCCCAATCGGTCAGGGAAAGGTAAAAGGCATAAAACACGGGGCCGATTAAAAAAACGGCAATGCCAATCATCACCGGCGCTATGAAAAAATACCCCCACAACCAGGTGTTGACCGCATTCCGCCCAAAACGCCGGCGTTGTTTCATTTTTTCCGCTCCCCCTAGCTGCTACCGGCCCGATTCCGCCGCGAGACGCACGCATTCGGCGTCCAGCTCCGCGCAGGCCTGGACTACGTCGGCGCCGTTCCAGATTTTTTCAAACATGGTATACATGGCGCTGAACTGGGCCGAAGCCGCAACCAGGGGGGTGGCATAGGGATCGGAAATCCGGGCCGCGTCAACAAAGACCTGCAGATCAAGCTTAGGATAGCTGTTTTTCCAGAGCTGGGTCGCCCCTTCGTAGGCGGGAATTACTATCTGAGCCTGGGCTTCCCCGGCTTCTTTGGTGGCAAAGGCCTTTAACAGCCCCCAGGCTTCTTCCTTGTTAGGGGACTTGGCGCTGATATTAAAGGAAAGGCCGTGGATAGTGTTCCCTTCCCGCCGGTTGGCGGGGATATGGACAATCCCCAGGTTGTCCCCGTGGGCATCGTAAAAGTCCTTTACGTCCCAGGAACCGGAGGTCAGCATGGCCAGCTTGCCCGCCAGGAACCGTTCGCCCTGGCTCAATTCCTTGAGTTCCGCATAGGTCGGCCCCGCGTGGTTTACGTGGATAAGGTCCATAAGCCATTGCAGGGTTTCAACCGCCCGGGGGTTGCTAAAATTAAAGGTCCGCCCGTCCGGGGACAAAACCGTCCCGTCGTTGGAAAAAATAAAGGGATAAACCACTTCCTGTTCGGTAGCCCAGACGGCAAATCCATAGGTGTCCGTGGCCTGATCCGTCAGGGCGATGGCCGCCTGTTTCAGATCCGTCCAGGTCCAATCGTTGGAGGGATAAGCCACCCCTTTAGCGTCAAAGAGGGCCTTATTATAGAAGAGGGCGATGGTATCATAATCCTTGGGGATTCCGTAGGCCTTCCCGTTGTAGGAATACATCTCCCGCAGCGCCGCGGGGAAGGGCGAAAGGTCCACCTTGTCCCGGTCTACGTAGGACTGGATTTCCTGTACCAGCCCCGCGGGGTAATAATCAATCGCGTGGGAATAGTTGCACCAGAAAACATCCGGCCCGTTCTCCGAAGGAAGGCTGGTCTGGAGCTTGGTCCAAAACTGGCCGTAGGGAATCAGGGTGATTTCAACCTTAACCCCGGTAGCCTTGGTGTAATTCTCAATAACCTTTTCCATGGCCGGTTTTTGGGGTTCCCCCCAAATGTAAAGGCTTATGGTTTTATCCGAAGCCTTCTGCCGCCCCTCTTTGCTGCAAAAAACCAAAGAAAAAACGCATATAAGACAAATAAAAATCAATAGTCCCTTTTTCATAGTCATTATATTCCTCCTGGAGGGATAGTATATCTCCTATAAACCAAAAAAAGCAATGTATTTCTGCATAGCCGCCAGGGCTCCCGCATTTACTTTTAACTTAAGCCGCAAAAGAAAAACCCTATGGCAGCGGAGCATTAAACCGCTCACTACCCTCTTTTTGCGGCAGATAGCCCGTTTTCCCTCCTCATCCGGAAATTTCTGCCCCCTCAAGGGACCCGCCTTTACCGCTTAAACATCCCCCGAACGGAACAATAAGGCCGGTCAGGCGGGCAAAATGCCCCAGGGGGGCACTTGACCGAAGCTTTGCACCATCTGACCCTTTCGGGAGCAAAGACAAAGCCTTCTCGTGCAAAGCAAGCGTGACCCCCTGGGGCATTTTGCCCGCCTGACCGGTCATTTTTGTTAAAGTTCAACAGTTGGTTATAAAAGTAAATGCAGGAGCCCTGGCATAGCCGCCAGGGCTCCCGCGGCAAAAATGAGCGGCCGGGCAAGCCGAATTCCCATGGAAACCGCCGCTTGCGGCGCCTTTGCTGAGAAACCCTGTCCTTAAATCCGTAACTTGTTGACAGCGGTTTTTGAAGTCCCGTAGTATAGGGTCATGGGAGAACATAGCCTTCCTTCTTATCTTGAGGCTCTCAACCCGGAACAGCGGGAGGCGGTATTTCATACGGGGAATCCCCTGCTGATCCTGGCCGGGGCCGGGTCGGGGAAGACCCGGGTTATTACCACCAAAATAGCCTACCTCATCCGGGAGCGGGGGGTGGATCCCCGGTCGATCCTGGCGGTAACCTTTACCAATAAAGCGGCCCGGGAAATGGCCGAGCGGGCCCGGCTTATTGAGGAGGGAGCCGCCGGGGCCATGCTGCGGACCTTCCACTCCTTCGGGGCCTGGTTTTTGCGGCGGAACGGGTCCCTTGCGGGCCTGGATTCGTCCTTCGTGATCTATGACGACGACGACATGGTTTCCCTCCTTGCCTCCTCCGTCGCGGAAGAGGCCCCCAAGGCGGAGCTGAAACAGATCGCCCACAATATTGCCCGGGCAAAGGACTATTTTTTAAATCCCGAAAGCCCGGAACTGGATCTTATCGACCATCGGAAGAGTTTCCGCGGGATCTATGCCCAATACGAGGAACGGCTGGCCAAGATCGGCAACGTGGATTTTGGGGATCTGATTAAAAAACCCGCGGAGATCCTCAAATCCGTCCCCGAGGTGGCCCGGCGTTTTCAAGACCGGTTCCGGGTAATCCTGGTGGACGAATACCAGGACGCCAATATCGCCCAGTTTGAACTTTTAAAGGAACTCTGCGGCCCGGAAACCTATGTTTGCGTGGTGGGAGATGACGACCAGTCCATCTACGGCTTCCGGGGAGCGGAAGTACGGAACATCCTGGAATTTCCCGATAGGTTCCCGGGAACCGATGTAATCCGGCTGGAACAGAATTACCGGTCCACCGCACCTATCCTGCAGATCGCTGCTTCCGTGGTGAGCCGCAACCAGGGCCGCCTGGGGAAGAACCTCAGCGCGGAACGGGGAAACGGGAAACACCCGGTCCTGGCCTTCCTTCCAAACCAGGAGGCAGAAGCGGCCTTTTGCGCGGATCTTATTCAAGCCTCAGCCCGTCCTGCCAAGGAGGGGAGCGGCGAAAGACCTCCCTTCAGGCAGGCGTCCTATGCAGATTGGGCGGTGTTGTACCGGACCAATGCCCAATCCCTGGGGTTTGAAACGGAATTCCTCCGCCGGGGCATCCCCTACCGGGTGGTAGGGTCCCTTAAGTTCTATGAGCGGGAAGAGGTGAAAGATGCCCTGGCCCTGCTTTCCTTCCTGGCGAATCCGCGGGATGAGGTCGCCTTTCGCCGGGTGGTGAATAAGCCTGCCCGGGGGATTGGACCGGCCACGGTGGATCGGATCCTCGGAGAGGCCGCGAAGGGTCCTGAAGGGGACGGAAATCTCAGGAGCGCCGCCCAAGGGCTCATGCCCGCCCTCTCCGCCAAGGCCCGTTCCGGGCTTGAGGCCTTTCTTGGGGCTATTGAAAAAGGCCGTGCCCTTCTGGATATGGACGCTCCTGCGGATTTGGACGGGGCGGGGAAACAAAACCCGCCGCCTAAACCGCAGGAACCGGGGACCTTACAGGCCGGTGAAGGGCTTTCGGTGTGTATGGTGTATCTGGTCAAGGAGGCGGGAATCGTTGACTATCACCGGACCCACGATGAAATCGCGGGGAATCAGCGTATCAGTAACCTCCAGGAATTGGCCAATGCCGCAAGCCTCTATCCTGCAAGCCCGGAAGGACTGGTGGAATTCTTGGAACACCTTGAGCTCGACCGTTCCCTGGAAGATCCCCAGGGAAAAGGGAATCCCCAGGATACGGTTACCCTCATTACCCTCCATAATACCAAAGGCCTGGAATTTCGGCGGGTCATTATAACCGGTCTGGAACAAGGGGTATTCCCCCGGGACGACAAAAAGGGAGAAGCCCTGGAAGAGGAACGGCGGCTTTTTTATGTGGGCGCGACCCGGGCTATGGATGAATTATACCTCAGTTCCTGCGCCCAGCGGCGTATGTATGGCCGTACCGCCCTCATGGAACCCTCGGTGTTTCTCATGGAGATAGACAGGACCCGCCTTAGGGTGATTGGTTCGCCTCCCCGGGGCTATGCCCCTCGGAAGCCCTTCCGTCCCGCCCAGGGGAAGGGCAGGTCCCAAGACCGCTGGGAGGTGGGCACGCGGCTTTTCCATGATGATCAGGGCTACGGTTCCGTGATGGAGGTTCGGGAAACCGATGAAGGCCCCCTTATCCGGGTCCGTTTTGATACGGGTAAAGAAATGCGGTTTCTTGGGCTTAAACAGCGTAAAAGGATTACCCCAATCTATGACGATAGATGAGCCTCCCCTTCCGGAGCCGGCGGCTTTGCGCTTACGCCGGGTACCGCCGGTGCTGCGGGCCCGGGATTTTCACCTCTATACCCAGGGAGGAAGGCGTTTGGTGGATCTCTGGCAATACGGCGGCGCGGCGGTGCTGGGACATACCCCGCGGTCGGTGCTCCGGGAGCTTAAGAACAGCGCGGAACGGGGACTGTATGCCCCTGTTCCCCATCCCCTGGAAAACCGGTTGACCAAGGCCCTTTCCCGGCTTTTTCCCGGTGCCTCCTGCAGGGTATATGGGGATGAAGCGTCCCTGCGGCGGGCTTTGGCAAGAGCGGGCTTTGCCTCCGCAGCGGCGGCGCCTTTCCCGGATCCCGCGGCAGGTTCTGGGCTCTCTGAGGTTCTGTCCCTCTGGCGGCCCTTTCTCAAGATAGAAAAAAAGGCCCCTTCCCTGTTTCTTGTGCCGGTGCTGCCCTGGGTGCTGGCGCCCAGGGTAGTGGTTTTTGAGCAAACCGCCCAAGCCCCGGGCTTTCCTCCCTCGGACTTGATCTCTCCGGTGCTCCTCGCAGGAACCTGCCGGGCCATCCAGGATCTGTTCTTATGGCCGGAACGGGGACAGGGGAACTTTCCGCAGATCCGCAGGGCCCCGGGCATCTGGCATCAACAGGGTATCTATCTCCATCATGGAAAAGCCCTGGATGAGGGGGTCTATACGGAACTGTTCCTCCGGTTCCTTGCGGGAGGTTTCTTGCTGCCCCCGGAGCAAAAGGAGCCTTTGATCCTGCCGGGGTATATGTCCAAAGGGGAAGAGGCAAAGCTGGCCGCCCTTTTGCAGGCGCCTTTGGGGTAAAAC
>JAITRH010000097.1 GCA_031288495.1 Treponema sp. | reverse complement strand
ATCTACGGTTTATTTTACCGATATGCGTTGTAAAGTGGGGGAAAGTCTCCTGGTTAAGTTGGAACGGCTTATCCATACCGCCGGGATCGAAGATATCCCTTTCAAACAAAAATACGTGGCCATTAAAATACATTTTGGCGAGCCGGGAAATCTATCTTTCTTGCGGCCGCATTTTGCCAAAACCCTGGCGGATCGGATTAAGGCCCTGGGGGGACTGCCCTTCCTTACGGATTGTAACACCCTGTATGTGGGGAGACGCAACAATGCCTTGGTACACATGGACGCGGCCTTTGAAAACGGTTATTCTCCCCTATCCACGGGCTGTCAGAACATCATCGCTGACGGGCTTAAAGGTACGGATGACGTAGCAGTTCCGGTTCCCGGCGGGGTCTATTGTCAAACCGCGCTGATAGGCCGGGCGATCATGGATGCGGATATCCTTATTTCCCTGAACCATTTCAAGGGCCACGAAATGAGCGGTTTTGGAGGGGCGATTAAGAACATCGGTATGGGAAGCGGCAGCCGGGCAGGGAAGATGGTAATGCACAACGAAGGCAAACCGGAAGTGGACCAGCAGGTCTGTACCGGCTGCCGGATCTGTACCAAATTCTGTAATCAGCAGGCCATTTTGTTTGGGGAGAACAAGAAAGCCCGGATCGAGCCGGCCCTGTGTGTGGGTTGCGGCCGGTGTATGGGGGCCTGTAACTACCATGCCATTGCCAATACCAGTGGAACCAGTAGTGCCGTGCTGAATTGCAAGATGGCGGAATACACCAAGGCTGTGGTGGCGGGGCGGCCCCATTTCCACATCAATGTGGTGAACCAGGTTTCCCCTTACTGTGACTGCCACGGAGAAAATGATGCCGCCGTGGTGCCGGATATTGGTATCTTTGCGAGTTTCGATCCGGTTGCCCTGGATAAAGCCTGTATTGATGCGGTAAATGCCGCCCCAGGGATCGGTACCAGTATCCTCTCGGAACGGGAACGGACCCATCATGATCACATGACCGATATTCATCCCACTACCGATTGGCGGAGCCAGATTAGCCACGCCGAGAAGATTGGGCTGGGAAATGGAACCTATACCTTACTGACGGTGAAGTAGGGAAGGGTTGCCCTTCTTTTGAAACGAATGAACGGCAGCATCCGGTGAATATTAAGGACATTTCAGAAAAAGGGCAGGAAGCAGTAAGGATCGGGCAATGGATGAGGGCAGTTTCATATTAGGGGTGGATCTCGACGGGGTAGTGGGGGATTTTTACGGGGCTATGCGCCGCATTGCTGCGGAATGGCTGCATAAGCCGGAAGCAGCCCTCACCACCGAGGTAAGTTACGGCCTTGAAGAATGGGGGATTGCCGAATTCGGCGGCTATGAGCGGCTGCACCGTTTTGCCGTAACCCAACGAAACCTTTTCCGGGATATGAAGCCCCTGGAAGGGGCGCCTGCGGTTCTGCGTAAGCTCTCCCACCGGGGAATCAGGATCCGTATTATTACCCACCGGCTTTTCCTCAAGTATTCCCACAAAACGTCTATCACCCAGACCGTTGATTGGCTGGATACCTACGATATACCCTATTGGGACCTCTGTTTTATGAATGATAAGGGGGCAGTAGGGGCCCATGTCTACATTGACGACACCCCTTCCAATATCATCCAACTGAGGGCCCATGGATGCAAGACCATTGTCTTCACCAATTCAACCAACCGGCAGCTTCCCGGTCCCCGGGCGAATTCCTGGCAAGATGTGGAACATCTGGTCAAGGAATCTCGGGAAGACTGGGCTACCGGGACCCTGAACCTTTTCGGGGCGGCAGATTTCCGTTCCCCTGATTGATCCGTTAAGGCCGTGATCCCCATCCTCCTTGCCACCATCAATGCCAAGTGGATCCATCCTTCCTTAGGCCTCAGGCTCCTCAAGGCCAATCTCGGTGCATACGAAGATAAGGCGGAACTGCGGGAATTCGCCCTGCGCCAGCCCCTGGCTGAGAAAACCGGTCCCCTCCTTGCGGCGGCTCCCCGGATATTAGGCTTGTCGGTCTCCATCTGGAACCATAAGGCCACGGTGGAACTCTTGGAAACCCTAGATAGGGCCTGGAATGCCGGTAGTTCCCCAAGACCCCTTATCATCCTGGGAGGGCCAGAGGCAGCATACCTCAAGGCCGCATCTCCGCTTATCCGCCATGCCGATTGGGTAGTCCGGGGGGAAGGAGAGCGCGTCTTCCGGGAGCTTTGTGGGCTCCTCCTCCCTTATAAGGCAAGCCCAGGAGAACCCCCGGAGGGCATGAGGGAAGGGATTGCAGGGCTTCCCTCGGTTAAGCGTATCTGGGGTAAATTCATCGAAGCCCATCCGGTGGATATGCCCTCCATAGCTTCGGCCTACCGCCTCTATACCGAAGAAGACCTCTGCCGTAAGCTGACCTATGTGGAGTCCTCCCGGGGCTGTCCCTGGGCTTGTGCATTTTGCCAGAGCTCTTTAAGCCGGGGAGTCCGGCTATTCCCTCTTAACCGGGTACTGAAAGAACTGAAAACGCTCCTGGATCGGGGGGCCCGATCTTTTAAATTCTTGGATCGCAGTTTTAATCTGGATATACCCCGGGCACAGCGTATTATGGAAGTATTTTTGGAATACCTCGAGCGGTCCGAACCGGGTTCTATCCCAGGTAAGCCGCCGCTTCCCCCCCTATGGGTTCACTTTGAGATGCTCCCCTCCCGGTTTCCGGTGGAACTGCGGGACCTACTGACCCGGTTTCCTCCGGGAACCCTGCGCTTGGAAATAGGGATTCAGACCTTCAATCCCAAGACCGCGGCCCTCATTGGCCGCCCGAGCGATCCGGAACAGGAACTGGAGGTGTTGGCGTTCCTCCGGGAGAAGACCAGGGCCATTGTCCATGCGGACCTGATTGCCGGGCTTCCCGGGGAAGATCTGGGCTCCTTGGCCGCGGGCTTTGACCGCCTGTGGGCTGTGCGGCCCACGGAGATTCAGCTCGGTATCTTAAAATGCCTTCCTGGAACGCCCATTACCCGGCACACCGAAACCTTGCGCTATGCCCCAGACCCGCCCTATGAGGTCTTGGAAACCTCGGCTCTTTCCGCAAGAGACCTGGAGCGGATAAAGAACCTCGCCCGTTTTTGGGAGCTTATCGTCAATCGGGGAGCCTTTACCGGGCTGCTCCCCGGTATTGTTCCTGAAGGGGAGGCGGTTTTCCACCGGTTTATGGCCTTGTCGGATTGGCTTTTAAGACGGTTTCAGCGGAACTGGGGCATTGACCGGAAAGCACTGGGGGCCGCGCTGGAGGAGTGGGTCCGTCTTCAGCATAAACCAGCATAAACCCATGGAACCTCCTGTTTTGGGAGCGTTCCATCGCACCCTTTTGGAACCTTCCGGCGCATAGCCCAATCCTCACGGCTAAACTTGACCCACACCATTATCGGGGTTCGAGACTCGGAGAGCGGA
>JAITRH010000072.1 GCA_031288495.1 Treponema sp. | reverse complement strand
GGTCGTTGTGGAATGCCGCATCGAAAGCGCTCAGGTCTACCTGATCGATGAGGTAGTTCAAGGTGTGTTCGAAGGAGCCGGGGATGAGCTGCCGGTCGAGGCAGAGGGTAAGGAATAATCCCTGGGACTTGTCAAAGTATTTATACCGGGCCATAACAGGGGGAGTGTAGCATAATTTTTGTTGTTTGACTACTTTTCCGACAGTCTCAACAGGTCTGTTTACGCTTCGCCTCGGTCAGTCGCTCCGCTCCTTCCCACGGCTTACTCCGGCACATTGTGCCGGCCCTGGTACAAACCCCCTCGCTAAACTAAAAATACTAAAAGATGATCTTCGGTCCTGACAAGGCTTCAAGCCACACCGGAATCGTCCGCAGCCCGCCGTGAAAAAACATACTGAAATCCCGGTACCAGCTCATATTACAGTCATTACAGGGAGGCCGCTGTAATGCGCCGGCTTCCATGGTCAGGATGTTTCCGAGGACCTGGGGAAGCTGCATACAGGGACGGACATCGAAAAACCAGTCCACAAAGAGGACATGCTCCCCGCCGTAACAGGGATACCGGGCCAGGGCCGGGTCTTTCAGGTAATTGATGATATTCTGCATGGAAATAACCGAATTGATGATTTTATGTTTCCCCGACTTTTTTAAGCGTATTGCGTCAGTAAGTCCTTGGATCACCTTATCCCGGGAAAGGCTTATCCCTTCACCTCCCAGAGGGTACACCTGGGACTTGGAGAAGGTCGGGTAATTAAGGGAGATATAGGTAAATCCCATGTTGGCTGCCCTGGTGCAAACCTCTTCGAGCTTATGGTAGTTATCGTTCCAGATAAGAACCGATGCCATGGTTTTAAGGGAGGTCTGGCGGAGCAGGTCCATGGCCTTGGCCATTTCATCCATGATATTGGGAATCTGCCGGGATTCCGCCATGGTAACCGGATCTCCCGAATCAAAGGAGATACTGAGCAGGTCGCACCCGGCATCCTCAAGGCGCTTCAGGATGTCCTTCCGCATAAGGAGCTTCGGCGCGGCATTCAGCACCGCATTGTTCATTTTCCGCTTGCTTGCCCGTTCAACAAAGGCAATCACCTCGGGGTGCAGCAGCGGCTCTCCCCCCGTAATAGTCAGATGGGATACCCCGAAATCCGCCAGCCGATCAATCGCCCTGAGGGCCTTTTCTTTATCCACAAATACTTTCGGCTGTTGTTTCCATATTTCACAAAACGAACATTTGGCGATACACGCATTGGTAATGGCAAATTCCGTGAACCGTAACGTACCTTTCACATAATTTCTAAAAATATTCCTATTCTTCCCTCTCATTTTTTTCCCTCACTTCTCATAGCGCTTGGTTTGTACAAAGCGCGCCCTCTTACCTTTTTCCTCACTTCTCATGGCACTTGGTTTGTATAAAGCGCGCCCTCTTTCTTGTTTCCTTCACGTCTCATAGCGCTTGGTTTGTATAGAGCGCGCCCTCTTACTCTTTTTCCTCACTTCTCATGGCGCTTGGTTTGTATAAAGCACGCCCTCTTACTCTTTTTCCTCACTTCTCATAGCGCTTGGTTTGTATAGAGCGCGCCCTCTTTCTTGTTTTCCCTCATTTCTCATGGCGCTTGGTTTGTATGGAGCGCGTCCTCTTTCTTGTTTCCTTCACGTCTCATAGCGCTTGGTTTGTATAAAGCACGCCCTCTTTCTTGTTTCCTTTACCACTACTTCAACAGGCCGTAGGGTTGAAATGAACCCAGCTTCCGGTTTTTAGCGGCATCTATCCCGCTTCCGAAGTCCCTTTGTTCTATTTGGGACTCCCATCGTTCGGTTCTGAGCTCCCCTCGTTCTATTCCGGACTCCCATCGTTCGGTTCGAGACTCCCATCGTTCTATTCTGAGCTCCCCTTCTTCGGTTCGGGACTCCCCCCGTTCGGTTCTGAGCTCTCTTCGTTCGGTTCGGGACTCCCCCCGTTCGGTTCTGAGCTCCCCTCGTTCGGTTCGGGACTCCCATCGTTCTATTCTGAGCTCCCCCTGTTCGGTTCTGAGCTCGCCTCGTTCGGTTCGGGACTCCCATCGTTCTATTCTGAGCTCCCTCTGTTCTGTTCTGAGCTCCCCTCGTTCAGTTCGGGACTCCCATCGTTCTATTCTGAGCTCCCTTCGTTCGGTTCTGAGCTCGCCTCGTTCTGGTCCGAGCTCCCTTTGTTCTGGTCTGAATACCTTTTGTTCTGGTCCGAGCTCTCTTTGTTCTGGTCTAAACTTCATTTATTCTCCTTTACATTCCTTAACCCATTATTATAGAGGTTAGGCGCATTCTTTTATTGAGCCTGCCTGGATAGGATTTGCTTCAGCTTGCTTACCGGCTGGATTCTGGCTGAAAAGGCAAGCTCAAAACCCTGTTCCATACTCCCTTCCCTATGGCCATGATTACTGACGATTTTGTACCCCGGCTGTAGGGAAAAGTGCAGCCACTCCAAAGGCGACCAGGTTCCCAACAACGTGAGGGCATAGGTATAAGCCGGAATCCCCGTGGGCGGCCGGACCATATCCCTAACCGCAGGGGTGGGCCGGTAGGCGTCGGTATCAAAAATAGCGGTACTTGCCATTTCCCCTTGAGCGGCCACCACCAGGGAAAACCCCACAGACCACCGGGATACCTCGCGGGCTTGGGTCCGCAGGTAATTACACCAGAAGGTCCCCACAATTGAATCCGGCCCAAAGGGGGTTCCGGTCCAATATCGAACCTGGATCCGATCCATTTCTACCATTTCTTTGTAAAAAGACCAGCCCTTATCTTCTTTTAGATACAGATAGGGATAGGTATATACCCCTTCAAGACCGAAGATCCAGTATCCCTGGGAACCGGGAAGAGAAACTTCCACCCCTCCTTGAAAGCCTACCGCATCCGGGGTGAGGTATTCTTCCCAATGGGTACGTTCCACCGGTAGCTGCAATTGGGTCATGGCAAAAAGGCCGTAGAACCGCAGGTAGTTCCAGGGGTGATATTCGATCTTGGCTCCAAAAAAGGCTCCCACCCGGGTTCCTTCGTTATTCGATTGGAATGGGGCCACGCTTTCAGGATTTAAACCGGCATTGTAATCGTCATAGGTTTTCCAGCCTTCGTAACTGTGGAAGATCATCAGGGGATTGAGATACCGCAGCTCCAAAGGGGCATTGACCATGGCTCCTTCTGTAAAGGACAGGGAGATCCGTCGATGGGGCCGGATTTGCAGATAGTGCATGTAGTGGTACTTATTGACCTCGTACTGCATAACTTCCGCAGCGTATCGAACGATAGGGGAGTAAAAGGAGAGCTGGGCGTAATTGACCCGTTCCAGGTATTCCGAGAGGATGATGCTGCCGGTCCGGGTTCTACCGAAAAAATCATCCCCAATCCCCACCGACAGGTGGACCCCTGAAACCTTACCAAAAGGAAGGCCTGCGCTGAGGTAGGCCCGTTGGGGAATATGCAGATCCCCCTGGGACACCATATCCATGGGAATATTGCTATGATTTTCATGCAAGGACGCGGCGTATTCGTTTTGGCCAAAATAAGGATCCATTTCTGCGGTAATATACGACCCCAGCGAAATACTCAAGGGGAACATGAAAAAAGGACGCCGGTCGTGGTGGGTGTAAATCCAGTCCAGGGCAGGGTTGGTCTTGAAATACAGTTCCGGCTGCACAAGACCCTCAATATCCGCCCGGATCCCGTCGGCTTGCACGGTATACCCCGAAAAACCCCTGAGGTAATCCATAAGACGATCATAGAGGACCCGGCCGCTGGGAGAAAGGACCTCCTCGTTGATGTCGTAAAGCAAGAACCGGATCTGGCCGACGGTCAGGGAAGAATCCATAAAAAACACGATCCCCTGTTCTTGGGAAAGGATCCCCAGGGCTTCATAAACCCATTCCCCCGGATACACTATCTTCTGTTCCGGCAGGGCCCTCAGCCCCGCCACTCCCCATAGCAGCATAACAAGGCCCATGATTCTACCCCTAAGGGAGGTGTGGAGAGGACCGTGCCTATCATACCTTGTTGACCTTTTCTGGTTCACCATATAGTATGCCTAATATTAATGAAGAGAGGTCCCCGGGTCAAGGGAGGCCATTATGTGGAGGGGGTGTATGAGGAAACAGTATAGGGTTTTGGGTATAGTATGGTTTCTTATGCTTGGGGCATCCCTTGCAGCTCAGACTCATAGTTCGATTCCCCTGGATCATCCGGTGTATTATCTCCTAGAACAAGCCCAAGCCCGGGGTTTCTGTGAACCCCTTCCGGGGGTAAAACCCTATTCCCGTAAGGTTATCCTCAAAGCCATCAATGCAATCCTCGAACATGAAACCCTTGATGCGGAGGGACTCCGGTTCGGTACGAACCTAGCCGCTACAGAACGGCTCATCTTGGAAAGGGTAAAACAGGATTTTGAACAAAAGCCGCCGGGACTGGATTTGCGGCGGGGGGCCTACTATTTTACTATCCCTACCAGGGGGGGGATCCGGTTTTCCGGGGATCTGGGGCTGGGTTTACGTTTGGGCTTTGGAGGAGGGGCCTATCCTGCTTCAGGGGACCTAGTCTGGGGCACGGACTCCTGGATTAGCGGGTATACCCATGGTGATGTAGGGGACCATTTTTCCTACGCCCTTACCCTCTCCGGGGGCCTTTTACGAAGCCCTCGGACCGAACTGGGGACTTATTATCCCTATTATAAGGAATTTGAAGGGGACGAAAGGCATTCCAACGAGGAGATTACCGTTTATAGTCAACCGGAAGCCTTCTTCCCCTACGCCTATCAAAAAGGCTGGGACGGTTTTCTCTTTAGCCCGGGGAGTATCACCGCAGGGAGCATGAAAAACTGGCCCCAGGATATTTCCATAGGTCCGAGCTTGCTATCCGAACTGTCCGGGGACCTCTTTGGAGAGACCCTGCGGTACCGGTTTGGCCGGTTCCGCAGGGAATGGGCAGGGATGGCCCCGGGGAGCAGCCTGGTGTTTAATGCCGCAGCCCAGCCCTTTATAGCCCTGGAAGGGACCTTCAATCCGGTTTCCTGGTTTGCCTTCTCCGCCTTAACCGGGGTCCTGGAATATTACAATGCCCAGGGCATAACCGAATCCGCCATAACGAGCCAAAACGCCTTTTCCATAGAACAGCTTGAATTCAACTATAAAAATTACCTGCACTTTGATGTGGGCAGTACCGCGGTTTGGCCGAAACGCTTTGAATTGGGATACCCCTTTCCCATCAACAACAACTTTATATATCAAAACAATATCGGCGATTTCGACAATATGGGGCTTTTTTTTAACGCGCAAGCCCAATATCCCGGCATTGGAGGCCTGTGGTTCTCTTTTTTTGCGGATGAGCTCGAAGTTTCCAGCGTTTCCCGGCTCTTTGAACTGGACCGGCACATGTTTGCCCTGCAGGCAGGGGCCAAAGTCGCGATTCCCCTGTTCCCCTTTGGCTCCCTTACGGTGAGTTACACCAAAATCGAGCCTTATTGCTATACCCATACCCGGGTCCTGGTCCCCTGGTACGGAGATACCCCTATGGAAATCGCTTATACCAACAACGGCCAAAGTCTGGGCTATTATCTGCCCCCCAACTCGGATGAACTGCGTTTGCGTCTTGAAGGAATGCCCACCCTCCATAGCAGGGCCCATGTCCAGTATCAGCTGATCCGCCACGGCGCGGATTATGGTTCCCACGGAGTAGACGGCAGTTCCTTTTTGTCCGAGTTGGATCCTGAGGGCCGGAGTGAGAACGCGGTACTGCGAAAGTACTTCTTGCGAGACGGGGCCTACCAATGGCAGCATATCCTGAAAATCGGGGGAGCTTATACCTTTGCCAGTGGTACCGTCCCGGTGCACGTCTTCGGCGAAGCAGGGGTGGTGGTTTCTTACTTCACCGATATAGCCGGTGAGCCTAATGGAGGGAGCCCCTCTTCCTATTCGGTGGTGGACACGGAGGAATATCCCCGTTCTACCGGGATTATCCTTACCCTGGGATTCAGCTGGTTCCTCTGAAAGGCCAGAATGCCCCATCTGCAATAAACCCCCGTGAAGTACCCGGACACTGGAAGGGAGACCTGATAATCGGCAAAAATCATAAATCGGCGATACTGGTCTCGGAATACATTCCACCGGTAGAGCGCCAGAGCCGGTTTGCGCAGATGGATGTGCTTGAGAGCATGGACGCCCGGACAGTACGGAAGCGGATAGAGCAGCGGTTCAAAAAACGTGAGCCTGCCTTGAAAAAAAACATAACCTTTGATCAGGGCAAAGAGATCTCGGACTACATTCCGAGCGAACACAAACAGCTTTCGGGACATACGGCGATGAGGGTATATTTTTGTCATCCCCATTTGCCCTGGAGAAAGGGACGGGTGAAAACACGAATTATCTGATAGGGGATATGCTGTATCCGGTGGAAGATTTCAGAGAACTGACCCGGCGGGATGTATCAAGAATCGCGGGACTGCTCAATGAACGGCCACGAAAAACACTAGACTTTAGGAGGCCTTATGAGGCATTCCCGGAATTGCG
>JAITRH010000071.1 GCA_031288495.1 Treponema sp. | reverse complement strand
GGGACACCGTTTAGCCCAGAGGGGCGGGGCCCGAAGCCAAGGACGCCCCGCCTTCCGACCACCGGGGCCCTTTATGGGCGTTAAGCCCGCTGGCGGGAAGCCAAGGACGCCCCGCCTTCTGACCACCGGGGCCCTTTATGGGCGTTAAGCCCGCCGACGGGAAGCCAGGGGCGCCCCGCCTTCCAGCCACCAAGGCCCTTGATGGGCATTAAACCCGCTGGCGGGCGCCGGCGGGGTCCCACTGCTTCTTTAAGCGTTTAAGATAGGCGCTCACCTTAATAAAGCGCCGGGATCGGGGATCCTGTTGGAAGTCCGTCAGGGTATCCCGGTAAATGGTTTGCAGTTTTACCGCCAGGGTATCAATACTCCACTCCCGGGCATGGATTTTTGCTTCCGCGGCCTTGCGCTCATATAAGGCCCGGTCTTCCAGCAAATCAAAGACCCGCCGGGTAAATTCCTGGGGATCGTTTTTGACCATAAAACCGCCCTTATTGCCGTCCATCACCATGAGGGTCCCCATAGCCCCAATGGCCACCACGGGAATGCCGGAAAACATGGCTTCGATAGTTACGAGGCCCTGGGTTTCGGTGAGGGACGGAAATACGAATATATCGGACACCCGGTAGGTTAAGGCTAAATCTTCCCGGTCCAGATAACCGGTAAAAATACAATGGGTTTCAATCCCCAATCGGGCGCATTCCTCTTGATAGTAATACAGGTCCGGTCCATTACCGGCCAACAAAAAGACCACCTCCGGATGTTTGGCAATGATCACCGGGGCAATGGCCAGCAAGAAATCAATGTTCTTTTCCTTGGCAATACGGCCGGCAAATAAGAGGATGCGCTTGTGAGCCAGGGGCGGGTACTTCTGGATGAGCAGTTCCCTGAAGGAGGCGACTTCCCCAGCATCACGGTTAAACAACTGGGGTTCGATGCCCGTGGGCAGCAAGTAGTTGTTCTTTTTTATCCCGTATTTCTTAATCACCTCCTGAATTTGCAAGGTGGGGACAATGACGGCCTGGGCCCGTTTTAAGATGTTTTTACTTATCCCCTGGATAATGAACCGTAATAAAAACGTAGGAACCAAAGGGATGTAATTCGCCACATAATCTTCCCAGAGGGTGTGGTAGGTATATACCGTGGGCAGGGTATGGAGCCACGCATATTGAAACCCAAATTCGGCAATCACGAATTCCGTGTTAATATGAATGATATCAGGCTTAAACTGCTCAATCTGTTTGGAGACCCAAAACCATTTATGAAATTTCGCTATCCGGTCTTCTTTGGAAAGGATAAGGGGCATAGAAGGCACCCGAATAATCTGGGGCTCCTGCTTATCATGCAGCGGGCCGATCCGATGAGCGGATATACGGCCTACCACCGATGATTCCGGATAAAAAGGACAAATAATCATCACCTCGTTCCCCAGGCGTATCAGGGCACGGGAGAAAGATTCCACCGAAACCGTTACGCCGTTCACCCGGGGCCAGTAAGCGTCAGTAAACATCACTATTTTCATATTGTGTTTTTCTCTTACGCCTACTCTAGCACCGATCCGAGGATACCGTAAAGACCGCCCCTTCTGATAAAGCGTCTTCCCGGGAACAGCCTTCACCCCGTACTTCGAACACCCCGGCATCGGCAGGCTTCGAAGTACGGAGAACATCTTAGAAAAATGAACTTTGTACCAGGTGGGCGGCGCTCAGGCCGTAGTGATCCATGAGGTACTCCTGGGGGCCTACGGAACCGAATTCGTCCTTAACTCCCAGTTTACGCATCTTCACCGGGACCCCGCTTTCCAGCACGGCGGCCCCCACGGCATCTCCCAGGCCGCCTATGATGTTGTGGTTCTCGGCGGTGAGGATGCGGCCGGTTTCCCGAGCGCAGCGGATGACCAGCTCCGTATCCAAGGGCTTAACCGTAAACATATCCACCACCCGGGCACTGAGCCCTTGTTCCTTGAGGGTCTGCGCGGCTTTCAGGGCCTCTCCCACCATAAGGCCGCAGGCGATAATGGTCAGGTCTGTTCCATCCCGCAGCACTTCCCCTTTGCCAATGCTCAAGGGGTGATCCGGGCTGTACACCTTGGGATAGGCTTTCCGGGTGGTTCTGAAATAGGTAAGCCCCGGTCTCTCCTTGGTGAGGCGCATCAGCTTTTCCAGCATGACCCCATCGCTGATTTCAATGACCGTACTCTGAGGTACCGCCCGCATCAAGGCCATGTCTTCAAAGGGCATGTGGGTACCGCCGTTAAAGGCCGCGGTTACCCCCGGATCAGAGCCGAATACCCGGACGCTGTTTCCCGCATACCCCACCGAGAGAAAGGTCTGATCGTAACAGCGCCGAGATGCAAAGGGGCCGAAGGTATGGACATAAGGCTTCTTCCCCCCCGCGGAAAGTCCCGCGGCAATGCCCATCATATTGGCCTCACTCACGCCGCAGTTAATGGCCTGGCGCTTATTGCGCTTCCACAAGCCATGGGTGCCGAAGGAATTCATCAGATCCGCATCCAGATACACCACATCCGGATCTTCGTTGCATAAGTCCTCCATCACCCGGCCAAAGACGTTTTTGTACACTTCCGCATCCATGCCGCCATCGTATACTATCATGCAGTTGCTCCTTCCAAAGCCGTGATTTCCTGTTCCATCGCAGCTATGGCCTTTGCCCGAAGATCCCCGTCAAACACAATATGATGATTGAGGTCTATGGCCGCCACCAGGGGAACCCCCGCGCCTTTGACGGTGTTAAGCACTATACAGAAGGGCTTTGCGGTTTCCCTGCGGGCCGCTTCCAGCGCCCGAACCACCGCTGCCAGGTCGTTCCCGTTCACCGATGCCGTAGCCCAGCCGAAAGCCGCAAACTTTGCCTCGAGGTCCCCCAAATCGAGGATATCTTGGGTTTCGCCGTCAAGCTGTTTGTGGTTGTAATCCACGAGCCAGGTGAGGTTCGTAAGCTTGTGCTGGGGGGCAAACAGGGCTCCCTCCCAGGTTTGTCCCTCGTTAAGCTCTCCGTCGCCGGTGATGAGGTAGGTCCGGCGGCCCTTACCGTCCATGCGCTGGGCCAGGGCAAGCCCTATGGCGGTGGAGACCCCCTGTCCCAGGGACCCGGTGGTCATATCAATGCCTGGGGTCAGCTTCCTATCGCAATGACTGGGGAGCCGTGTTCCCGGTTGGTTTAAGGTCGAAAGCCAGTCCAGGGGAAAGTAGCCTTTGAGCGCCAGGGTCGCATAGAGCGCAGGCCCGGCATGGCCTTTAGACATCACCAGCTTGTCCCGATCCGGCCACTGGGGATTATGGGGATCGATCCGCATAACCCCACTGTATAAAACCGCCAGGGTCTCCACGATACTCAAAGCTCCCCCCAGATGGCCAAAGCCCCGGGCGCCTACACACTTGAGGGTTTCCAAGCGGATCCGCGCGGCAAAGCAGGTCATCTCCCTGAGGGTAGGCAGGTCTGATACGCTCATTTCCATTTACCTAAGCCCAAGTATTTATTGGTTTCCGCCGTACCCGAAGCCGCATCCGGCTGCATGCGCAGGGCAGCCCGAATCGCATCCATGGTTTCAGGAATGGTAACCGACTCCTGGGGAATGTTGATGGCATACATGATGTGATCTCCGCTTTCCACGATGCTATCTTCCCACAGCCCGATTTCGTACATATCCCCCCGGGGATTTCCCAGGTCCCGGGCGTACCGAAAGAAGGAGGCATTCCCTAAAAACCCATCCTCAATACGCACCACCCGGATACGATCATGGGCCTTAAAGGCTGCTAGGGCCATATCCTTGCGTATCTTCCCCTGCTTGCCGTGGGCTACCACGGTTATGATATGGCCGTGGGTTACCGGGGTGTGTACCAAGATCCCGGTAGCTTCCACATGAGGCATGATGGTCATGAGATCCAGAGCCTGATGGGAGGGGGCCTTATCCATCTGCAGGGCGTTCGTTAATCCCCGGTGATAGTCCCCGGGATCCGCTACCCGCCGGATGATGGTGATGGCCACCCGGTCAACCCCGTACTTCCGGTCAAGGCAATCCACTGAACGGATAAGCCCCGTGGTATTACAACTGGTGAGCTTCAAATACTGCGCCCCCAGGCCTTTTTCGTAGTTGGCATACCCATGAAAGAACACGTCCGCCACGGAGTTCTTTTCACCTCCCTGGAAGATCGCCCGGATCCCCGCTTTTTCATAGCGCTCCTTGTTTTTAGCCCCGACCCCTCCCGGAGAAGAATCGAGCATGATGTCAACCTTTCCGATAAGATCCGCAAAACAGCCCTTCACCGGAATACCTGCCGCATCAAATGCGGCTTTATCCGCCCCTTCCACGAGATACAGATCATAGGGCATTCCCCGTTCTTTGAGCGCCCGGATGGAAAGGGTGGGAGCCAGGTCCGCAATACCCACCAGTTCCATGTCCTTCTGTAAGGCCACGCCGTCAGCCAAGCGCTGGCCGATGACCCCGTAGCCTGCTACACCTACCTTAACCATGGTTTTCTCCTTTACCGTTAAAGGTGCTTTTTCGTTAGTTTTGAACCATACCGGAGGGCTTTTACCACCGGTAATTCTTCCCCGGTGAGGAAGCGGATAAGCGCCCCCCCTCCGGTACAGATATACGAGATAAGCCCGGTTTTACCGTATTTTTTGGTCGCGGCGATGCTGTCGCCGCCGCCGATAACCGTATAACCGGGGGTCTCTCCCAAGGCATCCCAGACCATCCGGGTACCTTTTTCTGTGGAGCCTTCTTCAAAGACCCCCATGGGACCATTAACAAAAATGGTTTTGGCCTGTTTGATCCTATCCTGGTAGGATCGAGCGGTCTCAGTACCAATATCCAGGACCAACAGATCCGGGGGTATGGCTCCCAAGGGGTATTCCACCCGCTTCCCCTCACCCACTCCGGCAAAATCCCCGGGCATGATGATCCGGCTCCGGTACTGGGCTAACAAGGCCTTTCCGGTTTCCACCAGGGGCTCATAGCCCTCTCGTTTGATAAACTCCCGGGCAGGTTTCCCAATATCCTTACCATCTGCCCATAAGAGGACCTCCCCGACAAGCCCTCCGGTTAAAACCGTATCCGCAATACCCCCTCCTAACACGGTACTCATCATGAGGAAGGCATCATGTATTTTAGCACCCCCCAGGACAAACACACAGGGCCGCTGCGGATTTTCCATCAAGGAGGAGATAACGCAGAATTCCGCTTCAAAGAGCCGTCCCATGGCGCTGGGGAGAACTTGCTCAAACCCACAGAGACTGGGCTGATCCCGGTGGGCTGCGGCAAAGGCGTCGCAGACATAGAGGTCCCCTAAGGGCGCCAACTTCTTTACCAACAGGGTCTTTGCCTGGGCAGCATGGGAAAGCCGGAGTTTCATTTCAAAGAGGGTTTGTTCTTCCGCCACAAAACGGACATTATCCAAAAGCAACAGTTCCCCCGGTTTCAGGGTCTGGATAGCCGCTCTGGCAGCAGGACCACAGACATCATCTATGAAACGAACCGGTTTTCCCAAAAGTTCAGACAAGACCTGGGCATGGGGAGCGGTGGTATAAAAATTCTTGTATTCAATGTCGCTCCCCTGATGAGCCAACAGGACCACCCTGGCCCCTTTATCACTCAATTCTTTGAGGGTGGACGTACACGCCTCTATCCTGGTGGTATCCTTGAGGGTCCCCGTGGCCTGGTCTACCGGCTGATTGATATCAATGCGGCACAGCACGGTCTTACCCTGTACCTCCATATCGTCTAAGGTGTTAATTCCAAATCGCATACACCCTCCTTATACCAAACCTACCGGATCGCCGTAAAACGGCTAGATACCGGCTTTTTCCTTAATATACCTTCGCGCCTTGATCGCGTATTCCAGGGGGTTTGCCTTGGCAGGATCTTGTTCTGCCTCCACCACCCACCAGCCTGTATAGGATCCTTCCTTGAGGGCATTGAAAATCGGGACAAAATCCACCTCCCCGTCTCCCGGTACGGTAAAGACCCCGGCCTGCACCGCCTGAAGAAAGGACCATTTCTCGGAGATCCCCTGGTCCCGCAGGGCGGGACGCAGATCCTTGAGGTGTACATGGCGGATCCGGTGGAGCCACTTGGCAAGCACCGCCAGAGGATCTTCCCCGGAGAACACCAGATGCCCGGTATCATAGAGGAGTCCCACCAGCAGGGGATCGGTATTTTCCATGAGCCGGTCGATTTCAACGGCGGTCTGCACTCCGGTTCCCATGTGGTGATGGTAGGTGAGGCGCATCCCTTTTTCCGCGGCCCTTTTTCCTAAGCGATTAAGGCCCTCGCTCAGGCGGCACCATTCCTCGTCAGTAAAAACCGGCTTGGCCTCAAAGACGGGCTTGGCCTGGCCCTGGATGGAATGACCCTGTTCCGCTGCCCCGATGATTCGAGCGCCTAGGGCATACAAAAAGTCCCGGTGGGCGATGAAGGCGGCTTCCACCTCCTCATAGGGCTTAGTGGTCAAAAATGAACTGAACCAGGCATTACAAATGGTAAGTCCCCGCAGTTTCAGGGCTCTCTTGAGGACGGCTGGATCTTTGGGGTATTTATTCCCCACTTCCGTCCCCACAAAGCCGGCCAAGGCCATTTCACTGAGGCATTGTTCAAAGGGAATCTCCCCGCCCAGTTCAGGAAGGTCGTCATTGGTCCAGCCTATAGGGGCTATCCCAAGGTGAATAGGTTCCATGGTTTATCCTTAACAGTATTAAAATACCGAGGGGATGCAAGAAAAATCCTCCCCTCTCCTTGATTAAAAGGTTCTCGCTTTGGCAAGTTCCGCTGCCATCTCTTTGGCGGCCTTCACTACTTCAGGATTGGCGGACACTTGAGCCGTCCCAACCCGCCACCAGCTTTCATACCCGTGGGTCATGGACTTAGGACCGACCTTAACATCGATCACCACCGGCCCCGAAGCTGCCAAGGCCTGCTTCACCCCTGCCCGGAGTTCTTCCAGGGTTCGCACCCGGATACCCAAAGCCCCCCAGCTTTCGGCGTTTTTGGCGTAATCCACCTGCATACTAGGCCCTTCCAAGCGCCCGCTTTGGGTATCCCGGATCTTCCATTCATTGCCGAAATGGACAATCCCCTGGCTATGCTGAAGGTTATCAATACAATGAAACCCTGCATTATCCAGGACCACCACGATGATCTTCTGCTGCTCCTGGACCGCGGTCAGCAGTTCGGTGTGGAGCATGGTATAGGCCCCATCCCCTACCAAGGCTACCACTTCCGTATCGGGTTTCGCGATTTTAACCCCCAAGGCAGCGGCGATTTCATAACCCATACAGGAAAAGGCGTATTCCATGTGGTAGGTGCCTTTGGCTCTAACCCGCCATACCCGTTGCATATCCGAGGGAATGGAACCTGAACCGGACACGGCTATCACATCCGGAGGCAAGAGCCGGTCATTGAGTTCTCCCAAGACCCGGACTTGAGAAAGGGCATGGGGGTCTTCTTCCTGATAGAGCCGGTCTACCTCTGCCTTCCATTCGGCCCGGACCTCCTGAATCCGGGCGCCCCAGTCCGACCGGTAAGGGGATGCACCGGCGTTCATAGCATCCAGGGTCAGTTTGGCGTCGGCGATGATAGGTTCACCGTTCATCTTGTAGGCGTCAAAGGGGGCGATGTTGATCCCCATGATCCGGCAGGCAGGATTCTGGAAGAGCCATTTGGAACAGGTGGTAAAATCCCCCAACCTGGTACCCACCGCTATGATGAGGTCCGCCTCTTTGGCAAGGCGATTTGCCGCCAAGCTGCCGGTAGTACCAATGCCGGAAAGGTTATAGGGATGATCCCATAGGATAGTTCCCTTCCCTGCCTGGGTTTCTCCAAAGGGGATGTGATAGGTCGTACAGAACTGCTCCAGCGCGGGACCTGCTCCAGAGAACCCGACGCCCCCGCCGCAGATCACCAAGGGCTTTTTAGCAGCCTTGAGCATTCCCAGGGCCCGCTGGATCTGACCTTGCGTTGGAGGCCGCTGTTCTTGGTGATGTACCCGTTTGGCCAAGAACTCCTCCGGGTAATCCCAGGCTTCCCCTTGGACATCCTGGGGGAGGGCCAGGGTAACCGCTCCGGTTTCCGCAGGATCCGTCAAGACTCTGAAGGCATTGATCAGGGCCGTCATAAGCTGTTCCGGCCGGTTTACCCGATCCCAGTAACGGCTCACCGGCCGGAACGCATCACTGGCGCTTACGGTGTAGTCTATCGGGTTTTCAATCTGCTGCAACACCGGATCCGGCTGACGGCAGGCAAACACATCTCCGGGAAGGAACAGCACCGGGATATGGTTTGCCGAAGCGGTTCCCGCGGCGGTTACCATATTGAGGGCTCCCGGACCTATGGAACTGCATACCGCCATGATCTGCCGGCGCCGGCGCTGCTTGGCGAACCCCATAGCCGCATGGGCCCCGCCCTGCTCATTTTTAGCCTGATAAAAACGCAGGCCCCGATTACCTTCGGCCAGAGCCTCTCCAAGTCCAAGCACCACGCCGTGCCCGAATATACCGAAAACCCCGGCCACGAATTTTATTTCTTCCCCGTCTACTGCGATATATTGATTATCTAAAAAACGCAGCAATGCTTGAGCCATGGTAAGCCGTATTGTTTTCATATACGCTCCTGTATCTTTTGGTCTTTTCTATCGTGAATTTTTTCAAAAATGCCCCTCCATCTCAGGGGCAGGACCTGAACCCCCTAGCGTTTTGGCTGCCAAATATGCTCTTCCGGCCCGCTTACCCACCGGTGGGCTTCGGTAACGTACTGGGGTCCATACCGATTATGCTCGAGATGCCGGATCACCCAGAGGTACCACATAGCATACCCCGGAGCGGTTACCTGGGGATGATCCTCTCCGTCCCGGATGAGGATGGTATCCCGATCCCGGATGATGTAGGGAGTATCCCCGATGGCGGTAAGGCCAAAACCCTGGGATGGAAGGAACCGGTAGTGATAGATCTCCGGCTGCGGGTGATGATGGGGAGGATAACTCGACCATTTTCCGGGTACGCCGATAACCTCCCCTATCACCAGGTTTGATTCAGGACGGTTAGTATCGTCAAAGATAGTCCGCACGATCCGGGTGGAGGTTTCCCGCAGGGTTCCTTCCCCGCGGAATTCACTATGACACGCTTCAGGAGGGTAACAGGTTACCTTGAATTCCCGGGGGTTGTCCGTAGCCGCATAGTAAAACTCCGCATCCCGGTCCAACGCGCCTATAGTTACCCGCTGTTTTGCCGGAACCGAAAGGCACCAGGGGGAATAGTCAAAAAGATTGGGCCGGGACACTGCAAAGGATCCCTCCTTCCCTGCGTCCATGAATCCCTTGCCTTGGGATAAAAGCCATAGCCGCTCATCGGTTTCGGAATAGCTCTCGTAGGTTTCGCCCGCCGAAAGACGCAAGACCCCGAAATCCATGAGCATGTCCGCAGTGGCTCCACTCCTGAGCACGAGGGGGGTGTAGCCCCGGCCAAAGGGCGGTTTATGATGGAATTGCATGGTTCCTCCTTAAGGTGAGTATTCAGCCCGGACTTCATCAATGAAAACAGGGCGCTTTTCTTTGAGGGATTTCCCCGCGGCCAAAGCCGCGTACATATTCTCCAAACCCTCTGCTCCGCTTACTTGCGCAGGGGTATGGTGCGAAACCGCATCCACAAAGGATGCTAGTTCCGCAATATAAGCCTCCTTGTACCGTTCCAGGAAAAAGTGCAAGGGCTTTTCGCCGGTAACGCCTGCAGCAGTAAATACCCTTACCCGGTTGGGAAGGTCGTTTTCCGCGAGGGCCGCGCCTTTGGAGCCAAAGACCTCTACCCGCTGATCATACCCATAAACCGCTTTCCGGGAATTATCAATTACCCCCAGTGCGCCGTTGGCAAAGGTAAGGGTTACGATGGCGGTATCCACATCCCCGGCCTTGCCGATTTCCGGGTCAATGAGTACGGCCCCGGCAGCATAGACCTGGGTGATCTCCCTTCCTGCTAAGAAGCGGGCCATATCAAAGTCATGGATCATCATGTCCATGAAGATTCCCCCAGAGCCGGCCACATACGCCGGAGGGGGCGGGGCTGGATCCCGGGAGGTGATCTTGATAAGCTGCACCGCTCCGAGGTCCCCCGCATGGATGAGTTCCCGAATCCGCTTAAAGTTATGATCAAAACGGCGGTTAAACCCTACCTGAAGGATAACCCCCGCTTCTTTCACTGCAGCTAAGGCCGCCTTTACCCGGGGAACCGACAGGTCTATGGGCTTTTCGCAGAAGATATGCTTTCCCGCGGCGGCGGCGGCGATGATTAAATCCGCATGGGTATGGGTAGCGCTGCAAATCACCACCCCGTCAATAGCGGGATCCTGCAGAATATCCTGGGGATCCGTGGAAAGGAGCCGCACCCCCAGTCCTTTGGCCCAGGATTGCTGTTCCGGGGGTAATGCGATATCCGCAATTCCTTCGAGCCGGGCACCGGGAATATGCCGAGCACTATTTACCGCATGGATCTTCCCGATCCGGCCGATGCCGATAAGCCCTATTCTTACTTCACCCGCCATGGTTCCTCCCATCTTTTTTGCTAGGCTTCTGTTTCCAATCCACTCATGATTAATACATGAAAACGTTTTTACTTATTCCATACTATATATGCAATGTCCCGTTTTGTAAAGCATATTTTTTATTTTTTTGTGTATACCTGAAAATATTTTTCATTCTTTATGATATATATAAATCATTACTCTATAAATAATTATATGTTTAAAATTTTTGTTGACAATTCTGTAAGGCAGGTGGATACTTTATCTGTAAACGTTTTCATTTATGCGTTTCCCCTGGGGAGCGACAGAAAACAAATACTATTTTTTAATTTTAAGGAGATTGGCATGAAAAAGACAGTATGGGTGTGTATGGCGGCGCTGATTGCACTGTCGGGGTTTCTGGGGTGTTCCCGGCAAAAAGGGGCCGGCAGTACCGGTAAGACCAGGATCGGGTACATCTGTAACAACTTCAATGATACCTTCCAGGGGTACATCATGGATGAAACCAAGGCGTTCTTTGCGGATAAGCCTGAATACGAGCTCATCTTTCAGGATGCCCAGGAAGATGTGATCAAGCAGCAGGATCTGACCAACACCTTGCTTGCCCAGGGAGTTAAAGCCCTGATTGTGGTGCCGGTGAATACCAATGCCACTGAACCGATTACCAATGCGGCTAAAGAAGCCAATATTCCTTTGGTATATGTCAACCGGAATCCTTTTGGTACTCAATCCCTTCCGTCTAACGTGTACTACGTGGGGTCTCAGGAAGTGATTGCAGGGCAAATGCAGATGGAAGCCATGGGTACGCTCCTTGAAGGAACCGGAGGGGTGGCCATTTTGGTGGGTAAGCTGGATAACGAAGGGGCCCTCCTGCGCACCCAGGGGAACAAGGATACGATTAACCGTAAATTCTCCGGTATCACCGTGCTCGCCGAGGAAACCGGAAATTGGCAGCGAGATCAGGCCCTCAGTCTCACGGAAAACTGGCTTACCGCCTACGGATTCGCGCTTAAGGGCATTTTGGCCAATAACGACGAAATGGCCCTGGGGGCGGTGGAAGCCCTCAAAGCTGCAAGCCGTACCGATGTCCTCGTCATGGGAGTGGATGCGATTCCTGACGCCAAAGCAGCGGTGGCCGACGGCAGCCTCGCCGCCACGGTGCTCCAGGACGCAGCAGGCCAAGGGAGAGGGGCAGCGGAAACGGTTTACCGGGTTCTGCGGGGAGAAATCCCGGAATCAATCACCTGGGTACCTTTTGTGCTCATTACCAAGGAAAATTTGGCTCAGTATCAATAGGGTTTTAATTGTCCATCTTTCACTTTGTTCATTTTTGATATAAGGGGATGACCCATGGCAGCATATCTGCTTGAAATGAAAAATATTGTAAAAACCTTCCCCGGCGTCAAGGCGCTGCGGGGGGTTGAGCTCAAGGTCCGTCCCGGAGAGATTCATGCCCTCATGGGAGAAAACGGGGCGGGTAAATCGACCTTGATGAAGTGTATCATTGGGATGCAGCACCCAACCAGTGGGGAAATTATCTTCGATGGGAAGCTTCAGGGAACCTATAACCCTGCGCAGGCCCTGGAGATGGGCATATCCATGATTCATCAGGAATTGAGTCCGGTGCTCCACCGGCCTATCATGGAAAACATCTGGCTTGGCCGGGAACCCCTGAGTTCCTTTGGGCTTATCGATCATCGGAAGATGTATGAGATGACTCAGGAGGTCCTCAAAGAGATTGACCTTGAGGAGGATCCCCGCACTCTCATGGCTTCCCTCACGGTGGCGAAAATGCAGATGATCGAGATTGCCCGGGCGGTTTCTTACAGTTCAAAGCTCATCATCATGGATGAACCTACTTCGGCCCTGGCGGAAAAAGAGATCAAACAGCTTTTCGTGATTATGCGCAAGCTCAAGGCCCAGGGGAAGAGCATCATCTTTATTTCCCATAAACTTGATGAGGTCTATGAGATCACCGACAAGATCACGGTATACCGGGACGGGGAGTATATCGGATCCGAAGATACGGCCACGCTCAAGGTAGATAAGCTCATCACCATGATGGTAGGTAGGAATGTAGAGGAACTGTTCCCCAAGGTGAAGTGTCCCATCGGGGAGGCTAAATTGGAAGTCAGGAACCTCTCTAACCGGAAGTATTTTCAGAATGTGTCTTTTACGGTGCGCCGGGGAGAGATCTTTGGGATTGCAGGACTGGTCGGTGCAGGCCGCAGTGAGGTGGTGGAAACCATTTTCGGGGTACGGCCCAAGAGCAGCGGAGAAATCTTTATTGATGGAAAAAAGGTGGAAATCAAGTCCCCGGAAGAGGCCATCAATGTCAAGATGGCCTGGCTTACGGAAGACCGCCGGAGTTCCGGGATATTTCCCATGCTGGGAGTGCAGGTCAACATGATCATCGCCAATATCCCTAAGTTCCTCAACAAGGCCCAGCTCATTCGGGAATCCTACATGCGGTCGGAATGCGAGGAATACGTCAGGAAGATCCAGGTCAAAACCGCAGGGCTGGAACAGCATATTGGGGAATTAAGCGGGGGAAATCAACAGAAGGTACTGGTTGCCCGCTGGCTTATGACGGATCCGGAGATCCTGTTCGTAGACGAGCCTACCCGAGGTATCGACGTGCTTACCAAATCGGAGATCCACCGGCTGCTCAGCATGCTTGCCGGGGAGGGAAAGTCCATCGTGATGATTTCTTCGGAACTCCCGGAGGTTATGGGGATGAGCGACCGGATCATGGTGATGCATCAGGGAAAGGTAACGGGAATCCTCGAGAATTCCCCGGACCTGACCCAGGAAGAATTAATGGCCTATGCCACTAATACCATGGACGAATACTACCAAGCCCAAAAAGAAAAAGAAGTAAAGGAGATGAGGTAAATGAAAACTGCAGCCTTACCTGAAGTTACTATGGGAAATATCAATATCGGGCAAACTGCTAAAAAGTACGGCATCGTTATCGTGCTGGTGATAATGATCATCATCCTGAGTATTGTGGAGCCCGCATTCCTGAGCGCCACCAACATCTTCAACGTGTTAACCCAGAGCGCTATCTTCGGCATTATGGCCTTGGGGATGACCTTTGTCATCATATCCAAAGGCATCGACCTCTCGGTGGGTTCGGTCCTGGCTTTTTCCGGGGTGATCGCCGCAAGTCTTGGCCAAACCGCTACAGCCACGGAAAAGTACTTTCCCTCTCTGCCGGTACTGCCGGTGATGGTGCCCATTCTCACGGCCCTTATTATCGGCGGGGCATGCGGGGGTATCAGCGGCCTGTTAATCGCCAAGACCAAGATCCCCGCGTTCATCGCCACCTTGGGCATGATGACCGTGTCCCGGGGCTTTGCCCTGATCTACACCGGGGGCCGTCCGGTAAGTAACATGATCCCTTCCCTCACGGCCTTAAGCGGGAAGTTTTTTAACGTCATCCCTATACCGGTTCTCATTTACTTTATCATGATTGTGATAAGCTACATCTTGCTCAATAAAACCCGGTTTGGTAAAAACACCTATGCTATCGGAGGGAACATCACTGCCGCAGAGGTATCCGGAGTGAATGTATCCAAGAATCTGGTCATGATCTATACCTACTGCGGTCTTTTGGCCGGCCTCGCCGCAGTGGTCTTTGCAGGCCGGGTGGGCAGCGTGCACCCCGGAGCGGCAGACGGCTATGAATTGACCGCCATTGCCGCGACTACTATCGGCGGCACCTCTCATTCCGGGGGCATTGGTACTATCGGCGGGGCTTTTGTGGGGGCCCTGGTCCTTTCGGTGATGCGGAACGGCCTTACCCTCCTGGGGGTAAACGCCTACTGGCAGAAGGTCGTGGAGGGTCTCATCATCGTTGGGGCAGTTATCATCGACATGAGAAAAAACGCCAAGCGGGATTAAGGGGAGCCATCATTTCATGCCGGGGATCTAAGAGCCTTTGCGGCAAGGTATAAAAAATGCCCTTTCGTGCATTTTTTATACGGGTTTATGGGCGAAGCGCAACACACTCCTCGGTTCCCGGCAGGGTTTATTTTCTGGAGTTCCTTTTAAAACCCGTTAGTACAGAAACGCCGTTTCCGGCGGAAATTTCATTTCCGATGAAACTGGTTTCGGACTGTGGTCCGATGGAAAAAAGCGGTCTAAAGCCCGTTTTTTCCTTACTTCTCAGAGTGCTGTTTCAAAACCTCAAGGTTTGAAACAGCTTTTATGGAGAAAAGAACATGCAAAAAATTCGTATCGGTTCCGTAGGGCTTGGCCGGCTGGGTGTAGCCCATGCTGAAAACATCGCCCTTAAAATCCGCCACGCCGAACTGGTGGCACTGTGTGACGTGGATAGGGCTAAATTACACCACATCGCAGATACGCTTGGGGTGCCTCACCGGTTCACCGTGTTTGAAGATATGCTTGCCTTAGCAGAAGTAGACGCGGTGGTCCTGGTTTCCCCTTCGGGGCTCCATACCGCCCAGATTGGGGCGGCTCTAGCCGCAGGGAAACACGTGTTTTCCGAAAAGCCCCTGGGGGTTACGGTGGCGGAGTGTAAAGCCGCGGAAAAAGCCGTAGAGGCCCACCCGGATTTGGTATTCATGCTGGGCTTTATGCGGCGTTTCGATGGTTCTTACCAATATGCCCAGCAAAAAGTTGCGGCTGGGGAAATCGGTAAGCCCGTGTTGTTCCGGTCCTACAGCCAGGATCCGGAGAAGTTCATTGCCGGGGCCATTGCCTTTGCCCCGCATTCAGGAGGCCAATTCCTAGACATGGCGGTCCACGACATCGATCTGGCCCGATGGTTTACCGGGAGCGAGCCGGAAACGGTGTATGCCATTGGAGGCTGTTATGCCCACCCTGAATTTGCCCAATATCAGGATGGGGACAATGTGTCCTGCCTCATGCAATTTAAGAACGGCTGTATGGTGTTTCTCTTTGCAGGCCGTACCGCTCCCCACGGCTATAACGTAGAAACCGAGATCATCGGTACCCGGGGGATCCTCCGTATCGCCTCGATACCGCAGAAAAACCTCGTGGAAATCCTAGACCATCATGGGGTGCGGCGGGAGTGCAGCGAAAACTTCCTGGAACGTTTCAGCGATGCCTACTGTACCGAGATCCAGGAATTTGTCGATTGTATTGTGAACGGGCAAAAGCCCCGGGTTTCTGTATACGACGGAACCCGGGTATCAGAAATCGCTTACACCTGTAAGCGGGCCTTTGAGACCGGGGAACTTATCCGGTTTTAGGGGAAATACTTTTGAACAGCCTCTTCGATCCCCGAGGAAAACTATGCGGAGGGGCGGCGTTTTTTTGCTAGTCCGGCAGGCTTAAACCGGCCGCAGACTGCAACGCCTGGTTTCGCTTGCTGACCAGAGGTTTGCCCCTTTTTAAGGCAAACTCCTAGAGAAGGGGCGGCGTTTATGCTGGTGTCCTGACTTGTACATAATAGATAATTTATGTACCATAGCGCAAGAAACATAAAGGGAAGCGTATGGTCAGCATCAAAGATATTGCGAAACAGGTGGGGATGTCCCCTGCTACGGTTTCCCGGGTGATTAATGGGAAAAACAACGTAAATCCAGAAAAGCGGGACCAGATTCTTAAAATAATAGAAGAAACCGGATACGTGCCGAATAAAGCGGCGCGGAGCATGGTGTTACGGCGGAGTTTTACCGTAGGGATCATCATCACCGATACCTTCAATATGTTTCAGCGCCAGCTTTTCTCAGTGATTGAACGACGGCTTGAATCTTTTGGGTATCATACCCTCTTTTTCTTTGTGCAATTTGACGGCGCCAGTGAGGAAGCTTGTTTTGCCCGTTTAAAGGCAGAAGCCCTCGATGGTATCATCATGATCCATGAGATGAAAGACCCGCAGTTTTATACATACGCCCTTGAGATGAAGCTTCCCATTGTGGCGTCTACCTTCAGTACCCAGGGGGTTACCTCTATTCATGTCAATGAGGAGCAGGCTGCCTTTGATGCGGTAAGCCATCTTATCAGCCTGGGACACCGGAAGATCTGCATGATAAGCGGCGGCGGCTTTTCCTTTGGCAGGCAACGGGCTGAAGGATTCTTCCAAGCCCACGAAGCCGCGGGGCTTGAACGAAATGAAAACCGGCTGATCCAGGTCCCCTATTATACCATCGAATTCGGTATGTACGGTATGCGGGAATTCTTACTTAGGGATCGGGATTTTTCCGCCCTCTTTGCCGCCACCGATGAACTGGCTATCGGGGCTTTACGGGTTTTAAAAGATGAGGGCCTCCGGGTGCCTGAGGATATTTCCGTGGTCGGTTTCGACGATATCGAAATCGCGGATTACCTCATACCCCGGCTCACCACGGTACGGCAGCCTTTGGATGAAATCGGGGAACAGACCGCTCTCACTCTCCATAAGCTTATCAACGGCTACCGGGGAACGAGGGGAGATAGGATCCTTCCGTATAAACTTATCATCCGTGAATCCACCGCCCGGAAAACCTGAGGGGCCTATCGTACCGCCGCTCAAGCCGGGAAGAAGGGGTATCCCCACGCTGCCGAGATAAACCTAGATGGAGGATCTGAAGCTACCAATCTGGATCGGAATGATAAGCGATGCTGGACCTGAATGCGGTTCCTACGCCTGAAACGCACCGGTTCCTAGTAAACGTCTGGGGGTTTGTCCCCTCTTTAATATACCCTGTTGCATCAGCCCGCTCACCGGCTCAAAAGTTACCGCGGTTTTGGTGCGGGTACTCAGGCAGCAAGCAGCCTTAGGTATACTCTTCCAAGGGAAGTATATCCGCCTGAGAAGGCTTTGCGAGGGGCCGCCGGATAGGTAAGCCCAACCCGCCCTTAGGCACGGTAAGTTCGATGACCAGGTCCGAACAGGTTTTTTCCACTTCCGCGGCGAATTTATCTACCCTGTGGGTAAAGAGTGAATGAGCCACCATGGCGATCAGGGCGATAATAAGGCCAAACACGGTGGTAATCAATGCCTCATAAATACCGTTTGCCACAATCTGGGCGTTCACGTCGGTGGCTTCCGCGATGGATTTGAAGGCGCCTATCATCCCGGAAACGGTCCCCAGGAACCCCGTGAGGGGCGAGAGGGAACCCAGAGCGGTAAGAAAATTAAAGCCGTTTTCCAGGGAGGTGATACAACTCATGGCTTCCGCTTCAATGGCTTTTTCTATCTGATGTTCCGGCAGTTCCGCCCGGTTTACCAGGGTGAGCAGGATCCGCGCTCCCATCCGGCGTCTGGTAAGGCCCGCTAAATACCGTTGGGCTTCAGGAAGTTTATCCTCCTGCAGGTATTCCTGTACCTGGGCTTTGAGATCATCCAGCCGTAAGTTGTGGTAGATAAGATACACCGCCCGCTCCAAAGCAATCGCGATGGTCGCAATTGAAAAGAAAAGCAAGGGCCACATGAAAACACCGCCCATCTGAAAAAGGGTCAATAACGAAAATGAAGTACTCCCGCTTTCCATAGTGGGTATATCATACCGGTATGCCAAGGATACTGCAAGAGGGCGCGTTGCCTCATCAAAAATGTTGTCGACAAGAGGTCATGCCTCAAATAGAAAATGCCGCCCAAATTATTTAAGGACGCTGAAGGGAGGGCGTCCGAATGGGGTTAATCATGAAAGAAAAACAGGGGGTAACCAGAGAATATACCACCCCCTATCACAGGGCAACGAAAAAAGCGAAGCCGGCTTTGCTCGATAAATGCATTCGGCTGACCGGGTAGCACCGGAAATCCGCAGTCCCCCTCTTATGGGGCAAGCCGGTCAGAGAAGTCCTGATCGATGGGAATGGGGAGGCGGTCAAACCCGGAGACTGGATCCCCGGGACCCGCACCAAGGGAAGAGCTCTTTTTGAAGCCTCCAGAGATGATTCCCGAATTCACCCTAGGGGCCCCGAAAGCCCCTGCTTTTTCCAGGACCCTCATCCCGAGGGCATACGCCGAAAGGCTGCGGGCGATGTGGGCCCCGGAGACTCCACAGCGGATAACAGCCAGGCCATATTCCCCAGAGCGGTCAGATGGAAGGTTACAAGAAGGAATATCCCGTGCTCTCCTATAGTCCCTCTGTATTTTTTTTACTATACTATGGCGGTACTTTCCCCCCTGTTCGTAAGGCGGCTCACAGGTACCCTACGTTTGATGGCATACCCGGGGGCGTAACGTTCCTGTCCGGGAAGTATGCCGCTGGCCTTGGCCGAAGCCGCGGTATTGAGGGTATGAGGCCTAGCGGCCTGTGGCACGGGGGATTCTTTGCATACATCCAAAGAATCCCGATACAGGGGCATGCTTTCGGCGTTTGCATGATATAAAAAAATCACCTTCGGGTATTTTTTATACGGTTTTATGGGCGAAGCGCAACCAACGCCGAGGCCCCACGCCTCAACAGCGCTGCAATGTACTAAAAGCCTTCAAGCAGGGAAGGGCGGATGAAACAGTACCGAAGCTTATGCGTATTTTATGGAGGAGTTACATGCAATTCAGACTAGACAAACAATCCGGTAATAAACTGTCGGTGTTGGGATTCGGCTGTATGCGGTTCCCTAAACATCTTGGGGCCATTGATATGCAGAAAACCGGGAAGCTTATCATGGAGGCCATCAATAACGGGGTAAATTATTTTGATACCGCCTATCTATACCCCGGAAGCGAAGAGGCTTTAGGGAAAATCCTGGAACAATACCAGGTCCGGGAAAAAGTGTACATCGCCACTAAGCTGCCCCTGGTCTTGCTCCGCAGCGCTAAAGATTTTGATAAACTCTTTACCAAGCAGTTGGAACGGCTGAGGACCTCCTATATCGATTATTATCTCATGCACATGATCACCGATATGGACCTCTGGGACACATTACGGGGGTGGGGTATCGAAGGATGGATCCAGGAGCAGAAAAAAAAGGGCCGTATTAAGCGCATCGGCTTCTCCTTTCACGGCTCCCAACAGGAATTTTTCAAACTCATCGACGCTTATCCCTGGGAATTCTGTCAGATTCAGTATAATTATTCCGATGAAAATTTTCAGGCCGGGAAAGGGGGCTTACAAAAAGCCGCGGAGAAGATGGCCGTTATGGTGATGGAACCCCTCCTCGGGGGGAAACTCGCCACAGGGCTTCCCAAGGAAGCCGCGGGGATCTTCAAAAAAGCGAATCCCGAGCTCAGTCCTGCAGGCTGGGCCTTGAGATGGATCTGGGACCAGCGGGACGTATCCCTCCTCTTGTCCGGGATGCAAGAGCTGTACCATCTTGAAGAAAATATCAAACTGGCGAATAAGGCCTTTCCCCAGATGCTTACCGGAGAGGAACACAAAATTTACCGGCAGGTCCTGGAGGTGTTCAATAGAGCTTATAAGATCCGCTGTACCGGCTGTAACTACTGTATGCCCTGTCCCCGGGGAGTGAATATTCCCGGTAGTTTTTCCGCGTACAACACCTCCTTTGCCATGGGCTTTATCAGCGGGATGCAGCAATACATGACGAGTACGGGGATAACTTCGGACCGAAGGAGCGGGCCCGGGCTTTGTGTCAAATGCGGCGCCTGTGAAAGCCGCTGTCCCCAGCATCTTCCCATCATAGGCTCCCTGGCCGCGGTCCGGAGGCGGATGGAACCGGTCTTATTCCAGGGAATCATCATTATTGTTCGGGCAGTTCTTCGGAAAAGAAGAAAACCTCCTAAGCCCTCTAAGCCATGACCAGGATGCTCTCCCCTTAAAGCCTCTTTTGTGTAGGTGCTTTATCGGGGGCATAGGGAGCGTTCACCATCCCCGGTCCTCGGAGGCTGAAGGGCTCCGGAAACGTAAGCACCGGTAACCGGTTACAGCGGGGTCCAGGGATTACCCTGAGTACACGAGCACCGGCTCACCAAGCCGGACACCTACCGGAAAGGGCCCTCGGGACGGAGGGAGATGGCCCTTAAGGGGATACAAGCCTCGCTTTTCTGGAACAAGGGGAGGACTCCATCAAGGGGTACCCAGACCCGGTGCCTGTATGAAGCGGCACGGGGGATTTTACCGTTGACGGTGCAGGCATGCGTAACACAAGCCCCCCTAGCGGACCGGGGGGCGGTTCCAATGAGCAACCGGGGGCGGTTCCAAGGCGCAACCGGGAGCGGTTCCAATTAAAAACCTCGCCTATCCGGTACGGAAGGGCTTGTATGACAGCTTCTATACGGCGAGGAACGAAGCCGGCCAAGGGATGCTTAACCGTGTACCATTCGGGCAAAGAGGCCGCCCGGCGAAACCTGCCCCGGGCCAAGATTGGGGCCGATGAGCTTAGGGAAAGGTTTCCGCCGGGGCCGGAGACCTCCCAAAGACGGGGAATAGCCAAAACCCCGCTTAATCCGTGGACCCGGTTGACCGGGGAAACCTAAGCGCCGGCAGGGGGCGCTCCACCCGGCGGCGTTTCATGCCATGAGGCCGGACTCACGGTAGGTACTGCTGTAAGGTAGCCACGAGTTCATCAAAGTTGAGGGGTTTTCCCAGGTGGCTGTTCATACCGGCATCGAAACACCGCTCCAGGTCTTCCCGGAACACATTGGCGGTCATGGCAATGATGGGAATGGTCTTTGCCCGGGGATGATCAAAGGCCCTAATGCGTCTCGTGGCTTCATACCCATCCATTTCCGGCATGTGGATATCCATGAGGATCACATCATAGCCTTCAGGATCCGCGATGAACCACTCATAGGCAATTTTCCCATTCTCCGCTTCATCTATGGTAAGCCCCGTGGGTTCAAGCACGGCTGAAACGATTTCCCGGTTAAGGTCAATATCTTCTACCAAGAGCATCCGGTACCGGCTAAAACAAGAGGTAAGATCCTGCGAGGTTTCGCAGCTTTTCGGGTTTTCCGCTGCCCCTGCATCAATGGAGCCTGCGGCATCCGCGGCAGCACCGGTGGGTTTCACCTGGATGGTAAAAATGAAAGAAGCCCCCTGCCCCAGTTTAGATTCAACCCGGATATGCCCACGCATCATCTCCACAATCCTTTTGCTGATCGCCAGCCCGAGGCCGGTACCGCCGTATTTTCGGGAAATGCTGCTGTCCACCTGTTCAAAGGAATGAAAGACCCGGGTCTGCTGTTCCGGGGAAATCCCAATACCCGTATCAGACACCTGTATTTCCAAGGTATACCCCCCTTCGATCTCATCGCCTTTGCGGGCCTCCACGGTAATGATCCCCCCCGCGGGGGTAAACTTGGTGGCGTTACTCAAGAGGTTCGTCATAACCTGGGCAAACCGCTGTTCATCGGACACAAGCCTTGGGGGGATGCGCTCATCCACCTTGACCACGAGGCGCTGGTTCTTCTCATCAAACCGGAAGGCAAGCACATCAATCACCTGATGCAGCGCCTTCCTGAAATCAAATTCCGTGTAGAAAAGCTCAAACTTATCCGCTTCGATTTTGGACATGTCCAGAATATCATTGATGAGCCCAAGCAAATGGACCGAGGCCCCCTCGATCTTGGTAAGGCAATAATCCTTGCGTTCTATATCCTTGGCGGCCCTGGCAAGGCTGGTCATGCCGATGATGACGTTAAGGGGGGTCCGGATTTCATGGGACATGGTGGCAAGAAAATTCGATTTGGCCAGATTCGCCTGTTCCGCGTTCTGCTTAGCCTTCAACACCTCGGTCAAATCGTGAAACAAGGCAAAGGACCCCTCAAGGGCTCCATTTCCGTCAAACATGGGGGTGAAGTGAATCTTGTAATTCAGGGGCGTCCCATCCCCCATATCAATAATCTGTTCAATGACCGTGGAACAACGCTGGGCAACCGCCTTTTGAAAGGCTCCGGTGAGTTCATCCAGCAAAGGGGGAGCAATGAACTTCCCAAAGACCTCCCGGTAGTGGCGTCCGCTGATAAAGGCCACGTTCTTGATACCGGTCCTTTTGAGAAATACCTCGGCGCAGTATACAAAGCGGCCGTCTTTATCAAAGAGGAGAATAATATCCGGGCTGTTTTCGAGGACCAAGTTCATGTAACTATCCTGCTTCGCCCGCTCGGTATGGAGCACCTCATTCATCTTGGCTTTAGCCGCGATGATGCTCTTGTTCCGTTCAACGATCCGCTGCAGGAACTCGATCTGCCGGTTGAGCTTCTTGGCCTCTTTGCGCAGGGCGGTGAGTTCCGGATGCTCACCATCCTCTCGTGCATCAGGCATACCTATCTACTTCCTCATGAACCCCAGGAAGTTTCACCATCCGGGGTAAACCGGGCTTCCGGTCCACTGAAAGGAAGCCCCCTTGTGCCCTTAGCCCTAAGCCTTGGGTTTCCACCGCTGCCCTTGTGAACCGCCGCACCGATAAAACCCTATAAAACGCAGGCGATCAGGGTACAGTTATGAAAACGGTTCACCAAACCGCCGCTTTCCGTATATACCGGGCAAATCTCACCGCCGGAATAGCAGAATTGATATACCGTATCATGGAGGGAAGATCGCACCTGTTCAAGCTCTGCCGTGGCATCGGCCCCCAACACGATGTACCTCGTGAGGCAGGAAAACATCAGGATACAAGAGGGTTCCGGTACCTGCAGGATCTGCTTGACCGTTTCACCGGTGGTATACACCACGTCGGTATAATCAATGTCTCCCACCATTAAGGTCGTACCCACGGGCATACGCCCGCCGCAGACCGCATACCCTTCAGGGGTAAAGGTATAAATAGAACGGAGCACCGGCTTTGTTCCGTCATTATAGTCAATAAGAAAGGGAAAAGACGCAGAGGCAACCCATGCATCCATAATGCCCAGGTGTTCCAGGTACATTTTGACCGGCATATCGTTAATTTCCATCAAGATATTGCCCTCCGCTTTGGTGATAATTGCTTTTTGATTCTGGATTTTTTCTCCCGGAATGGTCGTAACAAAGAAGGAGGGGTGTATTGCTCCGTATATCAGCACAAAGGACAGGGTATCGTTACTGCTTTGGCCGTTGAAAAGGGTATAACTATGGGCATAGTCAATCCGGTGGTGGCTTGCGAGGGTCCCGAAGAGGGGGATCCCCCCGGTTATGGCGTCAAGTTTCTCCACCAGGAGTTCTCCACCCAGTTGACTGATGATAGGCCCGCATATAAGCATCATCGCCGGTTCTCCGGGCAGGATTTTTCGAGCTTCCCGGTACGCCGCCATCAGGGAGGCATCCTGTATTTCGGTCAAAGGCCGGGAAACGCCGGCGGAAAAGAGCACATCGTCACTGGTGAAGACCGTAAGACAGAGCATCATCTCCCCCAGTTCTCCTGCAGAAGCATTAGCCATGGTGCTGCACCCGATAATATCAAAGGGAAGGGCATCGCTTATGGCTTTGGTAACCCCGGTTTCGATGAATTCCCCATAACAGGTCATCAAACCCACCGAATGGGCGCGCAGGGTATGTTCCATATCAAGTTGAGCGAGTATTTCCGATACCGCAACAGCCACTTCATCAATTTCAAAGGTGTATGCGCTCATGGTTTTTATCATCCAAAACACCTCCTCTCCGTGTGACCTTAGGGCCGGTGATTGGTGTAGGGTTCGATTTTTTTACCTTATCAATCGTGCCGATACGCGACCCCTCATCTTCATGGCAGACAGGGGATGATAAAGAACCATGAGGCTTGTGGCATCCTCAAGCAGCATCCTTCATACGGAAAACTATCGCCGGCGCTTATCCGGGCCATAAACTTCTTTAATGTCTTTACTATAATGCAATTTTCCCAAGCCTTCAGGCTTGGGAAGGTCTCACGGTAATGGAGAGTGTTTCAAAACTTCAGGTTTTGAAACACTCTCCATAATAACAATAACATACCTTTCTTACGGGGCTTTCCCCCAACCGATGGGGGAAAGCCCCGTAAGAGTACCATACTTCTATAATAAAAAGATTTATACGCCCATGTCTAGTAGGCCCGTTTCCGGACCCGGGGTTAGGGCGTATACACGGTTAATTCCTTGTTTTATAGAGCATTATGCTGTATATGGGCCGGTGCTGTATTTGCTTGACATATTGCATTAAACCGGTGAAAATAGGGTATGCTGATGAAAAGGCCTGACCTAAAGACAGCATACGCGAGGGCAAAGCCCCAGTACCCATACAAAGGCTCCGGCGGCGTTTTACGAAGCCCCCTTTCAGGCCATCCCGTCTGTCCGTGGCATTTTGCGAAGCAATCCTGGCAATGCCGCTTTACCGCATTCCCCATGCAAACTCTCCGCCTGTGGCGTTTTGCGAAGCCACACTCCGGGGCAATGCCGCGTTACCCGTACCGACGCTCCGGCTTCGGCGTTTTGCGAAGCCCCCTTTCAGGTCATGCCGTCTGTCCGTGGAGTTTTGCGAAGCCCCCTTTCAGGTCATGCCGCTGTCTGTGGAGTTTTGCGAAGCAAAACTCCGAGGCAATTCCGCAAAGCGGAATTGCCCGCTCACGGCTCACGGCTCACGGCTCACGGCTCACGGCTCACGGCTCACGGCTCACGGCTCACGGCTCACGGCTCACGGCTCACGGCTCACGGCTCACGGCACACGGCTCACGGCACACGGCTCACGGC
>JAITRH010000043.1 GCA_031288495.1 Treponema sp. | reverse complement strand
GGAAAATAACGCAAGGGACGCGCAGTGAATGGGGGAACCGGTGGATGGAACGGTTCTGGAGTATATTGACAAGCTGTACACAGCAGGGGAAACCGGTTATAGATTTCCTGTACAACTGTGTCTATTCCGGCTTGAATAATCTTCCTTCACCATCGTTGTTGCAAAATTAAATTATACTCCTTCTCATGATTAACTGGTGAACGGTTACGAAATTTACAACAAGAGATCGAGAAAATAATTAAGACAAAGATTGTTGAAGGAATATTTGATAGGGCAGAAATAGATTTAAGTAAAGATAGTAAATATTATACACACATAAAATTTGAAAAAATACTATAAGGTACGGGTACGGTGCATAACAGGTCGGTTTACGCGCAGACCCGCAAAGCGGGGCTGCCGCCCCTTCGGGGCTCGGGCTAACGCCCTTTGTGCGGTTTTTCTCCGCCGCGCCGGGCAGGAAACCGGCCAATTTGAGTATCCTGGTACGGCCAGTGACGGGGAACGCATAACCGCGGCAGACGGCCGCCCAAGGAAACAATACCGGATTTATTAGGGCGGATGGAGCATGGGGAACCCGGGAGGAACAGCCTGCCATGGGGCGGCTCCAAGACGCGCCGCGTTCAGGAGCCGCCCCATCCTGTTTTTTAAGGCGGGGTTTAGGCTCCGCCGTTTTTTCGAGGTCCATGCAAAGGGCAAAACAGAGGATTACCGGTGGAACCGGCGGGTGGAGATCGGCATACTTGAAAATTAATGAAGGGTATGGTACACCAAGGCCATGAACTACTCCAGTCTGACCAATCTTGCCGTAGTAGCGTGTCCCGGGGGAGAGGTTTTCGCCGACGAGGTGATCCTGCATCTTGAAGCAGGGCACCTCCGAAATTTTGAGCTTATGACCGGTGAATTAGCTGCCCGGTATAACCTGGATACCCATACGGTGGCTGAACGAATCAATTTCATCAATCATGCCCTATCCCCGGTACAGTACGGAAGCGGGAAGACGGATGGTTTCAAGACTCCCCGGTTCAAGACTGCCGCCCGGTTTAGCCTGTTTTCTAATGGAGAAGTAAAGGCAGAGATCCTGGAATCCATCCGGGGAAAAGATACCTATATTGTACAGGATGTGGAAAATCATTATCCCGTGCCCTTTAATGAAGGAAAGGTGAGGCAGGTGCTCTCGGTTAATGATCATCTTATGACCACCTTTGTTACGGTAGATGCGGTAAGACAAGCCGGAGCCGGCCAGGTAACCCTGGTGATGCCCATTTACCCCTATTCCCGGCAGCATAAGAAAAAAGGCCGGGAGGGACTCACCGCAAGCCGGGTGGGGAAGATCCTTGAATCCTTGGGGGTAAACCGGATCATTACCCTGGATATTCATTCCCGAGAGATTGTCAACGCCTTTAACTGCCTGCGGCTTGAAAATCTTCATGCCAGTTATCAGATCATCCGATCCTTGGCACGGCTTCCGGGCTTGGTATTAAACGATGATTTTGTGGTGGTGTCTCCTGATACGGGCGCGGTGGATCGGAATAAATTCTACGCCACGGCCCTCAAAAAACCCTTGGCCCTCCTGTATAAAGAGCGGGACTATTCCCGGGTTTCCAAGGATGCCTTGGAAAACAACATCTGTGAGATCAAGCTGCTGGGAAATGTCAAGGGTAAGACGGTTTTCATGGCGGACGATATGCTGGGAACCGGCGGGACCCTGCTCAAAGCCATGCAATTTCTCAAAGAGCAGGGAGCAGGCAAGGTAATAGCCGCCATCAGCCTTCCCCTCTTTTCGGGAGAGGCGATTTCCTATTTTGATGCGGCCTATAAAGCGGGGCTTTTTTACCGTATCATCGGTACCAATGCCATCTATCATGAAGCGGTATTGCAGCGGGAATGGTATATCACGGTGAATATTACCAAGCTCTTTGCCCAGACCATTTGCCGGCTGCACCAGGGCCTTTCTCTGAGCTCCCTGTTGGATAACCGGGATGCTATCATCAAACTCTTCGCCGAAACCTAATGGCCGGAACCCAAGCCCCTGTACTGCTCTGTGCGGATATAGGGACCTCTTCTCTTAAAGCGGCGCTTATTGATACAGAAGGCCATGAAGCCGCCCTGGTCCGGGAGGCTTATCCTCAAGAGGGTTTTGCTTCCGGCGCCATTCATGCTGCAGATTGGGAGAACGCCTTGGCCCGGGCATGGGGCCGGCTTGCTTCTAAGACCGGGGCAGAACCAGAGGCGCTCTGTATTTCCGGGAATGGTCCTACCCTGGTTCCCCTTACCCCCTGGGGAGAAGCCTTAGCGCCGCTGCACTGGTATGGTCCCCGCCTTGCTGCCGGGGATTCGGCCCACTCTCCAAAGCCCCAATCCCTCTTTCTCCCTTATGTCCGTGCCTTTGCCCTGAACCGGCCAGAAGATTACGAAAAAACCGCGTACCTCTGTTCGGCCCAGGAGTGGCTCGCGTACCGGCTTGGGGCGGATCTGGTTACGGCCTTGCCTGCCGCGGCATATAGACCCTATTATTGGGATCAGGGCCAGTGCGGTTCTGCAGGGGTGGATATCCGCCTGTTTCCTCCCTTCGTGAAACTGGGAAGCATCATCGGAAAGGTTTCCCCTGCTACGGCTGCCCGGTTCGGCCTTCCCCCCGGGCTTCCCCTGGTGGCAGGAGGCCCCGACTTTATCATGGCCCTCATCGGGGTGGGGGCCTTGAAACCCGGTATGGCCTGTGATCGGGCGGGGACTTCCGAGGGTATCAATGTCTGCAGTCCGTTCCCCGTCTCTGGGGGAGCACTCCGGGTACTGCCACATCTGGATGAGGGCTTGTGGAATATCAGCAGTATCATTCCCGCTTCCGGCCGCCTGTTTGAATGGTTCAGAACCCTTACCGGCCAAGAGGAACGCAGTTACACGGAACTGCTGGCGGAACTTATCCCCGGACAGGGCGCTTTCCCTGCATCCCGGACCCGGTTCTTCCCCCAGGATCCGCTGCCGGGGGTGTTCCTGTCCTTGGAGGGACCGGGCTTACCGAGCCGGCAGGAGCTTGGCCGGGCGGTACTGGAAACCATGGGTTTCCTCGTGCGGGATGCCCTCGCAGCAGCGGCCGGCCAGGGCTTTCCGGTTAAGGAGATGTGGGTTTCCGGGGGCCAGGGTAAAAATCCCTTGTGGAACCAGTTCAAGGCGGATCTCTGCGGGTGTACCCTGCTTGTTCCTGAGATATACGACGGTGAACTGGCAGGAGACGCGGCAGTGGCCGCGGTGGCCCTGGGGGAAAGCGCGGATTTAGCCGAAGCCGTGAGCCGGATGATCCGCCTGAGGGCCCGGTATGTACCGGCAGATCAAACCCGGGACCGGTATACCGAACAGTACCGTTCCTATCGGGAGCTTAAAGAAAAGCTCCGCCCTTGTTTGACCTGAGGTATCCATGAAACTCTATAATATCCCGGAACATCCAGAGGCCCTTCTGTTTGATATGGACGGAACCCTGTATACAAACCCTGCCTATATGCAGTTCCAGAACCGCAGCCTCATCGAACGGCTGGCCCGGCGGCGGGGCAGTTCCCTTGAGGCCATGCAAGGGGCTATCGCCGCATACCAGGAACAGTGGGCCCAAACGCAGGGTGGACAAGGCTTGAGCCTGAGTACTACCTTGGTACACTTCGGTATTTCCCTTAAAGAGAGTATGCGCTGGCGGGAAGAACTGTACGAACCTGGGGTCTACCTCAAGGCGGATCCGAAGCTCGGGGAAACCCTGAAGCGTTTAGGCGCCGTTTATGCTTTGGCGCTCGTAACCAACAATCCGGTCTTGGTGGCCCGGAAAACCTTGGCGGCCTTGGGGGTAGGGGAGTGCTTTCAGGGGATTGTCGGCCTCGATACCTGCTTGGTATCAAAGCCCCATACAGCGCCCTTTCTCAAAGCCGCAGCGCTCTGCAGGGTTTCTCCTTCGGCCTGTGTTTCCGTAGGGGATCGCTACGCCATGGACATCGCCCCCCCGCTGACATTAGGCATGGGAGGGATCCTGGTGGACGGCGTGGAGGATGTGTATCACCTATTGTTTGAAGAGAGCATCCGGGTATAACCGCTTCCCTGGAAGTTTCTGAAACCTGGGCTCCAGGGAATACCGGATCGGTGAAAATCCGGGTAATCTGCGGGCTTTTCGCTCCTGACCGAAGCACATTACGCAGGTTCCCGAGCCGGCCGGGAAGATTGCCCGGTCGACTATGAAACGCGGGTTCAATGGAATAGCGAAGGCCCGCTCCCCGAGTTCAATAAACAGGGCGTACCCTTAGGGCGTGTTTACCATGCCGGTAAATACCACCTGCTCCCCGCGGTCGCACAATACAAAGACAAAGGGTTTGTTGCAGTTCATTTCAAAGGTTTTTTCCGGCGGCTCTTGCGGCCCCGCCGATGATGCGCCTATTAAAAGTAGGGTTACCGCGGCGGCGGTGGTGCCTTTTTCATCAACCCGGATCACCGCTTTGTGTAGCGCGTCGGAAAGTTGTACCGGCAAAGGGGTGTCCAGCACTCCCAAAAGGGAACCCGTTTCAAACAGGGGAATGTCCAGGCCTAGCAGTATCTCCTTGAATGACATGACCTCCCCTTCAATGGAAAAGCGGGGCAGCCGCAGTTTCCCCCGTGCGGGCTCTAAGCCTGCCTGGATTTCACGGAAATAGGCGCTGCTCAGGCCTTCAAGCAGCCCCGCCGCGTTCCCGT
>JAITRH010000218.1 GCA_031288495.1 Treponema sp. | reverse complement strand
AAGTTTTGATATCGACTTTGGGAATGCGCAGAGGCGTCTGCCTGAGTGAGTTTTTCGAGGAGGGAATAAATCCGTCCTGTTCTGTGATTTTACCCAGTAATATGCCTGATTTGGGTAATGTACGTTTTCTGTCATGGTCATAGTGATAAGTAACCGCATATTTGTAATATATACCTTTGATACATTTTATGGTGGTGTGGTGTTCTTTGAACGGCAGAATCCAAGAGGGAAGGCTCATGTATTTTCTCTTTATATAGACAATATAATTATATTGTCTATAGTATAAATCTATTTTTCATGTAAGGTCAAGTAATATCAAGAGTTACGCTGGTTTCTTCGATTAGGCATGGTAAATTTGGGCGGAGTTAGGGATTAAATTACTATGAATGCATTCACAGGGTGTCATCAATTTTATGTTCTGAATAAATTTTACAAATTGCGAGTGAAGTATGTGATGAAATTAATACCCAACTATCGTATTTCATAAAATTGCAATGTCAAATGTGGTATAAAAAGAAAATACCCATAAATGAGATTAAAACTACCTACAAATCTTTAAATGGTTTGCAAGCTTATGTATTAAAAGATCTAATAATAAAATACTGCGAAATGCATGATGTCAAAATTGGAGAAAAACAGAAAATAGCGAATGTTCTTAGCGTAGAATTGAAACGATTAAACAAGGAGCTTATATAAAATTGATAGAATTAAGAAATATGGTAACTATTCAGCTGATGGGCAGCTGGTGGAAGGGATGTTGACCGGAGGACAAGTACATGATGCGACGGTTGTGGCGGAACTGAGGGAGGCTAAAGGGGGTGTGCGGTGATTGCCGGCCGAGGATATGACGGCAACGAGTTTCGACGATCCTTAGAATGGAATACTAACGAACCGGAAAGAAGCAATAGGATAAAGAGAAATACAAGAAACGGGGCCTAATAGAGCGGATATGTGGGAAGTTAAAGGAAAACCGGGGTTTGACCGTAGGTTATGAGAAATCGGACATAACCTTTTTAGGATTTATTGTTATCGCGTTTATTAATATCCTCCTCTGCGAACAGTGTCTAACGGCAGCCCCTATTACGCGCCGCCCCCGCTAGTCCGCCAGCAACTCCCTGGCAAGGGCGTTTATTTTTTGCCGAAGCCTACTGGTCCGGGACTTGACGGCGCTGAGGCTTATGCCAAGCCGGGCAGCGACTTCCTTCAGCGGGTATTTTTGCCGGAACGCAAGTTCCAGAACCCGCTCGTCAAAAGGTTTGAGCCCTTGCCGTATTGCACCGAAAGCCCGCTCTATGCGCTGTTCCTCGGCGCGTTGTTCTTCCTCGGTCTTGATGGTCTTGGCGGCGATACGGTCGACCGGCGCTTCCTTGCCGCCCTCGTCGGGGCTTGCGAAAGGCGCGGCAAAGGCGGCGCGCTCCTTTCGCAGGGAAGCGGCGTACTGCTTGGAGATGTTCCCCGCGGTCTTATACAGCCAGCCCCCTATATGGTCATAGTCGCGGAGTTTCCCCATATGCTCATACAGAATGAGGAAAATATCCTGGGTGCAGTCCTCGGCGGCGCTACGGTTTCCCCCCAGGGCAAACAAACAAAACTTGAGTATTTTTTCGTAGTACCCCTTGACCATGCCGTTAAACGCAGCGTCCTCGGTGGAGCCCGGTTCCATGCTACGGCCCCTCTTCATGCGCTAGGGGGCAGAAGGTTCCCCGCGTCCATCCCGTAGGTTTTATTACCGTAATTCAACGAGTCCAGTTCATGGGTAACGATCAGTACCGCGGTCCCTTCCTTCGCGATACGACTGAAGAGCCCCATGATTTCCGCCGTAGTCTGGACATCCAGATCGCTCGTCGGCTCATCGGCGATGAGAAGCCGGGGCTCGTTGATGAGGGCCCGGGCAAGGGAAACCCGCCGCATCTCGCCGCCGGACAGTTCCTTCGGGTATGATGCGGCCAGGTGGCTTATCCCCACTTTTTCAAGCAGGATAAAGGCCCGGCCTTCCGCATCCCCCTCGCGCTTAAACAGAAACCAGGGGATACATACATTGTCGAAAACCCTGAAGTTTGCAAGGAGGCTCTGTCCCTGCGGCACATAACCAATCTGCTCGTTACGGAAAAAGGATAGTTCTTTGTCCTTAAGGCGATGTATATCGGCGCCCTCAAAAAGAACCGTTCCCGCCGTCGGGTGAAGCAGACCCGCGCTCATACTGAGGAGCGTGCTTTTTCCGCTTCCGCTCCTCCCGATAATACTGATAAAGTCCCCAGGCTCGACAGAAAGGCTTGCCCGGTTCACCGCGTTAAACGTCCTCCCGCCCCGCCGGTACTCTTTCGTTAATTCATGCAGTTCCAGCAGCGCCATCATTCGCCTTCCCGCAGGGTAAAGTAGGTTTCCGCCCTGCTGATCCGCAGCGCCGAATAGAGGGACCCCAGGATCCCCGCGAGAACCGAGAGGACAAGGCTTCCCAGGGCAAGCAGGATAATACTGAACAAGGGGGCATCCAGGTAGGGTAGTTCAAGCCGCTCCCTAATCAGCGTACTGAAGGGGAAGACCCCAAGGCTTGCAAGGCCAATCCCCGCCGCAGCGCCTACGATACCGGCGATGGCCGATTCGCCGAGCACTATGCCGGCAAGTTTCTTTTTCGTGGCGCCGAGAATCCGCAGCACCGCGAATTCTTTTTTTCGCTCATGTATGGAACCTGAGAACACCGCCCCCAGCACGATAAGCGTCAGCGCCCAGAGTGCGGCGGAAAACATGCGGATATAGGACACAAGGCCTGAGATGGCCCCGGATATACGGGAAAAAATTCCCTGCGACACAAGGACATCTACGCCCTCATGATCCCGCCTTATGGTACGGGCAAGTCCTGGGGTATTTACCGAAGGTTCGGCCTTGACCAGGACCGCGGAAATCGCGCTGTCCCCGTATTGGTCCGCCAAAAAGTTATAGTTTTCTGCATGGGCGCGGTCGATGAGATGGCGCATGGTATTCATCGACATAAAAATCGAGGTATCAAGGCCGCTTGCGCTGTCTGAAAGCTGCGCCGCTACCGGGTATTCATGGTTGAACAGCGTAATGCTGCCATTCGCCCGGAGGATGATTTTACTGCCCACCACGACCTGGCCGTCGTCCACCGTATCGGCGTGTTTTTCCGCTATCCACGGCTGGACGACAAAATCCGTAGCCGGGTCATAGGCGATAAGCTGGACCGCCTCATCGCAGCATTCGGTTGCAAGGGAGGCGAGAAAAAATTGGGGAGAGGCGCAGGCTATGCCCTCGGTTTTGGCGACCCTATCGGCGACACCGGCATCAAAATAAAAGTAACCCCTTCCCCCGTTGAGCAACACCGACTGGGCTTTTTCCCCAGCCCCCGCGGGAACCACCATCAGATCCGCGCCGAAACGCTTGGTCATGGTGGCCAATCCCTGGCGAAGGTTCAGGACGATGAGAGATCCTCCAAAGAGGATAAAAGCAAGGACCCCTACTACAACCACAAGACAGGCGGTACGAACCGGTTTGGCCCTGAGGTTTTCCACCGATAATGCACCGGTATCCCAAACTTTTTTCTTCATGCGTGGCTTCTCCCTTTATATCCTATAGTTTTACTAGGAATATATATACAATCAGTTTTTATGTCAAGCGGAAGGGTGGATATTTGTAGGGATCTTTGATTTACCGGATTTCAGGGGGTGTTATGGGGAACCGCTGATCCATAACCGTGAGGGTTCACGTGTTAATGAGGGATTTCCCCGCCTCTCCTCAGATGAAACCGCGTCTATTGCACAAAACCCGGGGGTTTGCTCTCCCACGGGCAACAGCTTAGGCATTTTGTCCGGGGATTACCCGGATTACCCACAGCCTCATGGTTTTTAATCGGCGTTAATCCGTGTAATCCATGGACTCTTTTCAGGTTGCTTACCCTGTTGACCGGGCTTGCCTTCCCGATTGAGGGTGAACATCCCCTGCTTCCGGTACCTTCGGGCCTCCTCACCGCCGGTAATCTTGCTCTTTTGTGCCCTGATGAAGCCCCGGTGTTGCCTCCAGGTTCCCTGAATTCCTGAAAGCAGGGTACTGCCAGGATTAGACCGGTATATGAGATTTTACGACTCCCCTGGTTAGATTTTACCTGAGGCAACCCACGCTACCTTGACATATTGGCATTTATGTGCTATACTAGTTCTTAATAGTGCCTGTGAGGATTTTGCAAAACGTTTTTTTAGGATAATGCAAGGGCTCTGTACTGAGCTACAGTATACGCGTGAATCATATAAAACCAATAGCTTTTTTGTTGAATTCCCTGGGTGTTAGTGCGAAAGACAGTCTTTTGCTCTAACTGAAGGTTTTTAAGGATGTAGAGCCGATGATAGAAAGAAACGAAGAACACATCCAGGATGATGAAATTAGCCTCATCGATCTTTTTGCGGTTCTCTGGCATCGCAAGGTGATGATTCTGGTTATATCCTTCACCGCTATGCTGGGGGTGGTGGCATTTTCAATTGTTTCTCTGGTACTCCCTACAGAAACCTCTCCTCTTCCTAATACCTATACCCCCACGGCGTTGATGCTTATCAATAATACCACCTCTTCTGGGAACGCCATGAGCGCCGCTTTAGGAGCTACCGGCCTTGGAGGTTTGGCCGGGCTTGCCGGGGTAAGTACGGGACCAACCTTCAGTGAACTGGCGCTCTATTTAATGGGAACCAATACCTTACTGGACGCGGTGGTCGATGAATTTGATCTGATAACCAAGTACAAGATTAAAAAATCCCCTCGGGCAGAAAGCCGGAAGGCCCTGAAAAAGCAGCTGACCGCCGAGTATGATGAGAAGAGCGGGGTTTTCAGCGTCAGCTATACCGATACGGATCCGGTGTTTGCCCGGGCGATGGTGAATTTTTGCGTCTTGTTTTTGGAGAAACGGTTTGCCGAGATAGTGGTAGATAAAAATAAATTAGAAAAAGAAAACTTAGAGACGAATATTGCCAATACCTATAAGGAGATTCAGAACCTGGAACAGGAATTTCATAAACTCGAATATGCCGTTATATCAGGAGGCCGGTTCGGTACTATTCCGGCCATAACCCTGGAACAAAATCGTATCACCATGGAATTAGAGACCCAGAAACAGGTCTATACCCAGCTCAAGGTACAGTACGAACTGTTAAAAGTAACCATGTCCAGTGAGAGACCGGTTTTTCAAATTCTTGAAATGGCGGAAGTTCCGGATCAGAAATCCGGGCCCAGCCGGGGTATGCTCTGCATTATCGTTACCTTTGCGGCAGGATTCTTTTCTGTATTTCTTGCCTTTGTGCTGAATGCGATTGCTAATATCAGAAAAGATCCCGAAGCTATGGCTAAATTGCGGGGCCATAGCAGGAAAGCATGAGGCAATGCGGGTAATTGGGGAACCCCTAGGGTAGGCTGAGCCCCGATCGCTGGTGGGACAGGAGGAAGATTTTGTATAGGCTCTCTCAAGACCGGGTCTTGAGCCTTGATAAAGGCGATTACTAGCTCCCTTGTATGAAAATACCAGAAAAGGCGACGTCTTACCAATCCGCGTGCTGTTAAGGGTGGTTTTTAGAGGAGGCGGATGATTCGCATTGTTGTTTATGCCCTAGTATCCTGCGGGCTTACCCTCGGGTTGATTCCCTTGGTTATCAAACTCTGTAAAAAACAAGGGTGGTATGACCGCATCAATAGCCGGAAAATACATTCCGGACC
>JAITRH010000210.1 GCA_031288495.1 Treponema sp. | reverse complement strand
CGGACCTCGCAACCCCAACGTTGGGGTAAGCCCCTAGCAACGCCGGACCTCGCAACCCCAACGTTTGGGTAGGCCCATAGCAACGCCGGACCTTGCAAGCCCGGCGTTGGGGTAGGCCCCTAGCAACGCCGGGCCTCGCGACCCCGACGTTGGGGTAGGCCCCTAGAACCCGCGTACGGTGAAAATCCGGGTAATCCCAGGCCTTATCCGGCGGACCGCGGCGTGGCAAACAGGGAAGGGGGCCGCAGCCGCCATTCCATCGAAGGGAGATACTGCGCCTGCCTTGGGGCAAGGCCCCAGAGCCCCGCACGGCCCTATCCCTTACAGGCTTATCTCCCTTCGATGAGGTCAATGGGATCCAGGATCACCGCCTTGCCGTCTGCATCCTGGGTACTGATCATGTTCTCCTGAAAGAGCACCGTCCCATAGGGATGCACCCTGATTTCCGACCGGGCCTGAAGGGTCAAGGCGGTATCAAACCGGGCAAGATAGCAGTTTCCCTCAGAAACTACGATCCCATAGAGATCCCCCCCATTAACCCACAGGAGGCTCTCCTCATGGATCTCCTCCTCTCCCTGAGCTACCACCTCCAGGGTATCCCTATCGATGGCGACCAGCCGCCGGGTATTCCCGTCCCCTGCTACGGCGATGATCTGCTTATCCACCAACACCACGGTTCTAATATTAATCGTATTAAGGCCGGTTCGCTTTAATTCCGCCCCCGATGCGGGGTTGATCTTAAGCACCGTACCCCGGGATGAAGTGGAACCGGTTAATGCCATCCCGACTACTCCGGGTACCTGGGCATTTTCAACGGCCAGCCAGGATTGTTCCTGCCCTTCCCCTTCGGTATCCCGTGTATCTCCTGCTTCCCCGCTCCCTTCTGCTTCCTCTGCATCCTCCTTATCCGCTTGGCCTGCCCCATCCTGAGCGCCGCCTTCCTCCCCGGACTGCGCTTCCCTGCGGTCGGCTTCTTCCTGAGCGTCCCCATCCCCGGCGCCGCCGGGAATATTCCCGGTTTCATCCTCCCTGGAATCTTCCGGACCCCTTTCTATCTCGGCCTGCTCAGGGCCGCCCGGTTCCGCCCCGGAGGAACCCTCCCTTGCGGCTTCCGTTATTTCCTGACTCCGGGGCTCCTCCGGAGCCTCCATAAGGCCCTGCTGATCCCCGGCGATCTGTTCCCGATCCTGCTGGGCTTCATCCCGCTTCTGTTCGGCAAAGGCTTCCAGCCGTTCCGCCTGTTCCCGCTGTTCTGCCAGGGCGGCTTCCCGGTCCTTCAAGGCTTGTTCCTGCTTTCGGGCGGCCTCTTCCTGGGCCGCTAATTCCCCGGCGGCTTGTGCCGCCTCCGCGGGGCTGAGCCGCCCCTGGGCTTGGGCTGCTTCAGCCTGGGCTTGTTCCCGGGCGAGCCGGGCTTGTTCCGCTTCCAAGGCCGCTCGTGCCGCGGCGATCCGGGCCGCTTCCTCGGCAATCTCCTGCTGCCGCCGCAGGGCTTCCTGTTCCGCTTCTTCCGCTTCCCGTTCCTTAAAGTCCACCATGTCTTTCCGCTGGTCCATACTCAGATCCCCTTCTTTACGCAATTCATCCAGTACCGCGGCATCGCTGATGGAACTCGTATCTATGGCGCTTAAGGAACCGGCGCTTCCTATGCCTAAGGGGATGAGCATGAGGGTGTTGCCCGGCCATTCATTAAACCGCAGCGCAAGCCCCGCTTTGCCCTGGGTCACATACCGGAGGACCGATTGTTTGTAGGTGGCGGTGAAATACCCCCAGTTTCCCCGGTATACCGCGTTATAGACGGTGATGTATTGGGCAAGGAGCGCCGCATCCTGGGCGGTATAGGTATAGGCCCCCTCCAAATACCCCTGTATGATGAGTCTGAGGTTCCGAATATGATCGACCCCAACTCCCGCTCCCAGGCCGAAGATGTCCGCTTCCAACCGGGTACCCTCAGGGCTTGAAGCCCCGTGAATCACGAAATACCGGTTCTCAGAGCCGCTTCGGAGGGAGCCGGATCGCACCGCGGTTCCGAGGGTATACCCAATACCGCGGATCTGGGCCCTGGAATCAATACGGGTAACCGGTCCTTCATAGTTGAAGAATTCCACCGGCCCCTGCCCTTTCTGGAGTTCATCCGTATTAACCTGCCCAAGGAGCATCCCGGGCAGGGTAAAGAGCATGCCTCCCAAAAAGAGCGCTTGTACGCGTCTAACCTGGCTGCAATGTTTCATTATCCCTACTCCTCATAAAACTTTCTAAACAGACTATCCCGTACTAATATCGGTACTATACCCGGAAAGTATCACCTGCCCGGGGCTTTCGGCGGCCTCCCCCATCCTGTTCCGGGGCTCGAAGACCCGCAGCCGGGATTCCGGGGAGGAAACCCTCCCTCGGAGGAAACCCTCCCGGGGATTTTCACCGCCCGCAGCAAGGTAAGGGATGGTGTCCGCTGCTTACACCGATTCCCGCCGGTGAGGGGGCTGCTTTTGTTTTCTCGCCCCTTAGCCTGCGGCCTCCGGGATTTTCACCCCCCTGGGGAACCCATGCCGCGCCGAACAGCACGAATCCCCCGGTCCACAGGCAATGCCGCCCGGCGCTTACCCGGATGTCCACGGATTAAGGGGCTTTGAGGAAGAACCCGCTGCTCCGCCGGGGCAAACCCTTCTATGGGTTTTCTTAAGAAGGGCTTAAGCACGCAGGACACAGGCATGGCACATCACCAGGTTACCTCGATTGATGATAGACGAGAGTTGTTCTCGTTCCCCTTAGGTCAGGGTTACCCGATATTTTTTCTCCGCCATAGTTCCCCTCCTCGTATAGTCTATCATCGTTCCTAAGCCCTTCCTGCCGCAGCCCTTCACTGCGGTCTGTTCTCATCCGGTTTCCGTACTCCCTCCCAAGCCCTCCGTGGGTTCCCGTGAGGGGATCCCTCTGCTGCGGCTCTTTCATACCTGCTTTAGTATACCTGAGGGGACGCCGTACAGGTACGCTGCCGGCTATATCCCGGCAAGACAATACTTTTTCTTAGCGTCCGTATTATTTTTTTTTATTTTTGTTGACAGGGTACCTTTTGTATTCTACACTGAGTAAAATGTAGCGGAGAGGGATCGGGAAAGAAGGATGGATGCTCAACAGGTTGTATTACAGGTAAATGGAGCGCCGGTGTGCGGGCCGGCGCACAAGAAACTGCTGGATTTTCTGCGGGAAGACCTGCGGCTCACTGCGGCAAAAAACGGCTGCGGGTCCGGAGCCTGCGGAGCCTGTACCGTGTTGATAGAGGGAAAACCCCAGCGCTCCTGCATCCCTCCATTGGCAAAACTTGCCGGCAAGCAGGTTATTACCCTGGAAGGTCTTTCCCCGCGGGAACAAGGGGTGTATGCCTTTGCCTTTGCCGAAGCCGGCGCGGTACAATGCGGATTTTGTATCCCCGGCATGGTGATGAGCGCCAAAGCCCTGCTGGATCGCAATCCGGATCCTGACGACGACGCTATCCGTAAAGGAATCCGTTCTAATATTTGCAGGTGCACCGGATATGTCAAGATCATCGAGGGGATCCGCTGTGCGGCCCGTTTGTTCCGTGAGCAGGCCCCGGTACCTAAACCGTCTTTTACCGGCGCTTTGGGCGAAAATTTCCACCGAGTGGACGCGGTGGCAAAGACCCTCGGTACGGGAACATACGTGGACGATCTGGTTTTTGAAGGAATGCTGCATGCTTCGGCGGTCCGTTCTGCCCATCCCCGGGCGCGGGTGCTCAAGATCGACGCGCTTCAGGCCCGGGCCCATCCTGACTGCGTGGCGGTGCTTACCGCTCAGGATGTGCCGGGAAACATCAAAATCGGACACCTGGAGTTTCTTTCAGACTATGATGTGCTCATCGCCGAAGGGGGCATTACCCGCTTCATCGGTGATGCCCTGGCGGTGGTGGTAGGGACCCGCAAAGAAACCCTTGATGCAATCAAGGGGCTGGTCTCCGTGGACTATGCAGTACTCAAACCCCTGACAAGCCCGGCTGAGGCTATGGCAGCGGGGGCTCCCCTGATTCATGGGAAAGAACGGAATATCCTCTCCCACGAACACCTGGTCCGGGGTGATGCGGATGCGGTCCTTGCCACCTCGGCCTATGTGGTAACCCGCCATTATTCGGTCCCCTTTACAGAACATGCCTTCATGGAGCCGGAATGTGCCATCGCGGTTCCTGAGGGGGATACGGGAATTACCCTCTATTCGGCAGGCCAGAGCATCTATGACGAACAGCGGGAATGCGCCCGGATGCTGGGCATTGCTCCTGAGCAGGTCCATGTCAAAGGACAGCTCGTAGGAGGCGGCTTTGGGGGCAAGGAAGATATGAGCGTTCAGCATCATGCCTGTCTTGCCGCATGGTGCCTTAAAAGGCCGGTAAAGGTGCTGTTAAGCAGGCAGGAAAGTATCAATCTGCATCCCAAACGGCATGCCATGGAAATGGAATTCACCACCGGGTGCGATGCCGGGGGAAAACTCACCGCCATGAAAGCGGTGATTGTAGCTGATACCGGTGCCTATGCTTCCCTGGGGGGGCCGGTTTTACAGCGGGCCTGTACCCATGCCGCGGGCCCGTACAATTACCAGGTGATCGATATTGACGGTAAGGCGGTGTATACGAATAACCCCCCAGGAGGGGCGTTCCGGGGTTTTGGGGTATGTCAAAGTTGTTTTGCCACGGAAAATAACCTCACCCTCCTGGCAGAGCAGGCGGGTATTTCCCCCTGGGAGATTCGGTACCGGAACGCCATTAGGCCAGGGCAGGTGCTTCCTAACGGTCAGATAGCCGGGGATGATGTGGAACTAGAAGCCTGTCTTAAGGCGGTAAAGGGGCCTTACGACCAAGCCCGATCGCAGGGGAAGGTCGCGGGTATTGCCTGCGCCATAAAGAACTCGGGGATCGGGGTTGGACTTCCCGATATAGGCCGCTGTATCCTTTCGGTAGAACAGGGGATGATCCATATACGAACCAGCGCCGCGTGTATCGGCCAGGGACTTGCCACGGTTACCACCCAGATCGTCTGTGAAACCTTGAAAATCTCACCGGAACACGTCGTGGCAGAACCTCCGGACACCCGGCGGACCCCTAATTCAGGGACTACCACCGCCTCACGGCAGACCGTATTCACCGGAGAGGCGACCCGTCAGGCGGCGCTGAAGCTGAAAGCCGCCCTGGAAGCTGTAGAAGACCACCTTGACCGTCTTGAGGGACAGGAATTTTTCGCGGAGTTTTCCGGTCTGACCGATCCTATGGGAAGCGATAAACCCAATCCGGTGAGCCATGTAGCATACGGTTATGCGGCGACCGTGGTCATCCTGGAGGATACAGGCAAAGTGGAAAGGATCATCGCCGCCTATGACTTGGGTACGGTGGTTAATCCCAAAGCGGCGGAAGGACAGATCGAAGGGGGGATCCTCATGGGTATGGGTTATGCCCTTACCGAAGACTTCCCCCTCGAAGGGGGCTATCCCAAGGTGAAATACGGAACTTTGGGGCTTATTCGGGCGACTGAAGCGCCGCCTATGGAGATTCTGCTGATACAACCGCAGAATCCATCTCCCCTGGCCTATGGGGTGAAGGGGGTAGGCGAATTGGCAACCATTCCGGTGTGCCCGGCCATAAGCGGGGCCTATTATGCCAAAGACCGAATCCTGCGGAGCAAGCTGCCTATGGACGCTACTTTTTATAGCAAGAAATAACACGAGGAGAAGGCCCTATATGCAAAAGGATTCTGAGACCGATAGGTTCATCATCAATTCTTACAAAACCGCCATTGATGCCTTGGCAGGCTATTTGGGGGAGGCCTTTGAAATCGTACTCCATGACCTCAGCGATCTGGATCATTCGATTATCAAGATTATGAACGGTTTTCACTCGGGGCGTAAGGAAGGGGCGCCGATCACGGATCTAGCCCTGGTGATGCTGGAAAAAATCAATAAAAGTACCCATGAAAAAGCCGATTCCGAGCGGTTTAGCACTTATTATTCCAAAAGCAAATACGGTAAACCGGTCAAATCCATGACCATGGCAATTTTCGGAGAGAAGGATATCGCGATTGGGCTGCTATGTATTAATATGTACCTGGATAGCCCCCTTACCTCCCTCCTGCAACCGTTTTCTTTGGATGATTCCCGAGTCTATATGGCTGAAAGTTTTATCAATGATTCGGATGAATTGATAACCCGGGTCCTGGAAAAGGTAAAGCACGAGGTAAGCCAGGATACGAGTATCTTAGTTTCTCAAAAAAACAAAGAGATCATAACCCTTTTATATTACCAAGGGATATTCAAATTAAAGAATTCAGTTAAAATCATTTCTGAAAATCTAGGTATTTCCCGGAATACGGTGTATATGCATATCCGGACTCTGGAAAATACAGAACGATAGGTTCGATCCCCCGGGATGTTTTATATTCCCCGGGAAAGGCTTCTCGTTTAAATAAAAAAAATTTTAGTGTTTGACAGAACATTATACCAGTGATACAATAGGTTCATGGTTATGGAGGAATGTATACATGAAAGAACGCATTGAGTGGGTAAAGAATACGATGCCGAAAACCGATACAGCGCCCCCTATGGACCTCATGACTGAAGAAGCGGTAAAGAAAGCCTGGAATTTTCACCGAAGTTTTCCGTGCTATGCGGTAACGCCACTTATCAATCTTTCCCATCTGGCCCAAAGGCTGGGGATCCGGGCATTGTATCTCAAAGACGAGTCCTATCGATTTAACCTGAATGCCTTTAAAGTCCTGGGCGGTTCCTATGCCATGGCCCAATGCATTGCACAAAAACTGGGGCAGGATGTTTCCACCTTACCCTATGCAGTGCTTATCTCGGAGGCAATCAAAAAAAAGCTTGGAGATATTACTTTTTATACGGCTACCGATGGGAACCATGGACGGGGTGTGGCGTGGGCGGCGAATACCCTGCGTCAAAAGTCGGTGGTGTTCATGCCTGCCGGTTCTTCCCAGACCCGGCTACAAAACATTTTGAAAGAAGGGGCTGAGGCACAGGTTACCGACTTGAACTATGACGAGGCGGTGTGTTTTGCCCATGAGGAAGCTGCACAGGATCCCCAGGGAATTATGGTGCAGGATACTGCTTGGGAAGGGTATGAGGAGATCCCGGGGTGGATCATGCAGGGCTATGGAACCATGTCCTACGAAGTACATCAGCAGCTCGCCCGCAACGGTGTATCCCCTACCCACATCTTTGTTCAAGCCGGCGTAGGTTCCTTGGCAGGGTCGGTACAAGGGTATGTTGCCCACAGGTATAAGGAACAGCCGCCAGTAGTAACCGTAGTAGAAGCCGCTGCCGCAGACTGTCTGTACCGTTCGGCAAAAGAAAACAACCTGGTCCTCGTAGGAGGGAGCTTGCAAACCATTATGGCCGGGCTTGCATGCGGTAAGGCAAATACGGTTTCCTGGCCTATCCTCAAGCGGTACAGTGGGTGTTTTGTTTCTGTTCCGGACTGGGTGGCTGCTAAAGGAATGCGCATGTTAGGGGCGCCTCTTCCCGGGGATAGGCAGGTTATCTCAGGAGAATCCGGGGCGGTAACAACCGGGCTCCTTGCGGCGATGCTTGAAGATGATGAGTATCGGGATTTGCGGGAGAGCCTTGGCTTGCACGAGGATTCAGTCGTGCTGGTATTCAGCACGGAAGGGGATACGGATCCTGAGCGGTACCGGAGTATCCTTTGGGAGGGGGCATGGAGCTCGGTATAGCATCGTACAGGGAGGGTCATCCGGTATTTTTTTTACGGGAATCAATGACGGGTTTCAAAGATTGACGAAATGGGGCTGTTTCAAAATGGCATATTTTGAAGCTGAATCAGATAGGGAGAGAAACGATTAATCAGCTAAAGCAATGAGCGCATTGCGACTGATCATGATACGGCTATGGAGCAAGAAATGGATTTTACGGCAATTAAAAAGGCGGCAGAGGCATATGAAGCTGATATGACTAAGTTCCTGCGGGACTTGGTGCGGCTTCCTGGTGAGAGTTGCGGTGAGCAGGAGACCGCAGCCCGGATCCTGGAAGAAATGAAAAAGCTTGATTTTGATGAAGCGGGCATCGACCGGATGGGTAACGTTATCGGGTACATGGGTACCGGTAAACGGCTCATCGCCTTTGATGGACACATCGACACGGTAGGTGTAGGAAACCCGGACAATTGGCAGTTCGATCCTTTTGAAGGCTATGAAACCGCTGAAGAAATCGGCGGCCGGGGGACCTCAGATCAGCTGGGAGGCCCTGTAGCGGCGGTGTACGGGGCAAAGATCATGAAAGACCTGGGACTTTTAAATGATCAGTACCGGGTGCTGGTTACCGGTACGGTCCAGGAAGAAGATTGCGATGGATTATGCTGGGAGTATCTTATTAAAGAAGAAAAAATCAGGCCTGAGTTCGTGGTGATTACCGAACCGACCAACGGCAACATTTACCGGGGACACCGGGGACGCATGGAGATCCGGGTTGAAGTACAGGGGATTTCCTGCCATGGGTCAGCTCCCGAACGGGGTGATAACGCGATCTACAAAATGGGGGAAATCATTGGCGAAGTAAAAGCCCTCAATGAGCGGCTGAAAGCCGATCCCTTCCTTGGCAAGGGGACCTTGACGGTCTCTCAGATTTATTTCAGTTCTCCTTCCCGCTGCGCGGTGGCGGACATGTGCGCCATCTCGATTGATCGGAGGCTCACCCAGGGGGAAACCTATCTCTCCGCCCTGGATGAGATTAAAGCCCTCCCTAGGGTAAAAAAATACGCCGCGACCGTAACCATGTACCGGTACGACCGTCCCAGTTACACCGGTGTGGTCTACCCCATAGACTGCTATTTCCCCACCTGGGTTATTCCTGAAGATGCCCCGGCGGCTAAAGCAATGGTACGGGCTCATGAGGGTATGTACGGTAAACCCAAGGTGGATAAATGGACCTTCTCCACCAATGGGGTGGCCATCATGGGACGGAACGGGATTCCCTGCATCGGTTTTGGACCGGGCAAGGAAGAGGAAGCTCACGCCCCCAATGAAAAGACCTGGAAAGCGGATCTGGTGCGCTGCGCCGCGGTGTATGCGGCGCTTCCCTCGGTCTATATTGCAGGTACATAGGGTGCCTGAACCCAGGGGGTTCAGCAAAGTACCATACAGGAACCCTACCGCGGGGAGGGTTCCTGATTTAAGGAGATACCATAATGACGTATATTAAGCAGTTTACCGGTAAACTGGATCGGCTCAATTTTAAGAACCTGTACCAGGGGGATTTTTTCCTTACCTGGGAAAAAACCTTTGATGAGATTATCGCGACGTATACCGTGGCGGATGCGCTGCGGGCGCTGCGGGAAGACAATGTTTCCACGAAAATTTTCGATAGCGGTCTGGGCATTTCCCTGTTCCGGGATAATTCGACCCGTACCCGGTTTAGTTTTGGTTCGGCTTGTAACCTTTTGGGTCTTGCAGTACAGGATCTCGACGAGGGGAAATCCCAGATCGCCCATGGCGAAACCCTACGGGAAACGGCAAACATGATTTCCTTTATGGCGGATGTTATCGGCATCCGGGATGACATGTATATCGGAAAGGGAAACGCCTATATGCACGAGGTCGCCAAAGCGGTACGGGCAGGGTACCTTGAGGGTGTCTTGGAACAGTGTCCAACCCTGGTCAATCTGCAGTGCGATATCGATCATCCCACCCAGAGTATGGCGGATATGAACCACCTTATCCATCATTTTGGCGGGATTGAAAACCTCAAGGGCAAAAAAGTCGCCATGACCTGGGCGTATTCGCCCTCCTACGGTAAGCCCCTTTCGGTTCCCCAGGGGATTATTGGGTTAATGACCCGTTTTGGCATGGAAGTATCCCTGGCCCATCCAAAAGGGTATGAGGTGATGCCGGAAATAGAACAACGTGCCATGGAGAACGCGGTGGCCGGTGGCGGTACCTTTACCGCCTCGAATTCCATGGAAGCCGCCTTCAAAGATGCGGATATCGTGTATCCGAAAAGCTGGGCCCCTTTTGCGGCGATGGAGAAACGGACCAACTTGTACGATGAGGGTGACTTTGCAGGGATAAAGGCCCTGGAAAAAGAACTCCTCGGGGAAAACGCACGCCATAAGGATTGGGAATGTACGGAAGCGATGATGCAGATGACCCGGAAGGGCAAGGCCCTGTATTTGCACTGTCTTCCTGCGGATATTTCCGGGGTAAGTTGCAAGGAAGGAGAAGTGGCTGCTTCGGTGTTTGATCGGTATCGGGTGCCCCTCTATAAGCAGGCAAGCCATAAGCCCTACATCATTGGGGCGATGATCTTTTTAAGCAAGGTGAAGTATCCCCAGCGGCTGCTGGCCGAACTGGCCGCTCGAAATAGGCCGCGCTTTCTCGGAAGTTGTTTCGGAAATTAAGGAAGAACCCTTCCGCGAAGGGTACGGGCAAAAACCAGCGAGGGAGGAGGCTGCTATTTTTTGAAGCCGCTCCTTCGCCCCAAAAGGGTTTCTTCGTTCATAGCATACGTACCAAGGAGTATGGTGTCAGAGCACATGAAAAAAAGAGTGGTCATTGCCCTCGGCGGTAACGCCCTGGGGGATACGTTAAAAGAACAAATGCAAGCGGTCCAGGGGACCGCCAGGGTATTGGTGGATTTGGTTGAAGCAGGGTATGCGGTGGCGGTGGTCCACGGCAACGGGCCGCAAGTGGGCATGATTAACACCGCCTTTGAAACCGCATCCAAAGCAGATCCCCACTTTCCCCTGCTGCCCATGAGCGTATGCGTTGCCTTAAGTCAGGGGTACATTGGGTATGATCTGCAAAATGCGCTGCGTAAAGAACTGGATGCCCGGCATCTGCGGGTTCCGGTAGCTACGATCATCACCCAGGTTGTGGTTGACCCGGAGGATACGGCCTTTGTACGGCCCACTAAACCGATTGGTGGATTTATGACCCAGGAGGAAGCGGAGAACCTGGCCGCTCAGGGCGTACCCATGAGGGAAGATGCCGGGCGAGGCTGGCGCAGGGTGGTGGCTTCTCCAAAACCGGTGAGCATCCTTGAGGGGGAGACCATCCGCGCCTTACTTGAGGCAGGACAGATCCCCATTGCTGCAGGCGGCGGCGGGATTCCCGTAGCCCTTAAAGATGGTCAGTACCGGGGCATGAACGCCGTGGTGGACAAAGATTTTGCTTCCGCTACACTCGCGGAAATAATCGGCGCGGATATGCTCATTATCCTCACGGCGGTTGAAAAAGTGGCTATTAATTTCGGCAAACCGAATCAGCAATGGCTGGATGCGCTCACCCTTGCCGAAGCGGAACGGTTCATCGCCGAGGGGCACTTTGCCCAGGGTTCCATGCTGCCCAAGGTTGAGGCCGCCGCCGCATTTGTCCGGGCAAACCCGCACCATACCGCCCTCATTACGATGTTGTCCAAGGCACAGGAAGGTCTGGAAGGTAAAACCGGTACGGTGATCCGCCGGTAAGGGATTCCCCTCGTATAGGCTGAGCAGCAGGAAGGAGGTGTTTTATGGGAAACCCTCCGGGAACCGCAGGGGATGATCGAAGGGTGATGTCCGGGTATACCGGCACGCCGTTCCGGTGTACCTATGTGCCGTTTTGGTGTACCGCTCCGGTGTTCGGGTATACCTTTACGGCGTCCGGGTGCACCAATTCGATGTTCGGGTGTACCGGCATGCCGTTCCGGTATACCTTTGCGGCATCCGGGTGTACCAATTCGATGTTCGGGTATACCAACGCCGCGTTGCGGTATACCTATGTGCCGTCTGGGTATACCGGGCCGGTGTTTGGGTATACCTTTGCGGCGTCCGGGTGTACCCAATGCAAGGTATCGGCTTGCAGGAAGGCCTCGTTTAAGGGTGGCCTTCCCCTGGGCCGGCATGAGCGGCAATTCCCGGCCGGGGGTCGTTCTTGCGAAGCAACCGGACCGGTGCAGCGTGGGGACGGTGTATGCCGTTATGGGGCGTCTATAGGGGCCCCGGGAAGTTTTCTATGGGTTTATCCTGAGCCGGGGCATCCTTGGGGAGCATGAAGGAGCAAAGCAGGCCGGCAGTACCGGAGGGAAATATCATAAGAGAGGTGTATCATGAGTGAAATAATGCGGCCCCTCGCATTTTCGGATCTTGTCCGTTGGATTCAAACGGAAGCAAGGAACAGTAATTCGGTGTTTGGGATTCGACAGGATCGCTTCTACCGGAACGCAAGCGGTGCGGGAATCACCCTGTTTGGGACGAAGCTTGCTTCGCCCCTGGGACCTGCCGCGGGGCCCCATACCCAGCTTACCCAAAACATCCTTGCGGCATATCTTGGGGGAAGCCGGTTCATCGAGCTTAAGACCGTACAAACTATGGACGGGGAGGAACTGCGGAAATGCGTGGCCCGGCCCTGCATCAATGCCATGGATGAGGGATACAACGTGGAATGGTCCACCGAGCTTACGGTGCAGCAGGCCTTTGAAGAGTATGTCAAGGCGTGGTTTTTAGTCCATGTCTTGGCCAAGGAGTTCGCCTTAGAGGACCCTTGCGGGGTTATTTTTAACCTGAGCGTGGGTTACAGCCTTGAAGGTATTCAGTCCCCCAAGATCGATACCTATATCGAAGGGATGCGGAACGCCTCGGATACACCCATTTGGAACCGGTGTTATGAGTACCTTAAAGGGAACATCCCTTCGTTTAAAAGGTTCACCCACAAGGATTTAGAGGCCATACCCGGCGCGATTTCTTCCAGTATCACCGTATCCACCCTCCATGGCTGTCCCAAAGAGGAGATCGAAAAGATCGCCTCCTATCTCCTGGTAAGCAAAGGGATGCATACCTACGTTAAATGCAATCCCACCCTGCTCGGGTATGAAACCGCCCGCCGGCTCTTGGACGATATGGGGTATGGGTATATCTCCTTTGACGATCACCACTTCAAGAACGACCTCCAGTTTAGCGATGCCGTGGGGATGTTTCGGCGCTTGCAGGGACAGGCCGAGGAGAAACACCTGGCCTTTGGGGTAAAAATTACCAATACCTTCCCGGTAGCCATTACCAGGCAAGAACTCCCCGGCGAGGAAATGTATATGTCCGGGCGTTCGCTGTTTCCCCTTTCCATTACCGTGGCGCAGCGTGTATCCCAGGAGTTTAACGGAACCCTTTCCATCTCCTATTCCGGCGGGGCGGATTTCTTTAATCTGGCGTCCATTCTTGAAACCGGTATCCGGCCGGTTACCATGGCAACGAACCTGCTTAAACCAGGAGGATATGAACGGCTCAAACAACTGGCGGAGCTTGCCGAAACGGTGCTGTCCCGCTTGGACCCCGGGCTTACCGGTATCAGGGTACAGGCCCTGCATACCCTGGCGGGGCGGCTTACCGAGCAAAAGCGGCACCGTAAGGAACACCGCCGGGGGGGCTTGCGGAAAACCCCTTCGGTTCTGCCCCTCTTTGACTGTGCACGAGCGCCCTGCCAAGAGGGAGCCTGTCCTTTGCATCAGCAGATTCCCGGGTATTTGGATAAGGTCGCCGCCGGCGACTATGCGGGGGCCTTTGAAATTATCTTCCGGGATAATGCGGCGCCCTCTATTACCGGTACGATCTGCGATCACCGGTGTCAACAGATCTGTACCCGGGTGGATTATGATAATTCCCTGGAAATCCGCAGGGCCAAGCGTATTGCCGCAGAACAGGCGGAAGATGCCTACAGCCATGAGCTGAAGCCGGTTCCCCTCAAGACCACTAGGTCCGTGGGCATTATCGGCGCAGGCCCCGCAGGTATAGCCGCGGCGGTATACTTACGGCGAAACGGCGTACCCGTTAGGGTATATGAAAAACGGGATGCGGCCTATGGCATTGTCCGGCACGTTATCCCTTCTTTTAGGATCAGCCATAAAGCGATTGATCGGGATCTGAGGCTTGCGGAAAAACTTGGGGTGGAGTTCATTTTTGGGGTGGACGAGCGGTATTCCCTTGCCGCCCTTAAACAGGAGCATGTCTGTGTGGTGCTTGCCACGGGAGCATGGAAAGCGGGAAAGGCCCCCCTCGACTCGGGTGATACCATAGATGCCCTCCAATTTCTGGAAGCCTTCAAAGCCTCGGGAGGGTCCCTGGATCTCGGCAGGCAGGTGGCGGTTATCGGCGGCGGAGATGTGGCCATGGACTGCGCTCGAGCGGCAAAACGGAACCTTGGAGTCGAAACGGTACGTATCCTGTACCGGAGGACCATAGATTTTATGCCCGCCCAGCAAGAAGAACGGGAAGGGGCCTTGGAAGAAGGGGTAACAATCACCGAACTCTGCGCCCCAAAGAGTTTTAAGGCAGGCATCCTCCGGTGTGAAGTGATGCGCCTTGGAGCCTACGATGAATCCGGACGGCGGAGCATCGCCGGTACGGGTACCTATGAAGAATTTCCCTTTGATCGGGTAATCAGCGCGGTAGGGGCTCAGGTGGATACGACCCTGTTTACCCGGAACGGCATACGGTTGAACCCCCAGGGTTTTCCGGTGCTGAATGCCGCCCTGGAAAGTTCTGTCCCCGATGTGTACATTGCGGGGGACTGCAAGGCGGGAGCGGCCACCGTGGTTAAGGCCCTGGCGGACAGTAAAACCATAGCTCAAGACATTTTACGGAAGCTCCACATCCCTGCGGATTTTGGGTCGGTGCAACTCCGGTCGGATAAGGAGGTCTTGTACGCCAAGAAAGGGATAGTGGCCCCTTCGCTGCCGGGGAACACCGATGCCTACCGCTGCCTTTCCTGCGGGGAAATCTGCGAGCTTTGCTGCGACGTATGCCCGAACCGGGCAAATGTTATGGTGAACCCCGCATCGTCCTTGAACGCGGGAGGCCACCAGGTGGTCCACATCGACCGGCTCTGTAATGAGTGCGGAAACTGCGGGGTCTTCTGTCCGCACCAAGGAGCTCCCTATAAGGACAAGTTCACGGTATTTTCCTGCGAGGAAGATTTCACCCAGAGCCGGAATACGGGCTTCTTGTCCCGAGGTGCCGGGGTCTTCCTGGTGAGGCTTGCGGATAAATCGGTACTTACCTGGCATGGGGAACCCGGAGGCATTCCCCAGGAAGTGGCCCAGATGATCGAGCTGCTTATGCAGACCTATAGCTATATGGTAACGGAGGTTTAACCATGCTCTTAATTGGAAATGGAAAAGTCGTTACAAGAGACGACGCGTGTCCGTTTATTGAAAACGGTGCGGTTGTCATTGACGGTACGGTGATTGCCGCCGTGGGTGAAACCGGTGCAGTCAGGGCGCAATACCCGGATGCGGACTATATGGATGCCCGGGGGCGCTTAGTTATGCCCGGCTTTATCAACACCCACATGCACTACTACAGCACCTTTGCCCGGGGCATGAGTCTTGGAGGGAAACCGGCAACCACGTTCGGCGAAGTGCTGCGGGGACTGTGGTGGCGCCTTGACAAGCAGCTTACCCTGGAGGATGTGTATTACAGCGCGGTGGGCCCCATGATTGACCAAATCCGTTCAGGGGTTACCTCGGTGATCGATCATCACGCCAGCCCCTATGCGGTGGAAGGGAGCCTCTTCAAGATTGCCGAGGCAGCCCGGCATTTCGGTATCCGGAGTAACCTCTGTTACGAGATTTCCGACCGGGATGGTGAAGCCATAAAAGAGGCGGGAATCAAAGAAAACGTGGATTTTGCCAAGTACTGCAAAGCCCAAAACACCGATATGCTGCAAGCCCTTATGGGGATCCATGCTCAGCTCACCATCAGTGAGAAGACCCTGAATCAGTGCCTTGAGGCGGCTGCCGGCCTTGGTGGGGGATTTCACATTCACGCGGCGGAGGGTATCGAAGATGTGGTGGACGCCTTGGCAAAATATAATATGCGGGTCATTGAGCGATTGTATCACTATAAGGTGCTTTCGGACAAAACCATAGCGGTCCATTGTATCCACATTACCGAGGAAGAGATGGATCTGCTCAAAGACAGCAATGTTGCGGTAGTACACAACCCTGAGTCGAACATGGGAAATGCCGTAGGGGTTTCACCGGTGCTTGCCATGTTGAAGAAAGGGATCCTGGTAGGTATGGGTACCGACGGCTATACCGCGGATATGACCGAATCCTATAAGGCGGCGGCGGTGTTGCATAAACACGCGGCCAAGCTTCCCTCGGTTGCCTGGGCAGAGCCGCCGCAGATGCTTTTTCAGAACAACAAGAGGATTATGGAACGTTTCATCCGGGGCAAGATCGGTACCCTTAAGAAAGACCACTATGCGGACCTCATCATCGTTGATTATAAGGGACCAACGCCGATACACGAACACACGATCAACAGCCACATCCTTTTCGGTATTACCGGCAGGCATGTGGATACCACCATTATCAACGGCAAAATCATTATGCAAGACCGGGAACTGGTGGGGATCGACGAAGAAGGGCTTTTGGCAAAATCCCGGGAACAGGCGTTGAAACTGTGGAAACGAATGTAAACTACCGCTTCTTTGGAAGCGCCTCCTAGAAACCGCCGGGTCATTCCTATCCGAGGAATGACCCGTACTTTGTGAAACCGATAATGCGGGTATGCCCGGAACATAGCGTAACGGGAGCTCGACCATAGCAAAGCGCCTCCGGGAATTACGCACCGGAACGCGCATGTACCCGAATCATCCGCGGATCCCTCAGATGCCATCGAACTCACCTCAGCATATACCCCCTACCTAGCGTGTGAGGTGCACACCCAACTAGCCCCAGGGGGTCGGAGCCTACTAGGGTGTGGGGACACACCTAACTAGCCCCAGGGGGTCGGGGCCTACTAGGGTGCGGGGGCACATCCAACTAGCCCCAGGGGGCCGGGGCCTACTAGGGTGCGGGGACACACCTAACTAGCCCCAGGGGGTCGGGGGCTAGTTGGGTGTAGGGGTCCCACTCAACTAGGGTGTGGGGGACACACCCACCTAACGTGTGGAGGTCCCCCATGAAACCCGGTTCAGGGTGAAAATAGCGCCGGTGTTCCGCGGCTTTTGGGAGTGCTTTCCGGTTTTTCTTCCTTATGGATAGGACCGCTTAAAGGCTTTTACCCGGGCAGAGGCCCGGACCGTGAGGGGAGATCGTTCCCCCCGGATAAGGTATCGGTACCCCAAGCCTGCGATCATGG
>JAITRH010000209.1 GCA_031288495.1 Treponema sp. | reverse complement strand
GGGCACAAGCATTGTTACTTGCCGACCAAGGATATACCGATGAGGTGATAGCCGAACGGGTCGGTATGCATAGACGGGGGATAGAAGGGATCAGAGAACGGTTTGTGGAGGAAGGATTTGAAGCGACCGTTGAGGGGAGGGAGCGGGGACACCGACAGCGCTCCATACAGGGAGAAGATGAGGCGCGCCTCATTGCCCTGGTATGCGGACCGGTACCGGAAGGGTACGCACACTGGACGCTGAGGCTGATATGGGACAGGTGGGTAACCCTAGAGAACACCGACACGAAGGAGGTATCCCATGAAACCATACGAAAAATATTAAAAAAAAACGAACTTAAACCCCGGCAGAACAAAGAATGGTGTATCCCCCCTGAAGGGAATGGGGAGTTTGTAGCCGATATGGAGGACATACTCGATGTATAACCCAGGAATGGGATGAAAAACATCCGTTGGTATGTATGGACGAATGCCCGAAACAGTTGGTAGGGGAAAGGAGGACTCCATTACCGGTTAAGCCTGCGGCAGTTGGTTAAACATGGCGGAGATAGAACTGAGTGTAATAAACAGCCAGGGATTACCGGCCCGGGTAGGGACCTTGGAAGAGATGAGGCAGAGGGTGCGGGTGTGGAACGAAGTACGGAATGAAAAAGGCAGTACGATCACTTGGCGGTTTACGACTGCCGATGCCCGGATAAAACTGAAACATCTTTATCCTCAGTTTGATTCTTGACTGCCTACCAGTTAGCATAGGCTCCCTATGACTAGGCGGCATGAACCTCCGGTTGCTCGGTGGAACCGCCCTCCGGTCCGAGGGGACCCCTTTTGCTTTCTCGCCCCTTACCCTGTTGAAAGCCCCAGAACCCCGGAAGGTTCCTATGCGTTTATCCTGGCGGGGGAAGCTCCGAACTTGACACATCCCGGGTCTTGCTATAACAATACCCATGATGATTCTTAAGAATTTTGCGGTTTTTGAAGGCGGAGACGGCAGCGGAACCACTACCCAGCTTGGCTTATTACGGAACCGGTTCGCTTCCCCGGCGGTATCAGGCCTTCCTCCCCTGTATGCTACCTGGGAACCCACGGATGGCCCCATCGGGGGGCTTTTGCGGTCCGCCTTGAAAGGGGAGATCCCCCTTAAGCGGGAAACCCTGGCAACCCTCTTCGCTGCGGATAGAAACGAGCATGTATACGCCTCCGGGGGCATCGTGGAACGGAGTACCCGGGGTGAACTGGTCATTTCCGACCGTTACGTGCTTTCATCCCTGGTATACCAGGGCATAGACTGCGGCGAAGAACTGGTACGGCGTTTGAACGAGCGCTTCCCCCTCCCGGAATTGCTCTTTTTTTTCGATATTGACGGTGAACAGGCCGTCACCCGCATGGAAGGCCGGCGGGTTAAGGAAATTTACGAATACCTGGACTTTCAGATCCAAGTGAGGGAACGGTACCGGGCTTTACTGCCCTGGTACGCCCGGGAAGGGGTCCGGGTGGAAATCATCGACGCTTCCCAAGAACCTCAGGCAGTAGCCGAGGAAATCTGGAGGGCCCTCAGGAACATGCCGATAGTAAAAGGAGCCGGGAATGCAACGTGAAGCAAAGGGGAAAGGGGTAAAACATGAACATGCAGCGCAAAGGTACAAGCAGGGCTTTTCCAAAAGCGCCTTTCCTGGCGCTGGGCATGGCCCTTTGCCTCATCACCACGGCGCCCCTCAAGGCCGATAGGATCCGGTATAAAGAAGAATATTTCAGGCTCTACCACCTCCATTACATACAATACCCGGATGATACCATGGAGAACATCTATTGGCTTGAAAAAGCGCTGCAAGCGGATTTTGCCAATCCCCTGTACGCGGTGGCCCTGATTGAAGACGAAGTGCAGTGGGAGAAGTACCGGTATCTTTTTATGATGCACCTGAACCTCAAGCTCATTGAGCAGTACCTGTTTCTGGGAAATAAATGGAACAAAGGGCAGGCTTATTTTTACAATGCCCCCTGGAAAGAACAGAACCTCAAGAGCCTTGAAACCGCGGAAACCTGTTTCAAGACCGCCCTCTGGTACTGGAAAGATGCCCTAGCCTGGGCCGGTAAAGCCGGGGAGCGCCGCTTTCGGTTCATTAACCTGGAACGGGTTCAGTATTGGCAAGATGAAGCCCATAGGATCCAGGGGCAGGCCCTGGATTACGAGAAAATCATCCGCCGGGAGCTTTCGCTCCTGCAAAAGGTCCGGGAACGGTTCCAAACCCTTTCTCTTTCCCCGCTTCTTCCGGCGTCTCCTCAGTAAGGTCAGGATACGCCGCCCCGCTTAACGGGCGAAGCGCGCAAGGGCTTAATACGCCTGATCATCCTCATCATGGGCGAAGCCCGGGTATGCCCCGGAACTCATGGGGCTTGGCGTATGGTGGGTATAAAAAATAAAAAAGGGGGCCAACGCCCCCTGCTACAGAAACAGCCCTGCCTTAGGACTTCAAATTGTAAAAGGCCTTTTTCCCCGCATACTCCGCGGTCCCTTCAAGCTGATCCTCGATACGCATAAGCTGGTTGTACTTGCAGATCCGGTCGGTGCGGCTCATGGAGCCGGTCTTGATCTGCCCGGTTTCCAAGGCCACCACCAAGTCCGCGATGAAGCTGTCTTCGGTCTCTCCGGAACGGTGGGAGATGATGGCGGTGTACCCTGCGCGCTTAGCCATCTCAACCGCCTCGTAGGTCTCGGTTACGGTACCGATCTGGTTTACCTTGATGAGGATAGAGTTACAGGACCCTTCCTTGATGCCCCGCTCAAGCCGCTTGGTGTTGGTAACGAAGAAATCATCCCCCACAATCTGGATCTTGGATCCCAGGGCCCTGGTCATCTTCACATACCCTTCCCAGTCGTTCTGATCCAGCGGATCTTCGATGGAAACGATGGGGTACTTATTTACCCATTTGGTATAGAGGGCAATCATATCATCGGCGGTGAACAGTTCCCCGGGATTGGATTTCCAGAACTTGTACCCTTTCTTGTCCCCCTCGTCAAAAAGCTCGGAGCTGGCGCAGTCCAGGGCAATACCGATCTGATCTCCTGGTTTGTAACCGGCTTTCTCAATGGCCTTCAGGATATACTCCAGGGCCTCTTCATTGCCGATGTCTGGGGCAAATCCTCCCTCATCTCCTACTGCGGTGTTTTTGCCCGCATCTTTAAGGAGCTTTTTCAAGGTGTGAAAGATTTCCGCAGTCCAGCGGACCCCTTCCCGAATGGACTCGGCACCGATGGGCATAACCATGAATTCCTGAAAATCGATCTTATTGTCCGCATGTTTCCCGCCGTTCACAATGTTGGCCTGGGGTACCGGAAGAAGATTCCCGTGGAAGGAACCCAAATACCGGTAAAGGGGCACATCCAGGTATGTTGCGGCGGCCCGGGCAACCGCCATCGAAACCCCCAGTATGGCATTGGCTCCCAGTTTACTCTTGTTCTCGGTACCATCCAGTTCGATCATGGTGCGGTCAATATCAACTTGATCCTGGGCGTCCGAGCCCTCAATCTCCGGGGCGATAATATTATTCACATTATCCACTGCCTTGAGGACCCCCTTGCCCAGATACCGGCTCTTGTCATCATCCCGAAGCTCCACCGCTTCGTGTTCACCGGTAGAAGCGCCGGATGGAACCGCTGCCCGTCCAAAGGAACCGTCTTCCAGAACCACATCCACTTCCACCGTTGGATTACCTCGAGAATCAAGAATCTCCCGGGCCTCCACATATTCAATAGTACTCATCTATGCCTCCGCTACGAATAAGTTACCGTTTGATCTAATTGTCTAGGTTTATGGAGATTAGTCAAGGCCCAGCTCCTCACTTCCAGGGCAAACTCAGGTAACACCCGAAAAGGGGGAGTTTCTGTAATCGTCCTTCATTAACGCATTGGACATGATGCGCGTATAACCGGTCTTTTTCTCCGGTTCCTGCGGTTTTAGCGCGGCTATAACCGCTTTCCTTACTACATTCATCTGCTCGAAGGCGTGTCCCTTCCGTTTCCGGTCTTTATTTTTCCCAAAAACCATGGCTAATACCCAAGGCACCTGTGGACCTGGACCTTACCCCATCTGG
>JAITRH010000188.1 GCA_031288495.1 Treponema sp. | reverse complement strand
TTCGATCAGATTTCAGAAGCCTTTAACGCCTTGAAGGACGGCCGGGGCGCGGCCCTGTCCCAGGACAATACCCTGCTCTTCGCCTGGGCGATTCAGAATCCCGGGTTTTCCACCCGCATCGGTTCCATCGGCAGCCTCGATACCATTGCCCCGGCGGTACGAAAGGGCAACAAGGCCCTGCTGGATTGGCTTAACCAGGAAATCAGTACCGGCCTGGGCCCCGCCTTTTTCCACGATAATTACCGGGCCACCCTGCTTCCGGTGTACGGCGATACCGTTGACCCTGAATCGGTGGTGGTTGAGCGGGGCGTGGTGCGCTAGACCAAAGGACAGCGGATGCATTGGGTATATAGGTTTATTCTGCGGAATGAAGGGCAAAGGAGTTATTTCTGTTGACCGGGGCTGCGTTCTTTTCAGGGGGAACCCGCGGGGTTCCCGAACAGGTCTATTCATGAAGGAGCATGAACATGAAACAAAAGACAGTAAGCGGCATGCGGGGTGTTTTAGTACTCTTCTTCACCCTGGCGGTGGTAAGCGGTTTGAGTGCCCGGGCTCAAAAAGAACCGGTTGGCCCCTCCGAAGCGGCGGCCAAAGAGGAGCAAAAGGAACTGCGCATAAGCAAGCAATACGGCATCAATTACCTGCCCTTGATCGTGCTGGAAGGGCATAAACTGATAGAGAAAAACGCCCAGGAAGCCGGTCTTGGAGCAGTGAAGGTCCAGTGGCTTACCTTTGGAGGGGGAGCCACGGCAAATGACGCGTTGCTTTCCGGTAATGTGGACTTAATATCCGGCGGAGTCGCCCCCGCCCTTATCCTCTGGGATAAAACAAAGGGGGCCGCCAAATTTCTTGCCGCATTGGACCGCTCCCCCTTGATACTCAACAGCACGAATCCCGATGTCAAGAGCATCCGGGATTTCTCGGAAAAAGATAAGATCGCGGTTCCCTCGGTGAAGGTCTCCATTCAGGCCTTGACCCTCCAGATTGCCGCGGCCAAAGCCTTCGGCCAAGAACACTACGACCGGATTGACCCCTGGACCGTTGCTCTGCCCCACCCGGATGCCCTGGTGGCCCTCACCTCGGGGAAGTCGGAGATTACCGCCCATTTTACCAACGAGCCTTTCGCCAGCATCGAGCAGCAGCACCCTCAGGTCCATCAGGTTTTCAGGTCCTATGATGTGTTCGGCAGCCCCCATACGGCAAACCTGGTAACCACCTCCGAGGGATTCTACCATAATAATCCCCGGCTGGTTTCGGTAATTATCGAATCCCTGAATGAGGCCGACGCCTGGATACAGGCCAACAAACATGAAGCGGCGCTGCTCTACCTTTCGGTAACCAATTCCAGCGAACCGGTGGAACTGATAGAGAAGATCCTCCATAATCCGGATATAACCTATACTACAAAGCCCCTTAACCTTCAGTATTACAGTGACTTTCTGTATGAGGTAGGCACTATTTCGACTAAACCGGAAAAACAGGAAGACCTATTCTTCCCGAAGGTTTTTGAGTAAGCCGTGGCGGACCGCCTGATCTCCGGAGACTTGGGAGGGGAAACTCCCAAGTCTCCGGTTCCTTTTCTGGAGGTACGGAATTTAACCCTCCAGTATAAGACAGCCCAGTATCTGGTAACCGCCACCGAGGGTGTGTGTTTTCAGGTCCGGGAATCGGACCGGCTGATTTTGCTGGGGCCTTCGGGGTGCGGAAAATCGACCATCCTCAAGGCGATTGGGGGCTTTCTCACGCCGGCGGGGGGCTGGATTTCCTTGCATGGGAAAGAAGTGAAAAAACCGGGTGCCGACCGGGCCATGGTCTTTCAGGAATTTGACCAGCTTTTGCCCTGGAAAACAGCCCTGGAAAATATCGTTTTTGCCATTCGGGAAACCCGGAAACAGGGACGCCGGGAAGCGGTGGAAGAAGCCCGCCGGCTTTTGAAAAAAGTGAACCTCGAGGGCTTCGAAAACTCCTATCCTCACGGGCTTTCCGGGGGTATGAAGCAGCGGGCCGCCATTGCCCGGTGCCTGGCGTTGAAATCCAAGATTATCCTGATGGATGAGCCCTTTGCGTCCCTTGATGCCCTCACCCGGCAGAAGATGCAGGAGGAACTGCTTGAACTGTGGAAGGATACCCGGTTTACCCTGATTTTTGTAACCCACTCCATAGATGAGGCCATTACCCTGGGTACCAGGATTGTGCTGCTTTCGCCCCATCCGGGAAAAGTGGTGGACGAGATTCCGGTGGATTGGTCACGGATCAATTCCCAAAGCCATCCTGACTATGCCGGATTGAAAGAGAAAATTACCCAAATACTCTTTAAGGACCAGTTGGACTATGTTATCTAAAGAAAACAACCCCCTTGCGCTTATACAAGAGGCGTATCAAAAAACAGAAAACCCGCCGCCGGACATTAAAATCAACCTTTCGGTCTATGAGAAGCTGTACAATATAGGGGCGCTCAGAAAAAGTGTTCTGGTAATCCTCATGGTTCTGCTCTGGCAGATATACGCGGTACACCTGGGCAACCCCCTGATGGTTCCCTCTTTTTCGGATACCCTTACCGGTCTTGTCCGGGTAATCACCCGGGGGGATCTCCTTCTTCGCACGGCTACATCCCTGCGGGTTATCCTTGCCGCATATCTGGGAGGCGTTCTTGTAGCCGGAGTATTAACGGTGTTCGCCATCACCACGCGGATTGGTACGGATCTATTGGAAATTCTTACGTCCATGTTTAACCCCCTTCCGGCTATCGCCCTTTTACCGCTTGCCCTTTTGTGGTTTGGCCTTGGGTATCCGAGTATCATGTTCGTTATTATCCATGCGGTTGCCTGGCCTGTTTCCCTGAACATATACGCCGGTTTTATGGGAGTAAGCAATACCCTCCGCATGGTGGGAAAGAACTACGAGCTTAAGGGGCTTTCTTTTGTGTTTAAGATACTTGTTCCCGCGGCTTTTCCCCATATCCTTACGGGATTAAAGGTGGGCTGGGCCTTTTCCTGGAGAACCCTTATCGCCGCGGAACTGGTTTTCGGCGTCAGTTCCGGCAGCGGGGGAATCGGCTGGTTCATATATGAAAACAAGAATCAGCTCAATACAAATCTGGTATTCGCGGGACTCATAACCGTGATTATTATTGGCGTTCTGGTTGAAGGCATCATATTCAAATTCATCGAAGAACGGACGGTAGTGAAATGGGGAATGAAGTTTTAACTCCTGGACCTTAAGGAACTCACGGTATGAAGTAAAAACCCCGGTCTATAGGCTCATTACCTCACCGTATCGGGGAAAAAGCCCATGCTATAGGTATTGGAA
>JAITRH010000084.1 GCA_031288495.1 Treponema sp. | reverse complement strand
GACCCGATCCGCCACGGTATAGGCCAAGCGGACCAGCGACTCCTCCCGGCGAATCCGGTAATTCTCCGTATCCAAGATCACCCGTATATCCTCCCGACCCTGTCTGCCCGCGTAAATATTGATCAAGAGCTGCAGGGCGTCCAGATTTTTCCCCTTTTTTCCTATTAAAATAGAAGAATGTTCCGAATCAACCTTGAATCCGATCTTCCGGTCCTCTCTGAAGAGGACCGATACCTTTCCCTCATACCCCATCCGATGGATGACACCTTCTATAAAATCAATGATCTTTTGTTCAAAATCGTTTTGGGCTTCAGGCTCCTCGGATCTTTTCTGAGGACGCGGTTCATCAGGAAGGGATCGGATTTCCCGGGTTTCCTCGGCATGTGGAGGGGTTCCTGAAACAGGCTGGTTCAGGTGAACCCGTATCTTAACATACCCTTTCTTGAGCTTAAATAAACCGGTGCGCTGGACCTCAAGAATTTCCACATCAAAATCATCCTTGCCAAGACCGAGGGTTTCCGCTGCCCGATCGATGGCCTCTTTTTCGGTACGGCCTTCAAATTCATATACCATATATAGACTCCTTGCGAAAGAAATTGCGTTGCTTAATTTTCTCCCCGGCGAGCCCCTTTCAAAACTCGGTTACCCTTGAAACCGGCTTGGGAAGAAACGGTCTTTTTTCCCCTTACATCGCAGCGTACGCTCAAAATCGGGCAGTTTCAAACAGCCTCTTTTGAAAAATCAATGTTTTTACGCTTTTGTGGACTCCAGCCTAAACACTCACCACTGCCCCTTCTCCCCTTGCCTCGCAACCACTCCCGGCGTACGAGAAAACGAGACGCCCCTTAACGCTTCTTCTTCTTTTTCGGTGCGATCACCGGTTCAGGATTGGCAACGGCCATACCGGCCCGCTTCTTGGCCAGATATTTGTTGATGGCTACCTGTTGCACCAAGGACAAGAGATTGGAGATGATCCAGTACAAGAGTAAGCCTGAAGGCACATCGTAGAGAACAAAAAAGAACACGATAGGCATGATATAGAACATCATCTTCATCTGGGCATTACCCTGCTGATCCGGAGTCTGGGTTATCTTGCCGTAGAGCAGTTGGGAACCCACATAAATAAAGGGTAAAAGACGAATATCACTCCACCCCAGCAGGGGTAAGCGGAAAGGGGCAAAGGTAAAGATCGATTCAGGGAGGGACAAGTCTGGAATCCAGCCCGGAATGAACAAGGCTCCCCGGAGATCGAAATGGTTGTTAAAGAGATTGTACATGGCGATGAAAATCGGGAGTTGCAGGAGCATGGGGAGACACCCGGCGAGGGGGTTATACCCTTCTTTTTTGTACAATTCCGCCATTTCCGTGTTTATCTTGGCGGGGTTATCCTTGTATTTGGCCTGGATCTCCTTGATCTTGGGGGAAAGGACCTGCATCCTCAGGGTCGATTCAGAACCCTTCTTGGTAAGGGGGAACAAGAGGAGCTTCACCAGCAGGGTAAGAAAGAGAATGGCCACCCCATAATTCGGAATAAGCCGGTAGAAGCAGGTCAAAAACCACTTAAGGACCGTTTCCAAGGGCCCAAGGAAACCGCTGGTATTGGCCACTTTAATTAAATTCATATCCCGCAGATTGAAGTCGTTGTTTCCATTGGTATACACCGCCAGGGAATTCTGGTTCTTGGGGCCCAAGTAAAACCGGTAGGTATCTTCGGTACGGGAGCTGTTCACGGGCAAGCGGATCAGGGAGAACCGGGAAGCGCTGGAAATACCCGGTTCAGGTCGGGTGGAGAATTCCATTTCATACTGATTAATGTAGGGCAGGGCGATAAACGTAAAGTATTTCCCGGCGATTGCGGCCCAACTTGGACGGGTCATAATCTTAAGGGGGGCCTGGTCGCTTACTTTTTCCTGCTTCTGTTTACCGTTGGTATAGGTATAATAGTGGCGATACTCATAACGCTGGTCCAATTTCTCAAAATAGGGACCGATCTGGGGTCCAAAGGTCAGGGTATAGGCGGCTCCAGAGAAATTAAACCCCGAGGTCGAATGCCCTCCCTCCAGGTGTATAGTCAGTTCAAACATGTATTCCCGGGGCTTAAAGGTATAGGTTTTGATCAAGCGAAACATACCCTCATCCCCGGCGCTTCCCAGGGTAAAATCCCGGTAAAAGGCCACGGTATAGTCAGATACCCGGACTACCGTAAAGTAGGATCCCACCGGCCGGGCCGTGGCATCCCCAAAGGCCAGGGTAAAGGCATGGGGTTCCTCGGCACCGGCAAGGATCATCTCGACAAACTCATTCCCTTCGGTATGTTCCTTGAGCTTATAGGAAACCACATCTCCCCCGGCATTGGTGAGGGTTACCCGCAACAGTTCCGTGTCTATAGTTACCCGCTGCTCTGCAACCGGGCCTTCCTCTGCCGACTGAATAGGATCCGACCCGGCAGGTATCCTGGAAACCGGCTCTTCCCGGGAAGTTCCCGGGGCGGCAGGGGTTTCGACAGCCTCTGTAACCACAGAGGCTGCGGGCGGAAAAAAGATGCCCTGTACCATATAATAACCTGATATAACGAAAACTGAAAGCACCACCGCCAGCAACGTTCGCTTTTCCATGTAACTCCTCAAGCAATTTTTAATTGTTTATTCTTTATAATCCGAGGCGCAATCCCTGCCCTGGATTCCGCGGCAAAAGCGGGCCGGACTTTAGTCCGATGGGACCGCTTTTTCGGAAGCCCCTTCTCTAAGCCCAAAGGTCCGGCCTTACCCTTTGGGCATTGCCTCCCTCACCTTGAGCGCTATAAACAATAAATCAAACTAAAAAACCGCTTTTCTAACCCTTTTTTATTAAACTTGCCCTGTTTTTTGCACATTCCTACGAAAATCCCTCAAAATCTGACAGATTCCTCCAGGACCACCACGAGCCTCACCGGAAAGGTGATTATACCATATAACAAAATCCCACCCCTTCCTAGGGTACCGGATCGTACCCCCCAGGACAAAAGGGATGGCACCGTAAGAGCCGTTTAAGGGTCAATACAAAACCCCGGCATATCCCGTATCGCTGTACCGCTTCATAGGCATAGGCAGAACAACTGGGGACATACCGGCAACAGGGAGGAAAATACGGGGAAATACCCCCCTGGTAAAACCGGATCCCCCACAACACCAGCCTCTGCGCCACTACTCTCTGCCTGGTAAAAAGGCCCTGTTGTTCCGGGGCCATGATGGATTTTCCATTAAATCGGCTTTAGCAAACAGTCGTTTTACCTGTTCCATCCGGGCCGTCAAGGTATCGGTACCCGGATACACCAGCAACACCACATCATACCCCGGCTTGAGGGTATACCCTATATGACGGTATGCTTCCCGGCCGAGCCGCCGAGCCCGATTCCGCTCCACTGCCGTCCCAAATTTACGAGAAAACGTAAAGGCAATCCGGTTATGGGACAAACCATTGGGTAACACAAACAATTTCGCGCCGAAACAGGTAAGCCCCTTACCCCGGCGAAATACTTCCCGGATCTCGCGCCTCCCCTTTAAACGTTCTGCCCGCTGAAACCGAAAGGACCCCTTCTTTTTTCCTTCGCCACTACCTGCCTCCGGAGGAAGGACTCCTGCTTTGTGAAAAGACCCAAGGCTCAAAGGCCGGTCCTCCTTAATAAGGCTTTTTTTCGTCGGAAACACTCAATTTAAGCCGGCCCTTTGCCCGCCGGCGCTTTAACACGAGCCTGCCTCCCCGGGTTTTCATCCGGGCCCGGAATCCGAATTTCCGGTTGCGCTTCACTTTGCTGGGTTGATACGTCCGTTTCATTGAAACAGCTCCTTACTTCGATATTAAGCATTTATCATAGAAGAAGTGCTCCATTAGGTCAATATGGCCCTTGAGTACGTGCCGGGTGAGCGCATGTGCCATTCGGTATATACCATAAAGGAGAAAAGGGATCGATAAAACCGCCTGGGAAGGAAATATGGTCCATCCTATACCACCCGGAACCCCTGCCGCGGCTCGAATAGAACCAGGCCTATCCCGTGATGAAATCACGGTTATTACCCTCGTGGTATGACGGCTTTCACCGAAGGGCGGGAACCTGGCAAGCCCTCGAGAAAAACCCACGAAACCCGGCTTGCTAAAGAAAATCCCCCTGCCCGGGGGATACCTCTGAGGGCCGGGCCTGTTTCCGGCATTGCCTTGGAGCCGTTCTTATGTATTCCCGGAGGACCTAGATGCGGTCACGCTTAATTTTCTTGGTGGTGGTCATCTCCATAGGCTCATCCAGGATGCTTGTTTTTTCGATCCTTTGATACGGGAGAAGCCGCTGATTCACCTCCGAGATAATCTCGTGTATCCGGGTACGTATCAATTCCTTAGTCTCCCCGGATGCAGCCTCAGGGAGGTTCTTGAAAAAGTCAGGGTTAGGATATACCAATGCCTCTATGCCCTCGGACTTCATCTTTTTGTTCAATACAAAACCTCGCACCAGGATCTGCTCGATTTCTTCAAAAAGCTGGAACTCATTTTCGATTTCTTCAGGATAGACGTTTTTGCCTCCCTCGGTAACGATCATGTTTTTTGCCCTTCCGGTGAGGTACAGGTACCGGTCGCTGTCCAGATAGCCGAGATCTCCGGTCTTGAGGTAGCCCTCCGGTGTAAAGGCTGCGGCGGTCTCCTCAGGCATCTGGTAATACCCCTTCATGACCATGGGGCCTTTCACGATGATTTCACCGATCCCCCGTTCATCAGGGTTAAGGATCTTCATATCCGCCTGGGGAATGATCTTGCCTACGCTGGTTTCTTTATACTGTTCTACGGGGTTGAGATTGATGATCGGGGAGGTCTCGGTGAGGCCGTACCCTTGGATGAAATCCAGCCCCAACTGGTTGTATTTCCTGAAAACACTCGGTGCCAAAGGCCCCCCTCCGCAGATACAGATCCGCAGGGTGGAAAGGGAAGCCTTTCGCAGCACCGCTCCAAAGAGCTTTTTTCCGGGATTAACCTTAAAGATTTTTTTAATAAGCCCTGAAAGACCCATCAAAACGGAAATAAGTCCATACACCACAAGCCCTTTTTCTTTAAGTCCCCGCAGGATCCCCGCAAGGAGCTTGTTAAAGAGCATGGGAACCCCCAGAAGCATGGAGATCTTAGCCTCCTTGAGGTCCTTCAAGATCGCTTTGGTAACCATTCTTTTGCCAAAGACCACTTCCGCCCCTACGGATATGGCCTCTATGAACACCGCCAGCATGGTATAGGAGTGATGAATGGGCAGGAGGGCGTAAAAAACATCCGTAGGCAGCACGGTGAGGTTCCCCTGGGCAAGATAACAGTCGGAAACCAGGTTCTGATGGGTCAGCATGACCCCTTTAGGAAGCCCCGTGGTCCCGGAGGTAAACAGGATCGCCGCAATGTCCGTTTCAGTCCCTTCCTGGATTTCCGCCTCCGGTCCATCCAATTCGTAAAGGTAGGGGCGTATCCCCTTTTTGAGGGAAACGATGCCGCTTAAGGCCCCGGCATTGCTCATAAAGAAGGGGTATTTTTCCTCATCCACAAAGAGCATCCTGGTCTTGGAGGTTCTGAGGAGTAACTCGATTTCCTCGTTTTTCAGCTGATAATCTATGGGGACCACCACGGCGCCGGCAAAGAGGATGCCCAGATACGCGATGGTCCATTCAGGGGAATTCTTGCCGCTTACCGCTAGGGCGTCTCCCCTACGGATCCCCTGGCTATGGAGCCACCGGGCAAGGGCCTTGATGATACCCAATGATTCCTGATAGGTGAGGCTGATACGGTCCGGCTCATAAATGGTAAAACAGGGCTGCTCTCCATACCGGGAGACGGTGATCCTGAACATCTCCGGCAGGGTGGGCCATAAGCCGTTAAAGGCTTTACCCCGGAAGGCATCTAAAAAAGCCCATGGCCTATGGGCGGCATGTTCCTCTATCATACAAGCACCTCTTGGTATATTTGACCGAGGCTCAGCCTGGTGGTTGCAGGGGCCGGTATAAAAGGCGTATTTTTTTCCGGTGAAGCCTGCCCCTCTTGACACCTGCAGGATGCAGGGGACGAACAGGGTCCCCAAGGTATGCATTTCGTCCGCGCTTCGAGTTCAGCCCATCGGTGCCGGGGCGTATAACTGCGGTTTTCCTGTTCCCCGCCCCGGTAATTCCTCTCGGAGCCGCATGACGCATGGCCGGAACTCCTTTTCTTGTGTTTGGAACGAGATTAATCGCACCCGGAACCGGATTAATCTTGCCCGGAGCTGCATTAATCTTGCCCGGAACGAGATTAATCTCACTCGGAACTGAATTAATCTTACTCGGAGCTGCATTAATCTTGCTCGGAACAAGATTAATCTTGCCCGGAACTCCAATAATCCGCCTTTGAACCGCATTAATCTGCCTCTGGGCTGCATTACCGGGGTGTGAGGAAGCATTCGGCCGGATCCAAGGGACCCCCTTTTTTCGGCAGGCCGTGGAAGGGCCGAGCATGGTCCACACCTTAAGCACTAAATTTGATCCGCAGAATCGCATTATCCCGGTATGTCCCGGGATTATAGCTTCATACCCCCATGTCCCGCCTCTGTATCCCGGTAATCCCGCTCAGAACTCCGGTTTCCCAGTTCCGAAGTCCGGTGTCCGATTTCCGAAGTCCGGTAATTTTGTGGGTCAAGTTTAGCGTAAGCAATGGGGGGTCCCCGACTAACATCC
>JAITRH010000045.1 GCA_031288495.1 Treponema sp. | reverse complement strand
ATGGAGGTATATATGCCTATTGCCGGTTCGATACGAGAGGCCCTGGGTTCAGCGTCATTGATACGGAAAATGTTTGAAGAAGGAAATCAGCTTAAAAAACAATATGGAGCGGATAAGGTATTTGATTTTTCCCTTGGGAATCCCGATGTAGCCCCTCCCCCGGCTTTTCACCGGGTCTTGACGAAGCTCGCCGAGGAAGATAAAAAGGGATCCCACGGCTACATGCCCAACGGAGGCTATCCCGAGGTCCGGGAGGCCTTAGCGGGAAAGGTCTCCCGGGAACAGGGCCTTACCCTTGATTGGTCCCAGGTGATCATGGCCGCAGGAGCCGCGGGGGGGCTCAATGTGGTGCTCAAGGCCATACTCAATCCGGGGGACGAGGTAATCGTCTCCCGGCCCTATTTCATGGAATATGGGGCCTACGTGACCAATCATGGAGGCCGTTTGGTGGAAGCGGATACGCTCCCGGATTTCAACCTGAACATTCCCGCTATACGGGAGCGGCTTTCGGAAAAGACCGCGGCGGTGCTCATCAATTCCCCCCATAATCCCACCGGGCGGATTTACCCGGCCAGGACCATTGCGGAACTGGCGGAACTGTTGCAGTCCTGGGGGAATCATTCGGGCCGTCTGCCCTATCTGATTGCCGACGAACCGTACCGGGAAATCGCCTATACCGTCCCGGTGCCCCCGATCCTTTCTGTGTACAGTGAATCGGTGGTGGTGAACTCCTATTCCAAGAGCCTCTCCCTGCCGGGAGAACGGATCGGGTATATCGCGGTGAGCCCTGCTATCCATGATAAGGAAGCGGTTTTAAATGCCCTCATTTATACCACCCGGATCCTGGGTTTTGTGAACGCTCCGGCCCTGATGCAGCGCATCGTGGCGGAGCTCACCTTTGCCCGGGTGGATGTAACGGTGTATGCCCGGCGGCGGGACGCGTTTAAGCAGGTTCTGGACGCCGCGGGCATCACCTACGCGGAGCCTGAGGGGGCCTTTTATCTGTTCTGTCAGGTTCCCAAAGGGGATGATCGGGCCTTCGCGGATCACCTGAAACAGTACCGCATCCTTGGGGTCCCCGGCAGCGGCTTTGGCAAGCCCGGCTGGATACGTTTCGCCTACTGTGTGGAGGAAAAGCTCATCCAGGCTTCGTCTGAGGCCTTTACGCAAGCCATGAAAACCTGGTGAGCTTTTTGTATCCTTAAAAGCAGCGGACTTGAGGCTGAAGCAGCTTGAGCGGAAGGGGGCCTCAGCAAGAAACCCCCTTCCGCTCCTGCCGGGCCTTACCCAGGGGGCAAGCCCTTGGCCGCCCTTCCCCCAATCTTTTTATAATTATGAATACCGTAATATACTGCAGGAAATCTGATAACACCCATCCATAGTATAAGGTACTACCCTCGAAAACGGTTTGGCGTAACGCGGTAAAGGTGGAGTCCCTGAGATGCTCGATAGTATTGATTTTGCGAAATACGTTCTATGGCGTACCCAAGAATTACAGCGGCAGCGCAATATCCGGTACCCCATAGGGCCTGCTAAGCTCAATACCATCATGTATATATGCGAAGGTATATTACTGGCCTATGGTATCAATATCATCAAGGAACATGCCCAGGCATGGGATTGCGGCCCTATCTATCCCCGGGTGTTTAAATGGTTTTCAGACTATCATGGTTTTCCCGCCGCAGTATCGGTCTGTTCTGAGGAGATACGAACATACTTAGAGAAGTATAAAGCCATTCAATTGATTGATCGGAGTCTTATCGCTTTGGGGACCCGCACCGACGAGGAGCTTACCGCGTGGTCCCGGGGAAAAAGCAGCCCTTGGGAACAGGCCTTACAAGCAGGTCATGGATTGATGAGCAGCCCGATTGATAAACATGTGATGGCCCGTTATTTTGCAAAATTGCATAAACGGTGAAGGCTGCGGCGTTTTATACGCCCGGGAGAACGGGTACCGAAGGGAAGGAGCCCCACAAGGGCCCCCTGGGCCGGCCTTTCTAAAAGGCCGGAGGGGCATTTTTCTGAACCCCTGGAGCTCGTCAAAGGCCCGGTTACGCGACGGGGTCCGGGGAAACCGGGACGCCCCAGCGCAAGAGGCGGTTCCATAGGATTCGTATGAAACAAGGCCCGGTTTCCCCCGCCCTTTCCCTGATTTCGATGATCCTTGGGCGTTTTTTCGCCCTACAAGCCTCCCGGCGGAAGGTATATCCCTCCGGGCAGAGCGTTTAATGCGGTGTCCCTAAGGGGCTAAAGTCCAAGGAGGGTATGAAGAAAAAGGGCAGCCCGGCCGGTAGGCCGGACCGCCCTGGAGGGCTAGCGCCGCGGGGTTTACCCGGTTACTTTAATGTAGTAAGTTACCGGCGCAAGATTCGTGCGATCCGTTTTTACAATATTGGGCGCCAGAAGCGTGAGCTTGTAGGTTATGCCGCTGGTTAAAACGCCGGCTTTGATGGCGTACACCCCGTTGGCGGCCACGAGGACCGTTCCAATGGTCGGGGCTGTGCCGGAGCCGGATTCTATCTCTATCGTACTGCCAGTACGACCCGACGTCAGTACAATAGCCGCCGCAAAATCAGCTTCCTCAAACGTAATATCGCCGCCTGCAACAGTTACCTCAATGGCGTTAGTAGTGGAGTCTGCATCAACCGCTGTGCCCGCCGTCCCCTGCTTCAGTTTGGGGCGGGAGATGATGCGGTTCACCGTAAACGAAACTGTCGGATGTACCGTTGTGTCGGAGTTTATTTTGAGCGTATAGGCGCCCTGGAAACTCCCGGCAAAGAACGCATCAGTGAGCGTAATCTCTATTTCACCCTCTCCCTCCGGCGCAAGCGTATAAGCTGCAACGGCGATATTCGCTCCTCCTTTTTGGATAACGCCGCCCTTTGCGGCGAAATCCGCCAGCATCGCCGCACTCAAATTACCAACGTGCAGTTTCCTGCCGGTAACGGTTGCGCCGCTGTTGTCCTGGAAATCCGCGCTTACGCCCGTGCCCGACACATGGAAGGTCGACCCCTGTTCAATAGACGGGACGCTGGCGCCGTCTGCAACTACGCTAACACTTTCGACGATAATGTCTTTCAAACCATGGGCAAGAATCACCAGCTTGAAATTACCCGAAGGGGATAAATTGTTCATGCGGGAAAAACCGGCGCGCTGAATCGCCGCTTCAAGGTTGGTGTG
>JAITRH010000042.1 GCA_031288495.1 Treponema sp. | reverse complement strand
CCGGCCTTGTCGCTCGTGAAGGTGCGTGTCCAGGTAAAATCCCATTGGTTGGAATATGTGTCGATTCGTACCCAGCCGCTCCCCTCAAGCTTACCGGCTTCCACACCGCCGCCCTTGTCGTCATCGGTGGGACAAGCGGTGAAAACAAACCCGAATACCAGCGCCATGACCGGCATCATTACAAGGAATACCTTCTTTTTCATAAACCTTTCTCCTTATCTCTCCTGTTAAAACAAGCAATGCAAAAAATATATTCGCCCATAAAAACCGCCACCAGGATCCGCAGGTTCTCCGTGAACCGGGACTTCCCGTATTTCCGGGCATACGGCGTCAGGTAGGTTTTCTGTTGCCCTTATTTTGGAGCATACGCTATCCAGCCCTTAAGCGAGACAACACTTTCAGCTCCTCCCGCTACGAATGTGCCGTCCCCAAAGGCTATACAGTCAACCGTATGAGATCCAAACGGCTGGTAGCCATTCCAGCTTTTCCCATCGGAAGAAACCGCGATCTTACCGTCATAAGTGCCCGCAACAAATGTACCTCCGCCATAAACAAGCGTGTTGATATGGGAAGCGCCAAAGGGCGATTCTGCAAGGGTCCAGTTGCTGCCGTCACTGGAATAACCTATTTTCCCGCTCTCACCGACCACCACAAAGGTATTATCGCCATAGGCTGCTCCGATGAGATGCGTAGAACCAAAGGCCCTTGTACCTGAGTCTGTCCAAGCTGTTCCATTTGATGAATAGGCTATGGATCCGGCATTCCCAACCGCAACAAATGTACCCGCGCCATAGCATATACTATTCCCTATATATTGCGGTCCATTAGAAACATGCCACGCTGTACCGTCATTGGAAGTAGCCATCTTATACGCTGGATACTTAAGTCCTACGGCCATAAACGTATTATCAGCATAGATAATATCAGCCACCGGAATACCCAGGGATCCGGTTGCGGCAGTCCATGTGTTGCCGTCCGTGGAATACGCAAAGCCTCCGCTGTATAATCCCGCCACAAAAGTTCCGTTTCCAAAACCAAGGCAGGTAATTGTTCCGGAAGATATAACAGTTCCCCCCTTTGTCCAGGTTTTTCCGTCGGATGAATACGCCGATTCGCCAAAGGATGAAACAGAGACAAATACTCCCTTGCCGTAAGCTATCCCCTGAACAGCAGAGCCCACTCCTCCAAAGGGCAGATTAGATACCCTTGACCAATCAAAGGGATCTGAGGGTTCAGAATCCTCCGTCGGACAAGCCGCCAGAATTATTTCGAACGCCAGCAGAACCGCCAGCAATCCGACCGCCTTACCGGCGGCTTTCAGGAAAACAGTGTTTTTCTTCATTGAAAAATTCCTTGGGCATCGGCTCGTCCAATACCCTGCTTGCAATACCCGCCATCACGGGCAGGTTCCCCGCGCCACAGAGGGGTACAAAACACCGGTTTAGTCCCACACGGTGACGGGGCGTATCCCTTATTTTTTACTATAAATTTTCCAGTTGTAAATTTGCCACATAAAACCAATGGGTACGGCGGTTCCTTTTTCATGGAATTCCGGCGTAATCCTAAAGAAAAAACGCCCTCCGCCCCTGCCGGGTCTTATAAAATCGAAACCGATATCTATGGGCAAACCCACAAAAAAGTCTCCTTTTGTATCGATATCCAGTCCGGCCATGCCGTCAAACATACCGAAAATGGGAATGTTTAAACTCAATCCTATTCCCGCATATAACCATTCAACCTTCGGAATATTAACGTGCGCCCCAAGGGGTATGGTTACACAAAAGGGACTTGCGGCAATGTCAGTAAAACTATCCACACCCTGCAGATCCTGGTTAAGAATCACATATATATCAGGGTGCAAGAGCAAGCCCGTATTAAACGAAAGTACATTGAACAGGTAAAAATCATAGGTGAGCCCAAAATCAAACAGAACCGCATAATTACCCTTTGGAATACGACTGTTGCTCAGTTCGCCAACCACTTCTCCTATATTTGGACTTATCCCTGACCCGGAATTAAGACCCAAGAGCATATCAAAGGGTTGATGCTTGTGCAGGTCTTCCTGAGCAAAAACTCCACTTGCAAGCAGGCTTGCAAGAACCCATACCATGACATTGTTATGTTTCATGTTGTAAAATCATCCTTGATTTCCAAAAATTGTATAGGGTATACACCCTATATTTATGATTGATCATAAATCCGTATAGAAAATAGTATCAATACATGTTACGGAAAAATTTCAGCCCTCATTGCACATAATCTTCAGGCTGTTTACGGCGTTTCTTTGGTGCGCTACAAAAAATGCCGGGCATTTTCAGCGCCCATGCTGTATAAGAATCATCTATTTGCTCAAAGTACCTCCTCTTGCGGTATCTGTAGTAATCCGCGCGTAAGGTCATAAGACCATGTATATCCGTTCTCCACCGAATTCCCCTACACCTTTTATAGGTAGAATACGGTGCCGCGGGATTTTTCATTCCCCTGTTAAACCGCTTCTCACGGCCGGCGGTGTCTCCCTCTTGTAGGCTGTATGGTCCCTTCCATATCAGCCAAGCCTGAAGCCGCCCCTTTCCCGGCACGCCTCCTCCCGCGCCGCAGGAACCCCGTAACCGGGCTTTTCTCGCGGCCCGAGATATGCGCCAACTCACGGGTAAGGGTGTTCATGTAAACCTTCCCCTCATCATTCAGCCGTAAGAACCGGGCCATGAGATGATTGAGCCGTTCCTGTTCCGACATAGGTTTTCTCCTTTAGCCTCATTGAGGATTATTAAATAACACAAAGAGGCATTTGTCAAGAGATAAAATGTCTCTCATTGCTAAAAGTGCCGATTTTAGCTACTATTTTCGAAAGGGCCTATAGTTGGATTGGGATGAAAAGATAAACCGGAGGATTATTGAAGCTCGGAAGGCTTTCGGGTACACGCAAAAAGAATTCGCCGATAACCTCAAGTTAAGTAGGACCTATTTAGGTGAAATTGAGGCAAACCGGCGCCGGGTAAATGATCGCATCGTCAAATTGATTGCCGTAACCTACGGCGTCAGCGTGGAATGGCTTAAGACCGGAGCGGGGACGATGTTTGACCAGATCGTGGATCCGCGTCTGGAACAGCTTGTTACGGATTTCAAGAAACTCGATGATCCCTTGAAGGATTATGTACTCAAGCAGCTTGATTTTCTGGTGAAATACATGGAAACAAACCAAAAAAGCGGGTAACTTCATGCCTCCTGCCCGGATTTTTCACCTTTCCGTCTTTTTCTCGAAAGCCGTGGGGGGTGTTGCAAACTGTTCAGAAGTCCGGTAATGCCCCGCGGAGGGACTCAGCCTCGGAAGGGCGTTCTTTATTCGCGGTAATCCGCAGCGTGCTGTTTCTTACCCTGCTGCCAGGAGGTTTTTAAGGTACTCCCTTTCCAGGTAACCTTGAACCTGCAAAAGCCCAGGATGGTAAGCACGGTAAAATACAAGGGAGTAAAGACCAGGTGTATGAGGTAGATGCTCCTTTTGGAAGGAAGGGCGGATCCGAACAGTCTCAGGGTAGCCAGGGTATTCAGGCTCATCGAGACCAGGACCGCCCCGCTCAGGGGCCATAGTGAAGGAACGATGGGCAGTACGAACAGAGCGAGGATACCCATAGAGATGGTGATCATCAGCACCCTGAAATTAAATCGGGTGGCCGGGTCCGGGCTAAAAAGGCCTCCGTTGTTCCAGCGAAGGGCCTGATTCGTAAAATCCTCCCAAGAATGTTCTATCCCGGTCATGACAAAGACCTCCCTGCCAAAGGCGGAACGAATCTGATAGGCAGAACAGTCCCGGAGCCGGGCGATGAGGGCCGCATCCTCCGTAGGAGAGACCGGCACCGCCGTATAGCCCCCAATGGATCGAAGCGCCTCCTCTCGAAGGATCAGGTTATTACCGAATCCCCCTCCGGCAGCCCCAATACCGGTGGAACCGGCAAGATACATATACCGTACCGCATGATCGAAGCATTGGTACTGGTACAAGAAGCCCGGTTCCTGGGAACATTTAAACACCGGCCCGATGGTAAGCCCTACCTGGGTATCCCCCATCCGAGCCAGCATGGAACGGATCCACATAGGGGGCACTTGGCAGTCCGCATCGGTAAAAAGGAGGAATTCCCCGGAGGCCGCGGCAATGCCCTTTCCCAAGGCGTACTGCTTGTAATTGGGCCCGGGGTTCTCCTGCAAGGTGATGATCTGCACCGTTCCTTCAGGAAACCTACCGGCAAAGCCCCAGAGGATCTCCGGGCTGGCATCGGAAGAGCGATCATCAACGAAGATAAACTCCGCCTCCGGATACGCTTGTACCGCAAGACTCTGAAGCAGATCGGGCAAACAACGCTGTTCATTATGAACCGGGATAATCACCGAAACCCTGGGAAGTCCTGGCTTGAGCGCAAAGCCCTTGGGGGAAAATCCCTGAGCACAGGCCCGTCTGTCCCGCCGCCATGCCACCAAAAGCCCGATCATCAGGGCGATGTGCAGCCCGATAAAGACCACGGCAAAGCCCAGCCGGAACAGGCCATACCAAAAGTGAATCGTCATGGATGCGGAATTTCGCGGCCTATGTCCGTTCTAAAGGCCATGCCTTCAAAACTGATGGCCCCCATACCCCGGTATGCCCGTTCCCAGGCGTCTTCCGGGTCAGTACCCCAGGCAGATACGCTTAGCACCCTGCCTCCGGTAGTGTACAGCCTGGAATCTTTTTCCGGGCTTTCCTTTTTTTCCGCTCCCGCGATGAAAAGCAGGGCTCCGGTTTGGGAGAACCCATCCTGATCCAGGGTGATGGGATAACCGGTCTGGTACGAACCGGGGTAACCTGCCGCCACCGCAACCGGCGCACAGACCGCGCCTCCTTTCCACCGGAGGGAAAAATCCTGGAGCCTTCCTCGGAGGATGGCGTCGCAGAGCTCGGTAAGATCGAAATCCATCAAGGGGACGAGGGCCTGAGTTTCCGGGTCCCCGAGGCGCACATTGTATTCCAGGAGGGAACACAGGCCATCCTGAACCATAAGGCCAAAGAAGATGAAACCCCGGTAATCCATGCCTTCCTGTTCCATGCCTCGGAGGCTTGGTTCCAAGATGAACCGGCGGAAATCCTCTGCGGCGGCGCTGGAAAAATCCGGCACCGGCGCAATGGCTCCCATACCCCCGGTATTCGGCCCCCGGCCGCCTGCAAAGCGGCGCTTGTGATCCCGGGCCGCGATAAAGGGCAGGATAGTTCCGGCTTTACCCGGTACCACACTCACCGCAGCCAAAACCGATACTTCCTGTCCTGAAAGAAATGCCTCAAGGACCACCGCCTTCCCCGCATCTCCCAGGCTGCCCTCCTGCATGAACGATGTCAGGGTTGCTTCTGCCGCAGCATAGTGCTCCGCGATAAACACCCCTTTTCCTCCGGCAAGTCCATCCGCCTTTATGACCAAGGGACGATCCCGCTGTTTAAAATGTTCCCCGGCATAGGCCGCGGCCTGGGTATACTCGGAAAAGGTCCTGCTCCGGGCAGTACGGACCCCGTACTTTTCCATAAAAGCCTTGGAAAAGACCTTGCTCCCCTCAAGCCGGGCAGCGTTTGTATCCGGTCCGATGATGGCCAAACCGCCTGAGCGGAACCGGTCAACGATGCCGGCGGTCAGGGGCGCTTCAGGGCCTACCACGGTAAGGGCGATCCCTCTCTGCCGGGCAAAGGCAAAGAGAGCTTCCTGTGCTTCTACAGACGGGAGCGTTCCCGGGAGCCCCAGGTTTTCGCATCGTGTTTCACCCTCGGTACCCCCATTCCCCAGGGCCACATAGACCCGTTTGACCCGTCCTGACCGGGCTAATTTCCACGCCAAGGCGTGTTCCCGGCCTCCAGAACCGATGACTAATACTTTCATATACCCCTGTCCTTTGCAGCATCCATTGTACCCTAATGGATATGGGCATTCAATGGGCCTCCCCTATCCGATGCCCTATCCCGCAAACCCTTCATAGACAGGGTGCATCAGACTCACCTTAAGATAAGGCTAAGGCCGCTGCCCAGGATTGTAAAGCGATACCAAAGGCCACCGATGCATTGAGGGAACCCTTGGTCCCGTAGGTAGGGATGGATACCCGGCCCAGAGAAGCATCTGCGACAGCCAGTGCCTGGGGGCTTACCCCTAATTCTTCAGAACCGACAATCAGGGTCCCCCGGGAGGGAAAGGTAAAATCCTTAAGGGCGGTTCCGCCGGTTTCCAGGGCAAAACAAGGGGTTTCAAGGCCCCTATCTGGAGCAAGCCGTTCCCAAGCCAAGACCGAGACGCACCCCATAGCGGTCCGGGCTGCCCGGGGATGATTCGGATCCGCACACCAGGGGGAAAGGAAGATGGTTTCCACCCCGAAAGATTCCGCGGTACGGAATATGGACCCCACATTGAAGGGGGAACGGATATCTTCTAGGTAGACCCTCATTCCCGGGAAACAACGCCGTTTCTCCCCGTCGAGCCTGCCTGAATGGTCGATAAAGTCCCAATCCGCGGGAGACCGGCCGGTTTCTGCAAGAAGGAGGTACCGAATCGTATTGAGGACACGGCTCAGGTCTTGCCGCTGCAGGAGGGCTCGGATTTTTAAGGTTCTGGAGGCATCGGTAATGGCCCGGGCAATCCCCGGAGCAAAGCCGGGATCGGGTATCAGGAATTCCAGGATCTCTACCAGATACCTGTAGTCTTCAGCGGATAGATCTATACCTAAGCTCAGCCGGTATTCGGCCTCACCAAAGGTTTTTATGATTTTACGCAATCTCAGGGAACGGGGAAACTTTTCAAGCTTATACAGGGGTATCATTATACGTATTCGAAAATAGCAATTTTTAAGGAATGTACCGGTACTAAACTAACAATTAAACAAGGGGAACCTCACCACTTCCACCTTGTTTATTGCCAGTATTAACTACTAAACCACTTCTTACAAACCCAGAACATCCATAATGGTATCTGCTGTGGCCTGTATAATGGTATCATTAATATATGACGGATCAGCAATCTTTTGTTTAAGCTCCGCGACACGATCTAAACGGACATCAGAAGTGGAAGTTACCAGTTCATGTGCCCGATACAACTCACTTCTTTCCACGGCCTCTTGAGAAAGGTTAATGGAATCAGTTTGTGCGGTTCGGTTAATCTGATTATTCCACCCATACTTACCGGATGCAATGGAATTTATAGAGCCTATCCTATCAATCATCATACGCTTACCCTACCTCTTTATAATATCGACCTCTACCCATTAATAGTTTATACTTTAATGGACCTTATTTCCAGATACAAAGACTGAAAACTCGCCTCGTAGCTCATTTTTTTCCGTTATCATAGACCGTACCTCCTCAACGGAACCGCGGAGGTATTCTTCGTGCAGTTTAGTCATCTCTCTGCCGACACACACGTACCGATCCCTATCAAATTCGGTCAAATCTTCTAAAAGCTTAAGGATTCTAAAAGGGGATTCATAGAGGACAAATGCGGAATCCCGGGCCAAGAGTTCTTTGAGCCGGGATCGACGGCGTCCTGCCTTGGGGGAGAGAAAACCCTCAAAGAAGACGCTTTTATCCCGCCCCCCGGAAACACTCACCAAGGCAGTAAAAGCGGAAGGACCGGGAAGGGGAATAACCTCATGCCCTGCCTGTACCACCCGCTGGACCAGGGCCGCACCAGGATCGCTTAGGGCCGGAGTTCCTGCATCGCTGGCATACCCCACGATTTTTCCTTGCCCCAATGCGACGATGACCTTTTCCGCTGCCTCCACTTCGTTCTGGGCTCTGCAGGAAAGTAAGGAGAGGCGTATCCCGAAATGATTCAACAGTTTGAGGGTCCGGCGGGTGTCCTCACAGGCGAGAAGATCCAAGGTCCTCAGGGTCTCTACTGCCCGGTAACTCATATCTCCCAGGTTCCCGATGGGGGTACCGATAATATACAATATTGCCACAGATGCAGTATACCCCTTTAAAAGGGAAACTGTGAAGCGGGGCTTGAGAGGCCGCAGCATGCGTTATCAGATGTTACGGTCCCTGGTCCTTGGCAAGCCCGCAGCTTCCGCGGTTTTACCCCAGCCGGGACTTTCAGTATTTCCACTGTTATAACCAGCCGTACATAGGCAATCTTTCGATTTCCATGAGGCTCCCATAAAGTCATTGCTTCTTGATAAGCGCATTTAATGCTATTATTTGCCAATTTTATATATTTTTCGTTACTATCATAGCCCCTATAATTTCGTTTTGCTTTTACTACCGCTACAGTACTTGTACCGCTACCCATAAAAGAATCGGGTATACTATCATACATCAATATAACCGTAATCTATGGGGCCATTCCTCGGGAAATGGCGCAGGGTACCCATCCGTCTTGCGCTTGCCGCATGCATTGTCCGAATTGATTTTTTCCATTCGATACATGGTTTTCGTGTCATGGTATAAGGAATCGCGCTTGCCGCCTTATTCCAAAGGAATTCACCGCTCATATTAAAACCTAGTGCACTCATCATAGTATTGATCTAGAGTCAATACTCGTGGACCTTACCCCATCGGGTAGACACAAAAAATACGGGGGATACAAAAGACAAGAAGAAGAGGGGAAAGCATGGCAAAGAACAGGGTAATTACGCCAAGAAGTGCAAAGCCGGGGCGGTGGGCTTGGCAAAAAACGGGAAACCGATAAGCCGGATCGCCGTGGATTGGGGTAGCAACGAGAACCTGCTGCGCCGTGGATGTAGCAGGCCCGGACGGCCCCGGGACGAGTCGGACTAAACCGCCCATCATCTTCGCGCAGGGAACCCCGGGGTATCGGAAGGACGGAACACGAGGGAGGCCGAACCGGTAGATTGTGCAACTTTTCGCAAAAACCGTGAGTTATACTAGGGTGACGGATAATGGAAAAACAAGGTATGCGAGATTCTCTTATCGAAAATATAGCATCGGAATTGAAAAAAGATGTACCCCGCATTGACAGTGACTTCATTGACCGCAGTTTAGACGCATTATACGCGCTGGACGGCCTCTCCCCGCCGAAACTAAGCGATGAGGCGCTGGGGGCCGCCGCCCGGACGGTTAAGGCCCGCGCCGCGTGGAGACACCGGAATAGGCTGGAAAGACGGGCGCTCAAAGGCCGGTTTATCCGCAGGGCCTGGGCAGCATGTTTTGCGGCGCTGTTGCTCTTTTTCATCAACTACGTAACTACCGTGGTAACCGGCTACTGTCTTCCCTCTCAAGTGGGCATAAAAATCTGCTGTGGAACCACCTATTGCTTTTGCGACACAAGCAAAACAGAACAAGAAAATCCGTCCCATCACGAATAAAAATCGAGGTAAAAGGAATACCCGGCAAAACCGGCAGGAGGTTTATTCGCCGTGCGGTCTGCCGTGTAGCCGTACCCCACAATTTAAGCACCTCATGACAGAAGGAACCTCGTAAACGCCCTTACTAGACTCACCCCCTATGGCGAGGAAGCTCATCTTCCAGGATTGTGATTGTACCCTTCCATCGCCTCATTACCCATCCCTTCACGGTGTATGCCGGTACTTTGCATTACGCTTCACCTGCCTTAGGTTGCTTGCATATTCTCGTATTTTTTAAAAATGTTAGAAAAAAGATTGGAGCGGACCATTCCGTGCGCGTATAGCCACTCAACGGGCTTGCTAGGCCGTCCGCCGTACCGAGGGGATACTCCCAAACAAACAGCATTCGGTCCAGCAAAAAATGCAACTTTTTTACTTTTTACCGAGTAATACTATAATCCATATTTTGGGGGAAGCTGCCGGCTGTTTTTTGTTGATACGCCAGGTCCGGTATTTCGGCAGGACCTGTAAACCGGCGGTTCCTTCGTTTTTTAAGGTCGTAGGTGCAGTGAAACAATACATGCTCTATGCGGCGTTTATAGCGCTGCCGTTTTTTGCCCGGGCTCAGGACTGCTGCGGCCCGGGAGGCGGGGGAGGAGGCGCGGTCTTTACCACCGCGCAAAACCACGGCGTAAACTACCGCATAAAAAATGTCCGCCCCTATGCGTACAGCGTCCGGCATCCCGGGTTTACCCTGGGGCTTGAAACCGGCGGCATACCCGATGGAAGCCGGGCCAACATAAGCCCGCGGGTTGAATATTCCGGCTCCTTTGGAAGTTTTGATGGGTACGGCGGGGCCTTTTACTCGGTCTTTTTCGGCAAGCCCCATTCTCATCAGATTGACGCTGCGGAAAATATCGCGTGGCGCCTTGCGCCGGACAAAGATTCCCGGCTGGTTTTCAGAATCGATAACGAAGACCTGCTCGTCTTTTTCCCGGATACCCTGCTATTCGCCTATGCGGCGCTGGACCCCGGTGTTGCGTACAGCCGCGCCTTTGGCTTCGGCGATCTTTCCCTTTCCCTGGGGCTGCCGGCCCTCATCAAACCGGAAAGGGGCTTGACCTCGTATGTCAGCCTGGGTTACGAACACCCCGCCGGATTAAGCCTTTCGGTATGCCCCCGCTTGGCCCTTGTCCCTGCAGTGCTCTACAGCGGAACCACCGTTACCCTGGGTTTCGCCTGGGACAAATGCTTCGCCAAGGCGGTGTTTATTGTCAATAAGGACTTTAGCGCCGTGGATATTCGCCCCTATGGGGAATTCACCCTTGGTCATGTGGTCTTCTGGGCGGGCGCCGAATTGGGCGGCTTGGGAGGGGAGGATGTTTCGGTAAACCCCTTTATCGGTACGGCGTACCATTTTTAGGGAGGAGGAAAAAATGAAACCTCCATGGTGTTGCTGCCGCAGCTGATTTTCCCGCCGGCATTTTTTAAGCGGTTTTGGGTTACAAAGCCGATTGTCATGCGACAAAAAACCTGAGGGTTCTAAAAACTGCAATTTTTAGAGACGATTCAAACACAAGGAGGGTTATATGAAAAAGAAAACCTTACGCGCGGTTGTGATAAGCGCGGCATTAGGCCTTTTGGTATTGGCCGGATGTGATACGGCAACAAACCCGGAGACGTCTGTATTTACCGATACCGGACGGACATACAGATTCAATACCGACGGAAGCTATGAAGTGTATCATGGGGAATATCCAATTGATAACGGCGCATATCTGGTGAAGGACAATCGCTTGTTCCTGCTCAGGGAGTACCCTTACACCAATCCCATCGCTGTTGCCGCCGCCGTTGCAGGATATACCTTTACGCAAGATGAGACAGGGCATAGGATTTTCCTGAGCTCCGCCTTGGGAACAAGCGTCTATAGCCTTGAGCATACGGTTCCGGTCTCACGGACCTTGACCGATTCCCTTAACGGGAAAAAGTGGAAATCCGGCCTCAATGCCAATGGTATGTGGAATGTCTGGGATTTTAAAAATGACGGAACTTTTCAGTATGTTCATTATCATACCGAAACCGACACCAAAGATGTGGGGGATTTCAGTTATTTGGTAAACGGCGGTTTCCTGGTTACGGTCGCGCCTAGTCCTTCCAATACCGAAACGGGGCCTACAGTTCCGGCGTACCAGGTGGACGCCTATGGGATCAAGGACGGGGGTTTGTCTTTCAGTTTGTCGAGCGCCGCCAGCGGGGGCAGCGCCGTCTATACCCTTGAGCATGACGATGCCAAGACCCATACGGAATCATCTTACGAATTCGCCGCCGACGGAACCTACCAATTCAACAATAATGATGCCGGTACTTATATTGTAAGGAACAACACCCTGGTTCTCCTTCCAACAGGCTCTTATGCAAGCGCCGGCAACGCGCTTGAAGCGGCAAAGAAATATGCCTTTACCGTAACCGGTTCCCAAATTGCGCTGATCTCCGGTTCGGAAACCAATGTATATACCTTGACCGGCGCTATTCCGCCGGCAATTACTCCCCCGGAAAGGGACAAGCTCGCGGGGAAAACCTGGAAAGCCGGTACCGGTACCTCTATGTGGAACTGGTACGGATTCCGAAACAACGGAACCTACCATTACTATCATCACATGAGCGGAAGACCGGACTACATTGACCGGGGCGATTTTAGTTATCTGCTCCAGGGAGATATCCTTATTACCCTCTCCGCCTTTGATTCGGATACCAAAAGCCCCGGCCTTCCGCCTTACACGGTGGCGGCGTATAAGACTTCAAACTATAGCGATAATGAGGCGGATACCATAACGCTTACGCCGTCAACCGGTAATGCCCAAAGCCTCACTGAGATTCCGGAGGGCTATACAGGATTCCCTCCCGAACACTATGACGATGGGTTTGGAGGCGGGAACAATGCCGGCGGGGATCATGGGGGCGATCATGGCGAACACGGTATGTAAGGGTTTGACGGCAAGACATTCCGCCCTGCCGTCCAATAAACCGGGTAATTTGCGAAGCAAATTACCCGAGGGTTCTAGGCGCTGGCCCGAGGGTTCTAGGCCGGCTAGGTCCAACATACGGGATCAACCAGGTCCCTGAGCGGGGCTAGTCCGGGACCTCGGCCCGGACGCAGGGGTCGGACTTGCCGTGCAAGTCCGCGGTTTCCCCCTCGTAGGAGTTTTACATTATTTTGAGGAGAAAAAATGAAAAGACCGTACATCCCTATGGTGGTAATTGTATCGGCGCTGGGGTTCCTGTTCTCGTCCTGCGCCACTAGCGGCGGGGCCGGCTACGGGGAGCTTGCCGCTCAGGGCGTGGATGTGTTCGCCGGAAAGAACTGGAACGCCCCCCGGCGGAACAACATGTACGACCGCTGGGAGTTCAACACCGACGGCACCTTTCACTTCTGGCATGTACACCATGGTGAAGCCCTTGACCGGGGGGTCTACCGCTACCGGCTCAAAAATGGAACCATCACCATCACCAAAGAAGGAAGGGAGGAAACCGCCGCCTATACCTATACCTTCAGCGGCAAAACCCTTACCCTGACCCCGGTGCGGCCCGGGGACGGCGGGGCGGAACCCGGGCTTTCCGGGGGACATCATGAGATGGGGGCGCTGCCGGAAACAACGACGGCCTTTACCAAGGCGCGGTAGGAGGCAGGGATGAACAGGAAAACCGCGGCCCTTCTGGTTTTGAGCGCCGCGCTGCTTCCCCTCTTTGCGGAGGGGGCGCAGGACCCGTCGGCACCTTTTAACGACCACGAACTTGTGGCGGTACACCGGATTCACCTGCGGGAACTGGTCAGAATCGGGGTGATCGAGGATGCCCCGCCCTTCAGTTATGTGGACGCCAAAGGGGTCTGGCAGGGCTATGACGTCTACTTTGCCCGCCGTATCGCGCAGGAAATCCTGGGAAACAAGGAAAAATACCTGCGCCTCGTGCCGGTAAACCGGGAAAACTGGGTGGAACACCTGGAAAGGGATAAGGCGGACATCGTGCTGGGCTTCGGGCCAGGCCAGGAGCAGGCGGACGGGGCGGATTTCGCCCTGCCCTACCGGAAGGACGGGGACGCCCTGATCGCTCCCGCAGTGGGGAAGGGCAATACTGCATTGAAAATCTGGCTTGACGATGTGATAAACCGCCGCATAGAGGTGGATTTCTTTCACAAGGATTACGAGGCGACCCTGCGCCCGGTGTACGGCAGCGGAGCCGGCCCGGAGGCGGTGGTCATTGAACGGGGCAAAGGGGAATAATGGACCCGGTACAACCAAGGAGGAATTGTATGAAAAACCGTATCATTTCTGGCAGCGCGGCGATAGCGGCCGGGCTGCTCATCGCGCTGGGGCCGCAGTTTCTGTTCAGGGTATGCGCGGTTGTGGAGGGCATGTACATGAAGTGCCACTGGTCGGCCCGGGCGGAAATCGGCGTGGGGGCTTTAATCGCCGCGCTCGGTATCGCCCTCATCGTTTTTGCCAGCCCCAAAACGCGGCTG
>JAITRH010000234.1 GCA_031288495.1 Treponema sp. | reverse complement strand
GGTCATAAAAGAGCTTACCGTGAGGCCCCCCACAAAGGTTTTTCCAATAGGCTGAATGGTGTCCGCTCCGGGGCCGGGAAAAAAGGCGATGGGCACCATCCCCAGAATGGTGGTGAGACTGGTCATGAGGATGGGCCGAAGGCGGTTCCTCCCGGCCTCAAGACAGGCGTCCCGGACCCGCAGCCCCCTGGCCCGGAGGGTATTGGTGTAGTCCACCAGAACGATGCCGTTATTGACCACCACCCCCACCAAGGCCACGATCCCCACTGCGGAGAACACCGACATGGCCTCGTTGCCGATCTTGTATATCCAAATCACCCCGATAAACAACAGGGGTATCGAGAAAAAGATGATCAGGGGATCCACAAAAGATTCAAACTGGCTGGCCATGAGGCCGAAAACCAGGAATACCGCTGCGGCAATGATAAAGATGAACCGGCGCGTATAGGCTTGAATTTCCTGGGCTTCCCCCAGGTAGCGGACCGTTACCCCCTCATGGGGAACCAGGTACTGCTGTACCGTTTCTTCCAGCCGGCGCTGCATCTCCGTGGCGGCGATACCTTGGGGGAGATCCCCGGTGATCCGGAGCACCCGCTCCTGATTTTCCCGGCGTATGGAACTGGGGGAACGGCCTTCGGTAATCCTCGCCAGGTTGGAGAGGGATATCCGGGCGCCGCTTCGGCTCAGCACGAAGACGGCATCCAGATTGGGAAGCCCTTCCCGATCTTCATCCCGGAGCATCACGTTCACATTGATGAACCTATCCCCCCGGCTGATAGTCGTGGCGGTGGTACCATCCATGGCGGTCCGGATCTCCGCGGCGATAGCGGATACAGAAACCCCCAAGGCCGCGGCCCGGTCCCGGTCGATCTCAATGGCCAGTTGGGGAGCCCCTTCGTTGAGATTCACTTCGGGATTTTCGATTTCCGGCAGATACCGAAGCATGATACCTTTTATGTCATTGGCCACTTCCATAATCGCATCCGCGTCTCGGGATGAGATGGCGATCTCCACCGCCTGGGTAGTGCCCATGGAACGGCCCGCCCGAAAAGCCACCTGAATTCCCGGAATTGCGGTGGTATAAGGGCTCAGCTTTGCGATGATTCGGTCAGGGGTATCGATCTGTTCCGCCGGAGGGGGCAGGGTTATCTGAATGGTCCCTTGAGTGTTCCCGCTCCGCCGGGCGGTGAGGATAATGTTTCTGAAACCCTGGATCTCTTCCCGGATGATCCCTGCAAGCTCCTGTAACACCCGTTCGGTGATTTCTATGGGAGTACCCTGGGGCAGGGTAACGTTGAGGCTTATGGAGTCATCGGTTCTGGCCCGGATAAAGAGATTCATCTCGATCCCTTCAAACTGCATGAGCGAAAAGACCAGGATGAGCGCTGTCAGGAGCACTACCAAAAGCCGGTGATCCAGGCAGTACCGGATGGCAAGGCGGTACCCCTCATCCAGGCTTTGAAAAAACCGCTCCATTCCCCGGTCGATGATCCGCAGCAGCCGGAGCTTCAGGGGCTTCTGTTTCCGGGTATCGAGCCGCAGGATGGAACCGCAAAGACTCGGTACAAGGGTCAGGGCCACCGCGAGGGAGCAGATAAGGGAAATCACCACCGTAAAGATAAGATCGCTAAAGAGCTGCCCCATCATCTCCAGGTCGTTTTTATATATGATAAGGGGTATAAACACGCATAAGGTGGTGGCGGTGGAGGTGATGATGGCCCTGGTCATCTCCTGGCTGCCCAGGACTGCGGCGATTTCCGCCTTGGTCCCCCGCTCCCGGTAATTGTGTACATTGTCCAGAATCACGATGGAAGCATCCACGGTCATGCCCAAGCCCAGGATAAGACCGGTCATGGTGAGGAGGTTCAAGGTAAAACCGAAAATCGCCATGCACATCAGGGTGAGGAGGATAGATATAGGAATGGCAAGTCCGATGATGAGGGTTCCCTTGATGTTCCGCAGAAAGATGAAGAGGATGACCATGGATAAGAGGGCCCCCTGCAGGGCATTGGAATAGACCTGGTTCAGGGTGGCGCTGATGAGGGAGGTGTTGTCGGAGAGGACTTCCAGGGTGATTCCCTGGGGCAGCGCCGCATTGATGCCCTCCAATGCGGTGCGAACCCGGCCGGCAACCTGTACTTGGTTGCTGTCGCTTTCGCTGGTAACCTGGATGTACACCCCGCTCTGGCCGTTTACCGAGACCCGGGTGGCGTTGTCGTTATAGGCGAGGCGCACATCGGCGATATCTTCAAGGCGGACCACCTGGGAACGATTCAACTGGCTTATCCCCGGTCCTGATGAGGGGACGTTTACGGTCTTCACCACCAGCCGTTTTATCTGGTCCAGGGTGGTCAATTCTTGCCTCGTGAGGAGCTGATATTCCCGCACCCCTCGGGTGAGGCTGCCTCCGCTCGAAAGGACATTCTGGCCTTTGAGGGCTGCGCTGATGTCCTGCAAGGTGAGGTTGAATGCCCCAAGGCGGTTTAAGGAGACCCCCACCTGGATGATCTGGGTAGTCCCTCCGGTAACCTCCGCAGAAGCTACCCCCTGGATCCGCTCAATACCGGCCTGGATTTCATTTTCCGCAAAGACCCTGAGCTGATCCGGCGGATAATTGCCGCGGACTACCAGGCGCATGATAGGCATAGCGGACATATCAAAGCGCCGCACCGTGGGAGTTCCCGCACCGTCAGGAAGGGAGTTGGCCAGACGGTTCACCAGGGTTTGGGCGTCGGTCATGGCCTTGTCCATATCCGTGCCGTAGGCGAAGTTGAGGTTGATAAGACTGCTTTCAAAAGAAGAGTTACTGCTGAGGCTGACCAAGCCCCGGGATGAGGCCAAGGCCCGCTCCAAGGGTATGGTGATATTCTGTTCCACATCCCTCGGCCCCGCTCCAGGAAAACCGGTATAGAGGGACAAAACCGGACGGGCCGTGGAAGGATAGAGATCCACCGCAATATGGGGAACCAGGGTGGCCGCGATCCCCATAGCCAGGGCGTACAGGACCACAATCGTTACGGGCCGCTTAACGGAATATGCGGAAATGCTCATGCGGGTACACCTTAGGGGACCACTCGGACGAGATCCCTGTCGGAGAGAAAATTTTGTCCCCCCGTAACCACCTGTTCTCCGGGCTCCAAACCGCTGAGGACCTCCATAGCCGCTTCACTTTCCAGGCCCAGCCGTAATTCCCGGCGCTGGGCCCGCTGCTCATCGGTAACTACAAAGGCAATCCAGGACCCGTAGGTGTTAATCGCCGCTTCCCGGGGGATGATGGGTACATCCTTCCTTGTTTGGGTTACCAGGCTTACCTGGGCAAACATCCCCGCCCGGATCCGGGGATACTGCGCGGTAAACCGGAGCCGGATCTTAAGGGTTCGGCTTCCAGGATCTAAGACCGGGCTCACCTCATCCACCACCGCGGCGAAGGTCTCACCGGGCAGGGCTTCCAGGGAGACTGCTGCGGCAAGCCCCTTCCGGACAAGCGGGGAAAACCGTTCTGGCACAAAGGTCTCCACTAAAAGCCGCGAAATATCCCCCACGAGGTATACCACGGTTTGGCTTGTCAGGGTATCCCCAAGGACGACCGGGGCTTGCAGGATCGTGCCTGAAACAGGAGACAGCACCGGGCTTTGCCCATAGACTTCCCCCGGCCGGGAAGGATCCACCATAGCCAGGATCGCCCCCTGTTGTACCCTATCCCCCACCTGCACCCGGGCTTCGGTGAGCTTCCCCCCAACCGTGGGATATATAGGCACCTGGGTCCGGGGGATGACGTCACCGTTGATCACCACTTTGGTCTCGATGGTGCCCAACTGCACCTCCTGAACCCGAACCGGCAGAGCATTCCGGGATCCCGGGGTATTGCCGGGAGGGTTGTTCCCGGTCTGTCCCGGTCCTTGACTGCCCCGGCCTTGCACCGGGGCCGGTCCCCTTCCTGGGGAAGGAGCCCCGGGGCCTGTCCCGGGGTTTTGCTTAGCCGCATAAGAAAAGCCTATCAAGCCGGCGAACCCCAGGATAAGCCCGATGATTCCTCCCGTGACGATCCGGTTTACCCTGCTTCCACGCCGAGGTTTAGGTATCATAGGACGCCATACTCCTCCAGTCGAGGTTTAGGGCCGCAGCGAGGTCCAAGAGCATGAGGGCATAGGCCAATTCCTCATCCACAAGCTGCTGCCGGGACGCGGCCCATTTACCCCGGGTATCTTCCAGTTCGAGGAACTCCACCGTACCCTGCATAAATCCCTGTTCCGTCAAGGCATAGGTCCGTTCGGCAATCCCCGCCCGAAGCCGGGCGATTTCAAGGCTGTCCCAGGAACTCCGGAGATTGGCGGTCAGGGAACGAATCTCAGACATGGCGGTATGTTCGGTGTTTTTCAGGTCTAACCGGGCCTTTTCAAGCGCCGCGCCGGCCGCGGCAATGGCCTGGCTGTCCCTGGTACCGGGAATCCACGGGTCCAGGGGAATGGAAAGGCGTACGTTTCCGCTGAGGGTATCGGAAAAACCCCCGCTTCCCTGCCATTGCACGGAAAGGCTCAGGGAAGGAGCCCGGGCGTTCAAGGCGATTCGGGTTTCCTCGGCGCTCAAGCGTTCAATCTGTTGGCGCATACTCAGGATATCCGGCCGCCGGGCAAGGTATTGGTGAATCAGGGTTTCCGGGTCGGCTTCCCAGGGCCGGATCCGTATGGCCCCTTCCAGCACTACCTGCCCGGTTTCCCCCGCCTGCTCATACCCTAAAAGGAGGAGAAACTCCCCCAGGGCCGTAGCATAGGCAGTCTTCGCCTTGCTCAACTCCAACTTGGCGGTTTCCACGCTGAGCTGGGTTTGCAGATAACTCAGCTCTCCGGTAAGGCCATACTCAAAGGCTACCCTGCTTTTTTCCCGCTGCTTTTCCGCGAGATCCAGGTTTTCCTGAAGCAAAGCAAGGCGGTTCTTATCCCTCAGCAAGGTGTAAAAGGTCTTGGCAACCTGGATTGCAAGCTGCTGTTGGGCCTGGTCATAATTGAGCAGCTCCCGCTGATAGGCCAATCGGATTATTTTCATGGCGCTGGGCAGTCCTCCCTGTAAACTCAGATTCAGCCCTGCGGAAACACTATACCCCACCCCGCTCTGGTCCAGGTGAAACCCCTGGCCGGTAAATAAAGGGGTACCGTAACTCAGGCCTGCACCGGCGTTTATCGTGGGGAAGAGTTCCGCCCACAGATGATCCGCGGTATACTGAGCGGCCCTCAGGTCTATGGCGCTTTTTTGCAGGCTTAAACTTTGGGCTGCCGCCGCTTCCACTGCCTTGTCCAGGGATAGGATCAAGACCGGAAGGGCTTCCTCCGCTGCCCCGGCCAGGGGGCAAAAAAACCCAAGGACTCCCCCTAGGAGGAAACCTCTCTGGAACATCCGTCGTACCATCCCAGCTCCTCTGTAATCACCTCTAAGCCGCGGCTTAGAGCAATGCTAACCCGATCCCCCGAGCGGATAACCTGAGCATGGCGGAATACTGAAGATCCCCGAAGCATGAAGATGGCCTTGCGGGGCCCTTTGGATCATTCCCCGTAATCCGCCGGCCTTGCACTCCCGGCCTGACGCAGGTGAGGGATACAGGAAAAACCTGCCCCAGGACCGGTTTTTCCACACCTTTTCTCAACCCCAGGGAGTTTTGAAAAAGCGTCGTATTATTACTATAAAGTATCGGCCTCATTTTATAGTTACATCGGGAATAGAAAAATTCCGGGGATTTCGGGCTTGACGCTGCGATCCTGGGCCGTAAACCCAGGCCCTCCTTTGGCGAGTCCTGTCCTCCCTGGAACCGGGGTACCGGTCCCTCCTTTAGGCTATGCGGTTCCTCTACCCCCAGGCTCATGGGTAAAACCCATAACGGGTTTGCGGTCAGCCAGGAGCGGGGCCGCTTCTGTTTCGGGGAAGGCCGTCGGAGGTACAGCAAAAAGCCCCGGCCCCCAGAGGCTTCCCGGCTCGGGGTTTCAATCCTCCAGGGTCTTGATAAGGGACAGATCTCCTGTAGCCCCGGCCCGGAGAATCGGCTCCATATAGGTATCCACCGCCGCCGCGCTCAGGGGAACCGGCATGTTCTTGAGCTTCATCTCAAGCTGCGGATCCTTCGCGGCCTGCAAAGCCCGGATGAGATGGGCCTCGGTAAAGCCGGGGAGGTCCTTGAGCGTAGCTGGCGCATGGATGGAGCGGGCGAAGCGGATCATCCCTTCCGCAAAAGCCACAGCCAACCCACGGCCCCTCAAGCCTTCAAGGGGCGTGGTAATATACCCCTGTCTGGCCAAGACCCCTCCCACCAGGTGAAGCTGCTTTTCTATAGCGGTACTGTAAAAAACCGCATAGTAGGGGTTCATAATGCCGCAGGCTGTTCCGTGGGCTGCAATATCCACCATGGAGAAACTGGTAAGGTGGGCGCCGCTGGTACCTCCTATCATAATCGCATAGCCCCCCAAATCAGCGGCTAATCCCAGGGCTTCTCGGGCGTCAAGATTGTGGGGATCCTTAAGAAGTACCGGGGTATATTCGATCACCAAGTCAAAGGCAGTCTCCGCAAGCTGCGCCGCCAAAGCATAGGTCTCCCCTGAAGCGCCGCAGAACACCTCAAAGGTATGGCTTAGGGCATCCAGGGCGCCGTCAATGGTTACCGCCGGGGGCATGGAAGCGCTGAGGCTATAATCAAAGAAAGAAAGCGGGGGAACCAGCGCCTCATCAACGATGAGTTTCTTTTGCCCTGCCGCAGGGTCGGTGATATTGGCGTATTTGGTAAGGTGCGCCCCCGAACTTGCCGAGGTCTGGACCGCGATCAGGGGAAGCAGTTTCAGGCCGGTCTTTTGCAAGGCCTCACCGACCGCCCCGGTACCAAAATAAAAATCTATATCCGGCGTTACCGCCCCGCCCAAGAGGGCAAGCACATTCGCTCCCTTGAGGGCGTCTATACCGGAGCCTCCGCCGGCTACCAAAAGACAATCAGGCCGGTAGTGCAGGATATAGCTCTCCAAACGGTAGACATCTTCCCGAGGCGCGTTCGGCCTTGCCCCCAGGACAATCCCCCCGGCAAGGACGCGGATACCCGCATGCCGGAGCTGGGACAATATCCGGGTATTCACCTCCTGCATATAGGGTGCTTGTGAGGAAACCACCAGCGCCTTGCTGCCGTAGGGCCGGCTGAGGCTGCCCAGCCGTGCAAGCGCATGAAACCCAAAACAGTAGGCATCCCCTTTCCATGCCTTAAGGAGGGCCGCAGCCCGTTCTTTTGATGTACCCATGAGTGGCTCCTCTATAAAAATCAGTTACCCTTGACCCGCTTAAGCACCTAGCCCGCATAGGCTTGGCCACAAGAAAAACTATACAAACCCCGGTGAACGTACACAAGCCCCGATACCATCCTCCATGGTTCCCCGGTACGCCCTGTTTCCATTCCTTGATCCCGGCGGAATGCGGGGGTGGGGAAACGGGGTTTCCGGCAGCGGCCTCAGCGCGAAGAGCGTATAGCCATGCCTTGAGGGCTTTTTCACAAACTTACATGAGTTTGCCTTGACTGCCAAGCAGCCCCAGGGGGCCGGGGCCTATTAGCGTGCAGGGGCACACTCAACTAGCCCCAGGAGGCCGGGGCCTATTAGCGTGCAGGGGCACACCCTACTAGCCCCAGGGAGTCGGGGCCTCCTAGCGTGTAGGGGCACACCCTACTAGCCCCAAGGGGTCGGGGTGAACTAGCCCCGCTTACATCATGGATGGCAGAGGTTCGAATCCTCCCGCGCCCAATACGGTTCTGAGGGCACAATCAATGGCGGGCTTCCCCGCTACCGGCCCTTTAGAAAAAGCAGCTCCCTTTTTCGCTGCGGGGATCAATGAAAATCCCCCCACCTGACGCCGGTCTCCACGCTCACCCGGAGGGGAACCTTGAGGGTGAGCGCAGCCTCCATCTCTTGCCGAACCAGATGAACCGTCTCTGCCGCCTGAGCCGTGGGAACTTCCAGGATAAGCTCGTCGTGAACTTGTAAGAGCATCCGGGCAGGGCTGTTTTCCGCGGTAAGCCGCTTATCCAGCCGTACCATAGCGGTTTTAACGATGTCCGCAGCAGAACCCTGGATCGGGGTGTTCACCGCCTCCCGCTCCGCCCCGGCTTTCTCGGTTTTGTTCCGGGAATTGATGGCGGGGATTGCCCGGCGCCGGCCCAAGATAGTGGTGGCATACCCGGATTCCTCGGCTTTTCTAATGAGTTCGTCGATGAAACCACGGATCCCCGCATAGGTGGTGAAGTAGGCTTCGATAAAGGCCGCGGCCTTACTGCGGCTTATCCCCAAGGCGTTGGCAAGCCTGAAGGCGCTCATGCCGTACATCACCCCAAAGTTGATGGTCTTGGCAATGCGGCGCTGATCCCCCTGCACCTGGCTTTCATCAATACCGAAGATCAGGGCGGCGGTCCGGGCATGGACATCCCTGCCCTCATTAAAGGCAGCGATGAGGTTTGCATCTTCTGACAGGTGGGCGAGGACCACCAGTTCTATTTGATTGTAATCTGCGGATATGAGCAGGTTTCCCGGTCCCGCGATAAAGGCCTCCCGGATCCGGCGGCCCGCTTCATCCCGGATGGGTATGTTTTGTAAATTCGGGTCCCGGCTGGAAAGGCGACCGGTCACCGTCCCGGTCTGGATAAAGCTGGTGTGCAGGCGGCTCTCGGTATCGGCCATATCCGCCAGGGTATCCACATAGGTAGACTTGAGCTTTGCCAGGGTCCGGTGACGGAGGATGCAAGCCGGTACCGGATCCTCCCGGGCGAGCTCTTCCAATACCTCCACATCGGTGGAATACCCGGTCTTGGTCTTCTTACCGGGCTTGAGCTTTCTTTCCGTAAAGAGTACTTCCTGAAGCTGTTTAGGGGAGGCTAAATTGAATGCATGACCCACCAGTGTATAGGTTTCATCCTGGATCCGCTGTAATTCGACGGCTAACTCACGGCCATAGGCTCGGAGAACCTCTTTTTGAATCCCTATACCTGCCCCTTCCATTTCCGCCAGAATCGGGAGCAGCGGCATTTCGAGGTCCCCGAAAAGCCTGAGGGATGGGGCGTGGCCCTGCAGCATCGGTTCCAGCAATAACCGTAGCCGCATACACAGATCCGCATCCTCTGCGGCATACCGGACCGCCGTTTCCAAGGGTACCCTATCAAAGGTGCTGTCCTTGGGGACGATCTCTTTATAGGATAGGGGATGGTACCCAAAATGGAAAACCCCCAGGGAATCCAGGGAGTAGTTCTTCCGCTCAGGATACATAATCCAGGCCGCGACCATGGTGTCCCAGATCCTGCACCGCCACCGGGGTATGCCCCAGTTCCGGGAAACTTCGTAGTCGTATTTGGCGTTATGGGCGATGATGGTCATGGCGGGATTGGCGAACACCGGGGCAAGCCGCTCCCGTACCGGTTCAGGGGGAAGAAAGGGAGCGGTCCCCTCATGGGGAGCCAGGGGAATATAGACCGCTTCCCTGGGTTCCAAGGCCAGGGAAATACCCACCGGATGAGCATGCCACGCATCCAGGGAATCGGTCTCAAAATCCAGGGCGACAAAGCCCTGATGCCGAGCCTTCTCCAAAAGAACTTCCAATTCGTCCAGCTGCAAGAGGACTTTGTAGGTTCCTTCGCCCACAAGGGCCGGATCCACCGATAGGGGTTCCCCGGATTTTTCCTCCCGGGAATCTTCCCCAGGGAATGCTTGCAGGTCCGGTTTTGCCAGGACAGGCTCCTGCGCCGGTTTAGGTTCTTCATAAGCTGCGTCCCCCGGGACCGGGGTATCCACTCCAGGGTCTAAGACCTTGGCGCTCTGCCGTACCCCTTCCCGCAAGAGCATTCGGGCCCCGGCAGAACGGTCCAGATGGGCTACCGAAAGGGTATCCAGCGTAAAAGCCCCGCCCTCATTCTGATTGAGGGATAGGGGAACCGCATCTTCCAAGATGATGAGGGATTTGGAAAGATAGGCCATGGCTTTACCCTGGGCGAGTTTCTTCCCTGTGGCTCCCTCAATACCCGCAAGGTTTTGATAAATCCCATCCAGGGAACCGTAGCGGGCAATGAGTTTTACCGCGGTCTTTTCACCGATTCCTGCAACCCCGGGCACATGGTCAGAACTATCTCCGGTAAGAGAGAGCAGATCCACCACCTGCTCAGGATTCACGCCCCATTTGGCCTTTACCTCCGCAGGCCCCACCAGTTCGTAGGGGCTGTTCCCCCCGGAGGTACCGGCTTTTAAAGGCTGCACCGCATAGATACCCTTCCCCACCAGTTGAAGCAGGTCTTTATCTCCCGAAAGAATGTAACAGTACCGATTTTCTGCGGTACATTTTCGCGCCAAGGTTGCGATGATGTCATCCGCCTCGTAACCCTCTGCCCGAAAGAAGGGAATCCCCAAAGCGCCAAGGAATTCTTCTATAAGGGGAACCTGATCATGGAGATCCTCCGGGGTTTTCTGCCGGTGGGCCTTGTATTCCGGGTACTTCTTGTGCCGGAACGTAGGAGTCCGGGAGTCAAATGCCACGGCAAGACAGAGAGGCTTCTTAAGGGTACCGGTTTTATCCGCCCCGGGAGCCCCTTCATACAAAAGGCTCACCACGGTCCGGGCAAAGCCCACAAGGGCTGAAATATTCCGGCCTTCCCGGTTCCGTAAGGGCCGGTTTATAAAGGCAAAATAAAAACGGTAAATAAGCCCGTATGCGTCTATGAGATACAGGGGCGGTTTATCAGTACTGTTTGAAGGCATGGCTTTTCACTGGTACCTTTTTCTATGGAAGGCGGGCTGTTTACAACCGTATATCAAGACAGGAAGGGATTCCCGGGCTGGCGTATACCGAGGTCCTTCTCAGGGGACTCGCCTTGAGGGTTTGTATCTGGGAACGAAGCAGGGCCATCCCCTGTGCCAGTAAATCCTGGTTTCGTTTTAACCGAAGGCGTATCTCTTCTTTGCGCGTTTCCAGGATAGCTTTGAGGGCGGCCACATCGGTCCCTTGAGTATGTGCAGGAGAGATAGCACGGTAACGCTTTTCCAAGGGAAGAACCACCTTTTGAATAGAAAAGAACGCTCTTCCAATTTTTTCTCCCAATTCCGCATAGAAGAGAATATCCTCATTCCCCCCCCGGCCAATCGCCTCATACTGCTTATCCAGCACCGCAAGATAGGAATCAAGCCCGCTCTGTTGGGCTAAGAGTAGTTCCCTAAGGCGCCCCAACAGGGCGCGGCCCTGGTTCGCAGTGGAAATCCCCTCTCTATCCGCCCTCCCGTTTTGCCCGAGGTTCAGGGCCTTGGGCTCCTGAAATACCCTGATCATACCAGGCCTAACCAGAAATATTAAGGCCGGTCCGGGCGGCTATATTGCTTTCGAGGGTCGTTTTCGTGATCGCTTCACCCCAGGCTCCCCGCAATTCAATGACCATATCCCGAATATTGATGATACGCTGCATGTCCAGGGTAATATTCGCCTCTAAAAGCTCTTGATTAAACCAACTGTACAAGGAGAAGAGGTTCCGCGCGATTTCGCCGCCCCGTTCAAAATCCAGGGATACCATTAATTCAGAGATAATCTCTTGACTTTTTAAGATGGATTTACCGATTTGTTCGATTCTACCGGGGTTCTTTTTTTCTTGGATATACCGTTCTAAGAACTCCACACCCTGGTCCAGATATTTCACCGCTTCATTATAAAGCATAATGATGAGCTGTCCCTGACCGGCAGTCTTGATCCTGGTTTCCCGATAGACCGATAATGCATTCGTATTGCTATTAGCCACAATGTTCCCCTCCATACCTATATTATACCGAAAATAAACCTCTACGGTGTAATGAACACCCAGATATACCCTTTCTTATCGGCATACCATATAAGATTATAAGGTACTTTTATGTTTATTCCAGGGGCTCTTGCGAGATATTACGCATCCTCCTATACTTTCTCGTAAGAACCTTGTTCCAAAGGTTCTTACATCCATAAGTTAGTAAAGATACTGCATAATGAACAGCATAGATCAGGGGTTTACCATAGGAGATAAGACCTATACCGCCCGCCAGGTACTCACCATCGCAGAATTGGGGACTTCCCACGCCGCGGATCCGGTAAAAGCCCGGGAACTCATCCATGCCGCCGCGGAATCCGGTGCGGACTGTATCAAATTGCAAATGGTGTATGCCGATGAAATCCTCCACCCCAATACCGGGGAAGTGCGCTTGCCCGGAGGGGCGGTCAAGCTCTACGAGCGGTTTAAGCGCTTGGAGGTGGATACTGGTTTTTTCGAAGACCTGAAGGGGTATGTGGAATCCAGAGGACTTTTATTTCTCTGTACCCCCTTCGGCGTGAAGAGCGCCCGGGAAGTACAGGGCCTACACCCTCAGGTCTTGAAGATCGCCTCTCCCGAGGTGAATCATACGGCGCTGCTGAGGGAAATCGCCTCGTATCAGAAGCCGGTTTTTCTTTCCACCGGGGTTTCCAAACTCGGGGACATTGAAGAGGCCCTAGGCATCCTGTCCGCACAAAACGTACCGGTTTGCCTCCTCCACTGTGTTACCGCCTATCCTGCACCGGTAAGGGAGTACAACCTCCGCATCCTGCAAAGCCTCGCTTCGGTGTTCGGCCTCCCTGTAGGCCTGAGCGACCATAGCCTGGATCCGGAGCTGATCCCGGCTTTGGGGGTCGCCCTGGGCGCCGGGGCCGTGGAAAAACACTTCTGCCTGTCCCGCAGTGATTCGGGCTTGGACGACCCCATTGCCTTGCCTCCTGCTGATTTTGAGCGGATGGTCCGGGCCATACGGCATGCCTCGGCAATGGACCCGGTTGCGCTCATAGAAGCGGTTTCTCAGGAGCGGGGGGCCTCCTTAGTCAAGGCCGTTTTGGGAGACGGTGTAAAACGGCTTGCCCCTTCGGAGGAAGCGTATTATGAGCGGACCAACCGGTCTTTGCATGCCCTCCGGGATATCCAGGAAGGGGAGCTCATCACTGCCGATATG
>JAITRH010000142.1 GCA_031288495.1 Treponema sp. | reverse complement strand
TGCCTGCCGCATTAGTTGAGTTCTTCGTGGGTACTTTCTACTATATAAATGATCCCTTCGCATATATTCGTAATGTGGTCCCCCAGGCGTTCAAGAAAGCCGGAAGTCCGCAGCAGGCGGACCGCTTTCTTTATCAGCTCCGGATGTTCCTGCATAAGCCGCAAGGTTTCCTCGGTTAAGGCCTTGTGTTCCCCGTCTATTTGGTCGTCCAGCAAAGCCGCGCTCCGGGCGGCCTGGGCGTCCTGGTTCAAGTACGCGGCAATGGATGCCCGCAGCATCCGGGTCCCGATGGCGGCCATGCGTTCAAGCCGTTCCAAAGACCGGAAGGCCGGTTCCCCGGACAGTTTCAGGGCCGCCTTGGCGGTGTGGACCGTGTAATCCCCGATCCGTTCGAGGTGGCCGGCGAGTTTAATCACGCTTACCAGTTCCCGCATGTCCCGGGCCACGGGCTGCTGGGTGGCGATAAGGATCGAGGCCTGGTCTTCAATCCTGAGCTGCATGGCGTTTACCACCGCGTCCGCAGCTTTTACTTCCCTGGCCAGTTCATCGTCGTTGTTTCTCAGGGCGCTCATGGCCTTGCCTAAATCTTCCTCTACCTGAGCGGCCATAGCCAATATATCGTGGCGCAGCCGGTTCATTTCTTCCAAAAAAACCATACCCTTCCCTTTATTCCCTTATTATTTCCTTAGTTTCTCTTGATTGCGGCGTTCCTTGGAAGAACGCCGCAGGTCCTGTGGTTCCCCTATCGCTCCGGGGTAAACCGCCTTCGGGGCTTACCCGAACCGGCCTGAGATATAGGCTTCGGTTCGCCGGTCCCGGGGATTGGTGAATACGGTTTTGGTGTCGTTGTATTCCACCAGATCCCCCAGGAGGAAGAACGCGGTCTTATCGCTCACCCGGGCGGCTTGGTGCATGGCGTGGGTTACGATGATGATGGTGTACTCCTTTTTCAGTTCCCCCATAAGCTCTTCGATCTTGCCAGTCGCCAGGGGGTCGAGGGCGCTCGTAGGTTCGTCCATCAGGATGATCTCCGGCTGCATGGCAATGCTCCGGGCAATACACAGCCGCTGCTGCTGTCCCCCGGATAAACCCATAGCCGAGCGTTTAAGCCGGTCCTTTACCTCATTCCAGAGCGCGGCTTTTGCCAGGGAAACCTCCACCAGTTCGGCCAGGAAGCCCTTGTCCCGCCGGCCCTGCATGCGGGGGCCGTAGGCGATGTTATCGAAGATGCTCATGTTGAAGGGATTGGGTTTCTGAAAGACCATTCCCACCCGGCTGCGCAGTTCCGTTACGTCCATGCCGCCGTAGATGTCTTGGCCGTCTATGAGGGCGGTTCCCGTAACCCGGCAGGAGGGGATAAGGTCGTTCATCCGGTTAAACACCCGCAGGAAGGTCGACTTCCCGCACCCCGAGGGGCCGATAAAGGCGGCGATTTCCCGGGGATTGAGGGTAAAGGTAATTTTTTTCAAGGCCTGAAAGGCCCCGTAGAACACATCCAGTTCCCGTACATCCAGTTTTAATGAAGCTTTCTTTTCCGGTACGCGGTGCTCGTTCATACATCCCTGCTCCTGTACCGATTAAGGGAACGGGAAACCAGTTTGGTGGCGGTGTTGATGCAGATCACCAGGATGATGAGCACCGTTGCCGTGGCAAAGGCAATGCCGAAATCCTCGGGGTTTATCGCCTCTTTGGTGAGGTAATAGAGGTGAATGGTGAGGGTCCGGCCCGAGTCAAACACCGAGGCGGGAATGTTCCGGGTGATCCCGACGGTGAGCAGGACCGGCGCCGACTCCCCGACCACCCGGCCGATGGCCAAGATGGTGGAGGTCCCGATTCCCGGCAAGGCCGCGGGAAGGACCACGTGCCGGATGGTCTGAAACCGGGTGGCCCCCAGGGCAAGGGAGGCTTCCCTAAAGGACGGGGGGATGGTCTTTAGGGATTCTTCGGTGGTTCGGATGATCACCGGCAGGATCATGATGCTCAAGGTACAGGCTCCCGCAAGAATGGACTGGCCGAATTGCAAGAACCGGCAGAACAGCAAAAGCCCAAAAAGCCCATAGATAATCGAAGGAATCCCCGAAAGGGTTTCTATGGCCAGCCGTAAGGCCCGGACAAGGCCGGAATTGCCCGTATACTCGTTCAGAAAGAGGGCGGTCATGAGGGCGATGGGTAAGGCGATAACCAGGGATACGAGCACCACATACAGGGTCGTTACCAGCATGGGAAAGATACCCCGGGGATTTGCCCGGGATATGAGGGAAAGATTCACCTGCCCGGAAGCGCAGACCAGGATATACCCCAGGATAAAGGCCAAAACCCCGAGGACCACCACTAAGGACGCGGCCATAAGCCCATAGAGCGCCCCATCTTTGAGGGGGCGGCTTTTTTTCTTATACAGCAACCTATAACTCCTTATGCCGCCTGAGGTACAGAACCCCGCTATTAAGCAGCAGAATAAGCATGAAGAGGACCACCCCGATGGAAAAGAGCAGTTCCCGGTGCCTCCCCTGAGCATAGCCCATTTCAAGGGCAATGGTGGCGGTCAGGGTACGCACGCTGTCCAAGGGGCTATGGATAAGCTGGGCGGAATTCCCCGCTACCAGGATCACCGCCATGGTTTCCCCTACGGCCCGGGAAATCCCCAGCATAACTCCGGCAATAACCCCGGAGCGGGCCTGGGGCAGAGCCACAAACCAGAGGGTTTGCATCCTGCTTGCCCCTAAGGCCAGGGAGGCTTCCCAGGAGGACCGGGGAACCGCGCGAAGGGAGGTCTCGGTAATGGTGATAATGGTAGGGAGGATCATCACCGAGAGCATGATGATGGCGGAAAGCAGTCCATTCCCCGAAGGCACCCCAAAGACCTGCTTCACCACCGGAACGATCACCATTAAGCCGAAAAACCCATAGACCACCGAGGGAATCCCGGCGAGGACTTCTATCCCTGCCCGGGCCAGGGCCGCAGGCTTATCAGGCATGAATTCCCCGAGAAAGAGCCCGCACAGCAGGGCCGGAGGCACCCCCAAGAGGACCGCTCCCAGGCTTGCAAGCACCGTACCGAGGATCATGGGAAAAATACCGTAGACCTTCTCGTAGGTGGGATGCCATTGGATGCCTGCCAAGAACCGGGGGAGGCTGTAGGGCTTTTCAGGCAGGATGAAGTGAATCTTCGGGCCTAATCCCGGCAGTCCCGGATAGCTTAGGGTATACACCGCCGCTTCAGGGGCGGAGAGTTCACCCCCGGAGTAGGCGGTAAACCGGAGCATCTTTTCCGGGTCTTTTTCCCCGGCACATACCGCGGCTTCGAGGAACCGGTCCCCTTCAGGGCCTGGAAAACGCAGTTCCAGACCCGGGGTCGAAGGGGGAACCCGTATCAGGGTCGTATCCTCGTACCATGTTCCGTTGACCTGGATTTCCCGGATATTTTCGAGAACCAAGCGGATATCGGGATCCGTGGAAAAGATGAAGGGCCCCGCACCCTGGACAAACACAAAGAGGAGGATCCCCCCGAGGGCCAGGATGGAAAAGCCGGAAACGATGCTTACCAGGTACTTAAACACGATGTCGGTGTTCCGGCGATGCAGCATGATTTACTCCTACCTTACGGAAATCCAGCTTTTCTTGACGATTGCCTGCCCTGAGGGCGACAGGATCCACTCCAGAAACTGCTGGGTTTCCTGGTGTACCGACCCGGCTTTGGTGAGCAGGATAAAAGGCCGGGCAATCTTGTAGGTACCATTGACCACATTGGCGCTGCTTGCCGGGACCCCTTCAATGGCCAGGGGCTTCACCGAGGTATCCACCGAACCCAGGGAGATGTACCCGATAGCATCGACATTCCGGGACACTTCGGCCTTTACCGCGCCGGTCCCATCAAACTCAATGGCCCCCGGGACGAGCTCGTCTTTCAGCCCAATAAGCTCCTCAAAGGCCCCCCTGGTTCCAGACCCGGGCTCCCGGGAAACCACCGCAATCTTGCCCTGCTTCCCCTGGGTAACTTCGCTCCAGTCCTGTATCCTGCCGGCGTAAATATCCCGGCACTGGGCTATGGAAAGTCCTGTCAAAGGATTCGTCCCGTGAAGGATCACCGCGATGCCGTCTATGGCGATGACCAGTTCCCTGAGGCCCGCTCCTTTTTCTACCGGGCTCAGTTCCCGGCTGGACATTCCCACGGCAGTGGTTCCTGTAGCCGCGGCATTGATGCCGTCGGAAGAGCCCGTGCCGTTGATGTTGATCTTCACATTACTCCGTACATGGGCGTAATCCGCGGCCAAAAGTTCCATCAACGGCGTAACCGAGGTGGATCCCGCGACTTCAATGGTGTACGGCGCGGCCTGGGTTTCAGGGTTTGCCGCGCCCCGGTCTTTTGATCCCCCCGCAAAAACCGGCCCAAGACAAGCCGCGACAAAACAAAGGGCCGCTCCTATCCGTTTACTATGCATGATGTGCTCCTTGAATACTAAGATGAGCTCAAACGTATAGAAGCACGGTTAAAATATGATGAGGATTAGGTTAGTTTTCAGTTGGGGCAGGTGATTCCCGGCCCCTGCTCCGCATCGTTTGTCCTCCAACCATACCATTCTTGATACGTACTCACCTTCCACCGATAGGCATGATGCGGGATTTCCATGCTTAGATGAGAAGGAGCAAAAAGTATGGCTTTCGTAAAAAGGCTTGAGGGGTATCTCTTACCCTGTCCGCAGGGTAAGGAATGGTGTCCGCTGCTTACCCAGATGGCGGGCTAAAGACCGACACCGATGAAGCGGATGTTTTACGAAAAAGCCCGGTAATCCCGGACCCCCGGTCCGAGGGGACCCCTTTTGTTTTCTCGCCCCTTACCGTGTTGATAGCGGTAATCATGGCGGTAGGCCAAGCAGCTCCAGGGTGCTGGGTGAACTAGCCCCAGGGGGCCGGGGCCTACTAGCGTGTGGGGGCACACCCTACTAGCCCCAAGGGGTCGGGGCCTACTAGCGTGTGAGGGGACACCCTACTAGCCCCAGGGGGCCGGGGCCTACCAGCGTGTAGGGGTCCCACCCAACTAGCGTGTGAGGGGCACACCCTACCCGCCCCAGGGGGCCGGGGCCTACCAGCGTGTAGGGGACACACCCAACTAGCGTGGGAGGGGCACACCCTACTAGCCCCAGGGGGTCGGGGCCTACTAGCCTCAGGGGGTTCCTCTATGCCGCGGGATGGCTTAATCATGCCGGGGATCCATCATGCCTCCATCCTTCCTGCAGCAAGGAGATTTGTAGTTCCGCGTTTTAAGCCGAAGCCGCCCTAGCCATAGCTGTTGCAAACCCCGGTCAGGGCGGAAACGTACTTCCTTCTTTCCGATGAAACATACCATCGGGGCTAAACCGCTCTGGAAAAACGCCGTGAACCCTGGAGAAAGAGCCGCCCCGCTGCAACCCTTCTCAGCTCATTAGCGCAACACCGCCGCCGCGGGCGTATAGGGTAAGCCATGGGCTTCTGCAACGCCTTTATAAGTGAGGGTACCCTTATACACATTTAAGCCCTCAAGCAGGCCGGCGTCTTTTGTAAGCGCCCCTTCAAGCCCGAGGTCCGCAATCGAAAGGCCATAGCGGAGATGGGCGTTCACCAGGGCATTGGTTGAGGTATTGGCCACTGCTCCGGGCATATTCCCCACACAGTAATTGACCACTCCCTCTTTGATAAAGACCGGATCATCATGGTAGGTTACCCGGCTTGCCTCGCTGCACCCCCCTTGATCGATGGCCACATCCACGATGACCGCCCCTGGCTGCATGGTTTTTAGGTGCTTTTCACGGATGAGTTTAGGGGTGGCTGAACCGGGAATAAGCACGGCGCCGATAACCAGGTCTGCCCTGGGCAGCAGTTCATCAATGGTTTCAGGGGTGGAGTACAAGGTGCTGATCCTATTGCCGTAGATATCTTCCAGGTACTCAAGGCGGTCGAGATCAATATCCACCACCGTTACATGGGCGCCGAAACCCGCGGCGATTTTTACGGCATTGGCTCCCACGATCCCCGCCCCCAATACCACCACTTCTGCCGCGGGAACCCCCGGTACTCCCGGCAAGAGGACCCCTTTACCCCCAAAAGGCCGTTCCAGGTATTTTGCCCCTTCCTGGATCGCCAGGCGTCCCGCAACCTGGCTCATAGGCTTGAGGCAGGGCAGGGCGCCCTTCCTATCCTGGATGGTCTCAAAGGCCACACCGATACATTTCTGACGTAAAAGCGCTTCGGTCTGGGGACGATCCGGCGCTAAATGGAGGTAGGTAAATAGAATTTGCCCCGCCCGGATGAGCGCGTATTCTGGGTGCAGCGGCTCTTTCACCTTGACAATCATGTCGCTTTCACCGAATACATCCTCGGCCCGCTCTACCAGGGTACAGCCTGCCGCCTCATAGCACTCGTCAGGATACCCTGCACCTGCTCCGGCGCCTTTTTGAACCAATACCCTATGCCCATGGTTTCTGTAGGCTTCCGCGGCTTTTGGGGTTAAACCGACCCGGTATTCATGGGTTTTAATTTCTTTAACGGTCCCTATGTTCATATTCCGTCTCCTGGGAAATAACGGTCCATGGCGCTTTAGGGAAGAGGCATACTACTTTCCCTGCTTTTTAGGATTGTCCATCGGACCGGAAAACAAAAAATAGCGCCCCCTGCAAGAAAGGGAGCGTACCGGCGCTCAGGCCTTGAAGCATTTCGGTGCCCCCTTCCGGGCCCTCACCATAACGAGTCCCGCCCCTATGATGGCGCCTAGGGTATCTGCCAGCCAGTCCCATACATTACAGTCCCGGCCCGGTACAAAAGCCTGATGTATCTCATCACTGATCCCATAGGCAGCGGCTATACTCATAACCCATACCATGCATCTGAAAGGGCGCTTTTTCCACTGCTTCAGGGAAAACCACAATCCTAGGGTCCCTGCCAAGACCCCATAGGCAAGCAGGTGCTGAACCTTATCAAACCTCAGAATACCCTTGGGACTGGGAAGTATGCTTTGAGATGAGAGGAACCAAATCGTCCCGCTTATAAGCAAGGCGGGAATTTTATATACCACTTTTGCCACAATCTATGATCCCATGAATGGTAAGCATACCCCGGGCACTAGGGTTGATCAATCCCCCGCGATTTCTGGGGATGAGAGAATCGGCGGAACTGTTTTACCGGGTCCACCGATGACCCGGCGCAGCGCCGGCTATGCTCATGGTCATCCGGGGACTTTTTTATCATGCCCTGAGCATCAGGAGGCATAGCGGTAATGCCTCCTACCCGAGAACAGGAGCACCGGTTATGGTTTACCCTGCAATCCCTTCCCTTGTACTTGTTTTGTTTCCGCGATACTTGTACTGTGAAGTATGCGTATAGTTGAGGCGGTAATCCTGGGCGCGGTCCAGGGTATTACCGAATTTTTACCGGTAAGCAGTTCAGGCCATCTGGTGCTTCTCCAGAAAATCTTCCATATAGCAGAACCGGCCCTTTTATTCGATACCCTGGTCCATGTAGGTACCTTGGGGGCGGTTTGCATTGTGTTATGGCCGGATATCTGGAATATCCTGCGCCGTCCCATACAGAAACTCACCGGCCTCCTCATAGTGGCTACTCTGCCCACGGTCCTCATAGCCCTGGTTTTTAAGGACTTCATTGAGGAAGCTTTTGCGTCCGCGGCCTTTCTGGGCTTTGCCTTTCTGGGTACCGGGGTACTCCTCATAATCGGGGAGCGGCTGTCCAAAAGACCGGGTATGACCAAAACCGAAAGGACCATGCTGTGGAGGGATGCCCTCACCATTGGGCTCCTGCAGGGAGTGGCGATCATTCCGGGGGTATCCCGCTCAGGGTCCACCCTCTCCGCTGCCCTTTTCCGGAGGGTGGACCGGAATTTTGCCGCCCGCTTCTCCTTTCTCCTTTCCATTCCCGCAATCCTGGGGGCCCTGGTTCTGCAGCTCCCCGATGTGCTGGGAAACACCTCGGGAGATACGGGGGGTATTGGTACCGCAAGCCTCATAGCCGGAACCCTGACCGCGGGGTTGGTGGGATTTTTTTCGATACAGGGTATGCTTGCCATTGTTCGGAAGCGATCCCTCTGGGGCTTTGCCTTGTATACCGCGGTCCTGGGGACGCTGATCCTGGTTGATCAGTATGGGACCCATGTCTTTTTTTAAGGCGGGATGAGACCATCCGTATCTTCTGAATTTCTATAGAAAAAAAAAGTCCACCCCTTAGGTGGATTTTTCATACCACAATCCGCCTAAGCGGTGGACCCTTCCCGGGAACTCCCGGTTTTTAAGGACCGTTCAACGAGCCCCTATCCATGCCATTTCTGGGGATGCGGACGCATCCAGCGGGCCATCGCGGTAAACAACAGGGTATGATCAATGGGCTTGGTAATATGATCGTTCATCCCCGCCTCAAGGCTCTTTTCCCGGTCCAAGGCTAAGGTATGGGCGGTTAAGGCAAGGATCGGAATGGTATTCGCGCTTTGCCGGATGATGCGGGTCGCGGTCAGCCCGTCCATTTCAGGCATCTGAATATCCATGAGCACAATATCGTAGTCATGCTGGGCGACCATTTCCACCGCTTCCTGGCCATTGGAAGCAATATCCACCTTAAACCCTTCCATGGTAAGCAGTTCGCTGGCCATGATCTGGTTAATCTCGTTGTCTTCCACTAAGAGTACATAGGCGCCTCGGATCTGCTCGGGAATCGCCGGTACCGGATCCGCTTCCTGCAAAGGAGCCGCCTTCAAGAGGGCATCCATGTGACTGTAGAGGGCGGCGATACGGACCGGTTTATATAAAACCTGACAGGATGCCTCCAAGGCGGTGATACAGGCCCTATCCTCCTGCTCCTTAAGGAGGATCAAAAGACGCGGCTTGGCCGTACCGTAGTTCTGGAGCACGGCTTTCCACCGCTGGAGGACATCCTGAATAGAGGAACCTATCGCTGCCCAGGAAATCAGGAGTACCTCAAGCCCGAGGGGAAGGGTCTGTTCCCACTTATCCTTTTCGGTACTATACCCCAGAAGATCGCAGCCCAGGATCTGACATTGCACCCGCAGGGCGGTATATTCCTGGGTATCATCCACCAAGGCAAAAACACGCTTTCCCACGACCCGGTGATAAACCGGCAATTCCTGAGGCGCGGCCTTACCGAAACATCCGGTAAAGGTAAGGGTGGTACCTTTGCCCACCTCACTTTCACAGGCAATCGAACCGCCCATGAGGGTAACGAGGTTTTTACAGATCGTAAGCCCCAGGCCGGTCCCGCCGTACTTACGGGTAAGGGAGGAATCGACCTGGGAGAAGGGAATAAACAGCCCGGCTATGTGCTCTTCGCTCATACCGATACCGGTATCGCTTATGGAAAAACCAAGCCTCACCCGGCCGCTCTCCGGGGGCTTCTCCTGATAGACCCCTAAGGAGATACCTCCCTGTTTGGTAAATTTGATCCCATTATCCAGGAGATTCACCAGCACCTGAGTGAGCCGCAGGGGGTCTCCAATAAGGGAATCGGGGATCCCCGGTTCTTGGGCAAAGGTCATGGTAAGGTTTCGGAGGTCCGGCAGTACCGAATCAACCGCTTCCCCCAGAACCTGCTGTAACGAGAAGGGTACCTGCTCAAAGGAGAGCTTCCCCTCATTAAGCCGCGAAAAGTCAAGGATATCGTTGATGATACGCAATAATTGCGTTGCAGACCGGTTAATCGCGGTACCATAAAAGCGCTGCTTTTCGGTAAGCCCGCTCTGGAACAGCAGCTTCGTCATACCCAGAATCCCATTCAGGGGGGTCCTGAGTTCATGGCTCATATTCGCCAGGAATTCGCTTTTGGCCCGGTCGCTTTTCTCTGCCCGGTTGCGGGCGGCAATCAGCTTTTCCTGGGTTTGCTCAATGGCCGTCAGATACTGCTTGAATTGGCGAAGGTCCCGGATATGGCTCGCGATACAGTAGCTCCCGTCCCAAAATACCCGCACCAGGGTAATTTCCACGGGCAGATCTTCCCCGGTATGGAGCCTGAACCACCAGTCATAGACTTCCATCCCCGATTCCATGGCTTTACGCAGATAGGCAATCTGTTTTTCCTTGCTCTTGCTGCCGTCAGGCTGATATTCGGGAGAAAACCCGGGGAACCGCTGATATAAGGCTTCTTTGGAGCTGCATTGAAATAATGCAATGGCCTGGTTATTACAATTAATAATCTGATACCGATCATTCCAGAACATACATGCCGTAGGGGTTATATTCAAGATACTGCGGATCTGCTTCTTAACCTCTGCGCTGATGCTGTCCCACCGTTCAAATCCCGTACTCTCTCGTATATCTTGCAGGCAGCCGCAGAGGATACGCTTCTGTCCGGTATCACGGATGATACCCAGGGCATGAATCATCCGATAGGTTCCAAGGCGCCGGTTGAGAATCGGGTGGATATGGTCGTATCCGCACCGGTTTACCAGCGCCCTTTTGAGTTCATCCGCCATAGTCGGGGTACGATCCTCAGGACAGAAGGTTTCACTATACACGGCCAGATCATATGCCACCGCGGAAGCGTCAAGGCCGTAGATATCCTTAATAAAGGAATGCCCATAGACACAAATGTGATTGGTATCCTGATGATACTCCCAGAATGCCCCCTGCCCTTCACAGGCCAACAACTGCGGTGTATACGCAAAAGAACGATCGCGGCATAGGTCTTGCTCCTCTAGCTTCATTGCACCCTTCTTGTGAGTTCCCCCCTATCTTTTTATAAACAATAAACCATTATCGGTATAATGTCGAGAGTATCTTAATTGATAATAACAGCAAGATACCCCCAAAGAAAAGCAAGCTGCTCTTGAGCCTAGGCAGGATAAACCATAGAATGGGCTCATTCTTTATACTATATAAGGCTTTGGCAGGCCCGGCTTATTTTACTGCCCCAGCTAATCCCTTATCCTGTAAGGAAATACAAATTTCTATGGGTTTATCCTTGGACCGGCCCGGAGCGGCTTCAGAACAAGCGGGGAGGAGCGGCATCCTTCCGGGTAAGGTCTGGTCCCTTCCACCCGCGCCCTGCCTAGGCGCCGGTCTGCGTACATACTAAAAGCATTGCCATACATGACAAGCTCGCCGGCCGGCGCCGCCCTTACCCCGAACCTAAGCGGAGTAGCCGCATGGTAATCCATGTATATCCGTCTTCCGCAGTTCCAGGGCGTTTTCCTTACATCCACCGTCCGCATTATTTTTAACCGCGGGGGTACTCAAGACAAAGGCCAATATTGCGGTGAGTATAGCCGCTGCTGGAAGCGTGAATATAAATCCGTTAAAACCATACAAACCCTTCAAAATGTACCACAACGGCACAGAGAACAACAACTGCTTTCCCATCATCATGAACATCCCCTGAGCCGGTTTCCCTAATGCCTGAAAGGTTGTCATCATGGTTGCCCGTATTCCCAAAACGAAAGTCCGACTATATATACGCGAAGCATGGCCGTACCGGCTTCCATCGTTTTTGCATCGTTGATAAAAAAGCGTATAATGGAACCGCTGAAAGACAAAAGCGCCAAGCAGCCTGCGATGCATAATATTGTTGAAAAACAATCGTGAAAAGAAAATCTTTTTTGAGGCGGTCGAAATTTTTTGCGACGAAATTGAATCCGGCAAAGGCTGATAGCCCATAGTCAAAGCAAATACAAATATAAAGCTGGCTGGCTATACGCATTTGAACGCCGGAACCGGCCATCCCATAATCGTTGTATCCAGCCGCTATACAATTATCGAGTATGCTTATGATACTCACCACCAGACTTGATAATCCCATGGGGATTTCTATGGAAAAGACCTCCCGCAGATTGCTTTATTCGGCCTATTGTTTTTGAGATGTATTGAAAGCATTGGTTTCTTTGAACAAAAATACCACAAGCCAAAGGCGCATGATGCAGTCTGTCCTGTAAAAACTAACCACGCTTGTGTGCCGCGCTTCTTCGGTGTTTTTTGCCCCAAGCAGGCGGGAAATGTAACTTGAGCCGCCTGTGGCAAACCCATTGACGAGGGTTTGTGAAAGTATACAAATGGGGTATACGATAATCACCCCCCGCGATCCTATTGGGGTCTCCGGTTTGTCCGATAAAAAACATATCGGTCATGCTGTAAATTGATTGGGCGAGCAATTACCGCCATCATCGGCAGGGCGGGCCGGATAATTGCTTCCGATACGGAGGCGCTTTCCATTACCTGGGTTCCGGTGTATTTCATAGATAACTCTTTTTATACTAGCGGGCGATTGTAATCGCAGTAATTAAGCAACAAGGGTATTCTTCTTTTCATTGTCATTTATGGAAACAAAGGTGTTTTCATTGACAGGAACGAGAGTGTCAAATACCTG
>JAITRH010000174.1 GCA_031288495.1 Treponema sp. | reverse complement strand
GTCCAGTGAGCGTACCCTTCCGGTACCGGTCCGCATACCAGGGCTATGAGACGTGCTTCATCTTCCCTCTGTATGGAACGCTGTCGGTGTCCCCGCTCCTTCCCCTCAACGGTCGCTTCAAATCCTTCCTCCACAAACCGTTCTCTGATCCCTTCTATCCCCCGTCTATGCATACCCACCCGTTCGGCTATCATCTCATCGGTATATCCCTGGTCGGCAAGTAACAATGCTTGTGCCCGCTTCCGTTTTTGGGCGCTGTGGTTACTCCGATTGATGATGGATGAGGGTTGTTCTCGTTCCGCATCGGTCAGGGTTACCCGATATTTTTTCTCCGCCATAGTCCCCTCCTGATGATGGTGGCCAATAACCAGTGTGCGATAGGGTGTATCCTGTCTGGGGGCGAGACTTCTGATGCACGCACGGGCCGGCTCCTGCTTGACCCTATCGGAAGGATTAAAGACCTCCCTGAGGAGGGCCCGATGATCTGGTACTGGACCGGGCCTATGAGGGGTGGGAGACCCGGCTGCTTGCGTTTGAGGGGGGTACCGTCCGGTAGTACCGCTGAAAAAGAACCAGAAGCATCCCGGGGAATATGATACGGAGGGGTATAAACAACGGAACGAGGTAGAGCGGATGTTCCGGTGGCTGAAAGGGTTCAGGCGGATAGAGACCCGGTATGACAAGCGGGATATGATGTTTTCCCCATTTATCTATCTTGCCTTATGTATTATCGCCGTTTATTCATTGATTCCACGTAGTGTGAACAGGCCCTAGTCTTCTCTAGACGGGGTAAGGGGAGGCTGTGAATGGGATGGCCTTCCCTTATTTTTTCTCATACATGGTACAATTTTCCCTCGGCTCCATCACCCGCAGCTTCCTATTCCGCCTCCAGCTTCCGGCCCAGGGCGGTAGCGGGATAAGGAGGGGGCCTCCTCTCTGTATAGAGAAGAAGGGCTCTGCTAGGGAAAGAGCACCCGGTGGGGATCGAGGAGAATCATTGCCGGCTCCGGCATAGGTTAGGGTGGGTATTTCGGAAGACCTGCTGTTTTTCCAAGAAGTTGCGGAACCCCCGGAAGGCATTTACTGTGGCCTTTTTTTACATCCTTATGGCTTCGTTTAAGGTCTATCCTCCTTTGTGGATCTCCTCCGCAAAGGCTCTACCTGGGGTTTCAGGGCTATACATAGACGAATCAAGGGGTATCCGGTATACTACGTATTATGATTGGATTTCTCCTTAAGAAGACCTTTTTTGATCTCTGGGATAATTTGTTCCGTATTGCCCTGGTTAACCTAGGGTTCCTGGCTTCTGCGGCAATTCCCATTTTTATCCCCCCGTTGCTGCAATCCCTGCCCATAGTGGGAATGCTCGTCTTTTATATTGGTATCCTCTGGTGTTTTGTGTATCTTGCCGCCGCTGGGTTATCCCTTAAATCCGTATCCGATTACGGCTCCTTCGGGGCGGGTGATTTTTTTATGCAGGTGAAAAGCGCATGGCCTTCGGGTATGGTCATGGCAGGGGTGGTTTTCCTTATGGGGCTCCTCTTTCGAGTGGCAATTCCCTTCTATCTAAGCCTCGGTTCGGTGATCGGCTTGTTATTAGGGGCGATGATTTTTTGGACCATCCTGTTGGGGATCCTTGCGTTGCAATTCTTTCTGGCCAGCCGTGCCCGGCTGGGTACCAAAATACCCAAGATCCTTAAAAAATGCGTGCTCATTTTCTTTGATAATCCCCTGTTCTGTATTTTTTCTTTTATGTTCTGTCTCGTTATGCTGGTCCTCTCGGTATTCCTGGCCTTTCTATTTCCCGGTCCCGCGGGGATCCTCCTCTACCTGGACGAGGCCCTGCGTTTGCGGCTGCTCAAGTACGATTGGCTTGAGGTACATTCCGATGCGAACCGCCGCAAGATTCCCTGGGATGTCCTTTTGATTGAGGAACGGGAAAAAACCGGCAGCCGCTCGTTTCGGAGTTTTATATTTCCTTGGAAAGATTAGAACGGATCCGGCGAGTTCGATAAACCGCTCCAGATGAAGAGCTCCAGAAACCTTTGGGAAGGAAAAGCCCCCTAGCATAAGCCAGCTTAGCTTATAGGGCCTGGGCCATGCTTAAGGGTAATTCTAAGCCGATACGCTGCAAAAAGGCTGGATCCTTCAGTAATCCTGGAATTTTACTATGAGCGGCGATCCGGCCTTCATGGAGGAAGATCACCCGCCCCCCCAGATCCAGCATCATATCCAAGTCATGACTGGCTATGAGGAGGGTACAATCCAGGGTTTTCAAGAGGCTGATGATATGTTTCCGGGCTCTCGGATCCAGGGATGCGGTAGGTTCATCCAGCAGCACCAAGGCAGGCTCCATGATAAGCACTGAAGCGATGGCAGCCCGCTGTTTCTCTCCACCGGAGAGTGTATAGGGAGGCCGGTCTGCCAGATGTTCCGCTTCCACTGCTCTGAGGGCCTTCAGCGCCTGTTCCCGTCCCTCTTGGGGAGATACCCCGGTGTGCATCACCCCAAAGGCCACATCCTCCCACAAGGTGGGCATGAAAAGCTGATTATCCGGCTCCTGAAAGACCATGCCCGCCCTGCTCCGGCCTTGGGCAGCATCCCCTCCACGGGTCCCATGAATCAGTATATTCCCGGAGGAAGGTTTCATACAACCGGCGATGAGTTCCAGGAGGGTGGATTTTCCCGAACCATTGGCCCCGGCAATACACACCCGCTCCCCCTTTTCTACAGCAAAACTAATATCCCTGAGGGAGGGGATTTGCTTATCATAGGTATGGCATACCTGGTCTAGGCTTAACAGTTCCATACCATCTCCAAAATCCAGAGACTCAGGCTCAGGATGATACAGGCCCCGAGGAATAGGGTATCCTGCCGCTTCCAGATAAAGACCCTGGTTACCGGCAAAACGCCGGTAAAGCCCCGGACTTTCATGATAGTTCCGATTTTCTGCGCCCTGAGGAGAGCCTTGACCAGGGTAGACGCAAAGACCGCGGTATAGGAACGCCACTGCTCAAGGATATGTTGCCGGGGCCTGCGGAGCCGCATAGACAACACCGAAACAAAGATCCCCCGGTACAGCACAAAGATATACCGATAGGTTAAGAGCAGCAAGGAAACCAGGGTGGCAGGGACCTTGAGTTTCATCAAACCATTGGCCAGTCCGCCAATGCCCAGGGGAATGATGAAGACCATATACAGAAGGGCAGCGGCGTTGATCCGGAAGGTATAGCGCAATACCTGGGACAGGCTCTCAGAAATACCTCCTCCCCCACCGGCAGAGACCACCAGCCCATTCAAGGGAAGGGTCAGCCACAGGATGAGGGTAAAGAGGTTTACCGGGATAAGCCTCATCCCCAGCTTCCTCATGTCCCCTTTTTCCCGCAAGAGGGGCGCCGCCGCTCCCAGCATCACGGCCCCTCCTATAAAGGGATTGGTCAGGGTAAGAACCAGCAGGATGAGACAAACCGCCGCCCCTATCCGGCACCGGGGATCAAAACCCTGAAACGGATCTTTTTCAAATTCCAGCCGGTCTAGGTACATAATCAGGCAGCATCTTTGCAAGGAAGCTCAGGATGAATACCGATATAAGCCCTTCCACCCCCGCGAGGGGCAGGTTTGCAGCGAAGATCACCCCTGCGGTGAGGATCAGATCCTGGTTACTCAAGGCCAAAGTCAGGGTAACCAGTACGGAACCGATTAAAATCGCAAAGAATCCTCCGGCAAAGGCGAAAAGGTATGGCACCTTCCCTGATCCGCACCGCCATATACCGTACCCGGTAAGAGCCGCGGTTCCCATGATGGCGGTGTTCACCCCGAGGGATAACAGCCCCCCGAACTGAAACAAAACCCCCTGGAGCACGAGAGCCACAAAGAGGGCAGGCACCGCGCTCCACCCCAACAGCATACCCGCCAGTCCCAAACAGGTAAGGTGGATGCTTGAAGGGCCCAGCGGTACATGAACCAGGGATACTAAAAACAAGACCCCTGAAACCAGGGCTGTTTTATGAAGGTTTTCCGGGGAAGTTTTCTTTAAGCCAAAACCGATTCCTGCGGCGGCGGTTCCCCAACCGAGGGCAAGAACCGGTACCGTGAGGACCCCTTCACTGATATGCATGAGAAACCTCCGGTTTATTCCCTTTTTTAGTAAGCCCTTGAAGGACAAAACTATAGGCTGCAAAAATATTCAGTATGAGGCTGAGGCCCAGGACTATCCGCAAGGGAAGGGAAACTTTTCCATCGGCCTTTTTCTCCGGGGCCGAAGCTGCTTGGTCGTTGCTCTGGAGGGTGATAGTCCCTTGGTGTCCCATGTTGTCCGCAGCCTCAAGGCGCCATTCCCCGGGTTCATCCGGGGTAAAACTGAATAATCCGTTGCGATCCGTCAGGCTCAACAGAATCTCCTGTTCAGGATGTGCCGGGGGATAGACTTTGACTTTGGTAAAAGCCATAGGTTCTCCGGTACTGTAGGTAAAGTGTACCGTGGCCACCGGTCTATCGGTGCTGCCGCTTAGGTCATACACCTCAACGCCGTGGGCAACGAGGGCCCCGGGAAAGCAGAACCCTGCCGCGGCAAGCAGCAGGGCAAGAGGCAGGGGCCTTTTCACTTGACGGTACACACCAAGATGGCGTTATGGTTATCTTCGTCGGTATCAGGATACTGGGACTTGCGGGTATCGCTGATCCGGACGAGCCAAATGCCGGGATTCGTGATGGTGAAGCGCACTTCCCCTTGGGCATCGGTTTTTTGGATTTGAGCATAGGCATTGGCGGTTTTGTAGTTGTAATAATCATAGGTCGCGGCAATTTCCGCATGTGCCAGGGGCTGTCCGTTGAATAAAACCTTGAATCTCGGCTTGAACCCTTTTTTATAGCTTGCCGGATTCTCTAGGGGAATTATTTCAATAGTATGTCCCAGGGGCTTATTAAAGGCCGTATCTTTGGGATCCGGATTAAGGTAATACTTGGAATATTTTGCAAAGTACCGTGCCGTGGCAATGGTTTTCCCAGGATTTGCCGCCGCCACTGCGGCCCTGGTACCATCTGCGTAATCGCCATTGGTGAAAAGGCAGTAGAAATTACCTTTTCGGTTGCCTACCACGATGACCGGGGTGTTATCCGTCAATCTATAGGTAGTTTCATACCAAAGCCTGTCGGGGTTTGCCTTAAGGGGAAGATTAACCCCTGCTTTGCTGCCGTTTTTTACGACATACACCTCATTGACCTCTGCCGGTTCCAGCTCTTCCCCTACGGTGAAATAATGGGTGGACAGGGCATTAAGCTGAACCGTGTCGCCTGTACGGTAGTCCTTGAGCTCCTGGGGCATGACAAAGAATTCATGGGCAGGAAGATAGGCGGCAAGTAAGAACAGGGCCGCCCCCGCAAGAAAAGATCGATTCATAGGATACTCCTCTGAATTGTGTGATAGGGAATTCATTTCCGTACAGCCTATAACCAGTCTGTTTATCCCGTCATGGGATTGATTACGATAAGGTACTGAAAAAGAGCCTCGTGTTCATCACAAAGCTTAGGAGACTTATATTACATACCATGGTATAGGAGACTTGTCAAGTACTGAAAGCTTATCCTGTCGCCGTTCAATAGAAATGTCCCCATTTTCCGTTCAGTAGAAATGTCCCCTGCGTTCAATAGAAATGTCCCCTTTTCATAGAATAAGCCAGGAGAAAAAATGGCAAACAGACTACCGAAGAGGAGCGAACGGTTCCGTGGCAAGATCATGGAAATGGTGAAGCAGGGGCAAAAGACCTTGAAGGCGGCCTCACTGGAATTGAGGATGAGTTACCGGCAGGCGAAGCGGGTCTACCGGCGTTATCTGGAAGGCGGAGACGATGCATTAATCCACAGCAATACAGGGAAGCCGTCCAACCGACGGACCGATCTGGATTTGGTGCGTCAGGCGCTCTCCTTGTATGCGGAAAAGTACGATGATTTCGGGCCGACCCTGGCGTGTGAGAAGTTGGCGGAGCGGGATGGGGTGGAGATCGGAGTCAGTAGCCTAAGACGT
>JAITRH010000059.1 GCA_031288495.1 Treponema sp. | reverse complement strand
GGCTTGTTTTTTATCCAATCCCAGATAGTAAGTTTCAAAAGAGGTTCTGCGGCAGGCCGCAGGTTTAAAACTTCTCCCTGTTTTGAATCGTTCCCGAATACCGTGGAGCAGTCTGGGGGTATCCCCTCCTTGGAACACCTTCACCACAAAATTGCCCCCCCTAAGCAAGATTCGGTCGGCATATTCCAGGGCTGCTTCGGCTAAGACCAGGGAACGGAGGGTATCGATCCCCGGGTTCCCGGTGGTCCCCGGCGCGGCGTCACTCATCACCAGATGAAAGGGACCCCAGGCCAAAATGGCCTCCCGGATTTCCCCGGTGGTCATATCCCCCTGCAAAAAGCCGTAATGAGCTCCTCCAGAGAGCCCTCCATCCCAGTTTTGGGAAAGGGGCGCAGGATCCACCCCCAGGATAAAAATCCGCTTACCCCATTGCCGGAGGGCATAGAGGCTCCAACTTCCCGGAGCAGCCCCTAAATCCAAGACCTTAAAGAACCCGGATTTCTCCACGATTTTGGAGGAACGAGAGAAAAGGCCGAACTTTTCATCCATTTCTTGTAATTTATACACCGAGCGGGCGGGATACCCTGCTTTTTTTGCTTTTATGGACCAATAGTCCGGTTTTTCATATAATGCCATACTTGCCTTTAGAGGGATACTTCGTGTATGATACCTTCAAGATTTAGACTTATGGACAAGAAGTATATGGATCAAGAGTATACCCGAAGACTCGAAAACATAGAAGCGGTCTTGCACACATGGCTGCCGGAAAACCCCGATCCTGCCGGAACAGAGCGCCAGTGGATCACCGAGACCTTTGGGTACCTTGAAGAAGCCCTTGCGCCGGAATTGGTAAAGGCCCTGACCCAGCCTGGGTGGGACCTCTTCCACCGGGGAGGTAAACGGTGGAGACCTCTGCTTATGACCCTGGTTTGTGAGGCCCTGGGAGGCGGAGATCGGGCCTTACCCTTGACTCCCCTGCTGGAATTTCCCCATACCGCGAGTCTCATCCATGACGATATCGAAGACAATGCCGATGAACGCCGAGGAGAGCCGGCTATCCATATACGCTATGGAACGGATACCGCCATCAACGCCGGTACTTTCTTGTATTTCCTAGCCCTCCCCTGTATCAACTCCTGGGATGTTCCGGCAGAACGGAAGCATCAGGTTTTTAAGCTCTGGGGCGCCTCTATGCGGCGACTCCACCTGGGTCAGGCCATGGACATAGGCTGGCACCGGGATTTTTCCTCCCTTCCCGGTCTGGAAGCCTATGACCTTATGTGCCGGTTAAAGACCGGATCCCTGGCCCGGCTTGCTGCGGTTCTGGGGGTCCTTGCGGCCTTGTCCGGGGATACTGCTGAGCATGAAGCCTTTCTCGTTAACACCCTGGGAAAGGCTGCCGAAAATGTGGGAGTGGGGTTTCAAATTCTTGATGATGTTAAAAACCTGACCACCGGAAACCCCGGTAAGAAGCGGGGAGATGATGTGGTTGAAGGGAAAAAGAGCCTGCCGGTCTTATTATACCTGTACCATCATCCGGATCACCGGGAATGGGTGAGCCGTTGTTTTTCTGCTGCCCGACAGGGTGGAAGCAGTGCCCCGGAAGTGGAAGAGCTTATCGGCGCATTGAGCGCCAGCGGAGTCCTCTCAGAAGCAGCAGCGCGGGGACGTTTCCTTATACGAGAAGCTCGGGAGGTGTTTTCTCATATTTCCGGTGCAGCGCAAGGCGCTGGGGGATCCGGGGCGCTGTTGGGAGGGCTGTTGGATTTTATAGGCGGAACCTCCCTTAATGCTAAGGAGGGCTGAGGGTGTATAAAAAAAGGGAAGCCACGTTATGGACTATTACCCGAAAGGCTCAAGGGGGACTCGTGGTACTCAAACTTATAGAAGGGGATCAGGTGATTCCCTTCTTTGCCAGCCCAGATGAGATCCAATCCATAGTCAAGGCTTATAATGTCCCGGTATTACAGCGCCTGGGTATGCATGATCTCCTGTTGGAACTGGTACGCCAGATGGGGCTTGCCTTATTGCGGGTAGAGTTATCTACTATCAAAGATAATATCTTTTATACAAAATTGTTTTTTTCCAGAAAAGTACCGGATCAGGGGAAGGAAGAAGCGGAGCATACCATTGTAAGTGTGCAGAGCCGGCCCTCTGATGGGGTTGCATTAGCGGTTCGCAGTAAGTGTCCTCTGTATGTCTCCCAAGGGGTGGTTAATCAAGTGGGGGTCCCTTCGGCGTGTTTTATCGAAGGGCTCGAAAGACTTGAGGGGGATTGGCTTGATATTCCACCCTTTGGGGGGGAACAGGAGTATGCAGGTCCTGAAGCGCCCTATTGGAGGAGCCTTGAGCCGGAAGGGACCTTTGCAGGGGAAGACACTGTACAAACCGCGGATATAAAGGATATACTGGTGCTTTTGGGGGCGAAACAAGGAGAGCAGTTTCCCTAAGGTACGTATGTACTAAAGATAGCCTATACGAGCCTGTTTCATAAGGTCACATTTAAAAAGGCTCAGGTATTATAAGGATATGGAATGAAACGTGAAGTGGTGGTTGATGTACTGTCGTTTGTGGGTATAGTCGTAAAACAGATACTTTGTTTATATGAAACCCTGCAATATACATGGATGCATAGGTTTTTTCATACCCCAACTCCTGCCACTCACGGGCATAATCCTGTATTTCGGCCCTCCTCGCCGCGTAAAGCCTTGAGGCATGCTCCTGCTCAGCGGGTTTCTCCGAAGCGGTCTCAGACACCGCGCCGGTTTAGGGGTTTGTGGTATAAGGCGGTGCTGCGATGTGCCGTAGTGGTAGGCTTGGTGTATTATATGATACCCGAAAGGTTTGCCTCCCTGGTCAGAGTGGTACAAAAACGAGACGCCTCTGAAATCAGCGAATCCTTTTTTGAACCGGAAACAGGCATGGGGGGAATGCCCTATTTTGAATTAGGTCTTGTGGGCATAGACATTAAAACCGCGTCCTTGGAAAAGGATGCGGCCATTTCTGGTATACCTGAACCGGCGGAATATTCTAAACCGAAATTACTGCTTTACACTGCTTATAAGGTGCAGTCAGGGGATATCATCAGTAATTTGGCCCAGAGTTTTGGATTGAATCAGGATACCCTCATATCGGTAAATGGGATTACCAATACCCGGCTCCTGCAAATAAACCAGGTTTTGCGGGTGCCTAATCAAGATGGAATCCTTTACCCGGTTAAAAAAGAGGATACCCTGGAATCCATTGCTGCCAAATTTAAGACCTCGGTTCAGTCCCTTCAAACGGTAAATGAACTATTTTCTGATCGCCTTATGGTTAATACGACCCTCTTCATACCCGGAGCCCGGCTTGAGATGCTTGATCTCCAGGAAATTAACGGGGACCTCTTTATATGGCCTGTACGAGGTTTCATCACCTCCCATTATGGGTACCGGTCGAGTCCTTTTACCGGGATTCGACAGTTTCATTCCGGTATCGATATTGGGGTTCCTATGGGTACTTCCATACGGGCAGCCATGGCCGGACGGGTTACCTCGGTGGGTTTCGATAAATCCTTCGGAAACTTTGTGGTGATCTCCCATCATGCAGGGTACCGGACCCTGTATGCTCACCTGAGCGTGATTCGGACCAAATCCGGCGACTATGTGGGAACCGGTGAGCATATCGGCGATGCAGGAAGCACCGGTCTCAGTACGGGCCCGCACTTACATTTTACGGTGTATAAGAATGGGCTTACGATAAATCCCCGAACCCTTATCAAATAGTTCAAGGGGTTCACGATAAAATCGAATTACGGGGCTGCTTGAAAGCTACCGGAGCGTATTGGGATCGTGCAGTCTTTCGAAGGGTGAATCCGGTGGCGGCTCTTATGAAGCTCCTCCGGTTCCATCCTGGGGAGCTTGAGAGGGCATACCTCGTAGGGAAGGAGCCTCTGGCAGGTTCAGCACGAGCAAGGGATGTTTTTTCACTATAAAAGAATATGGATCGGAAAAAGGTTTATAGAAGAGCGGCATAGCATTGCTGAGGGCTGCTTATCCATAGGCTTTTTTCTCAGTATTTCCCATACCATGCGTGCTCAGGGACTACTGCCTTAACCTTTAGTAAGCCGGGTTTGACCTCCCAAGGTATCTCTTTTTTCCGATGGGTTTTTTACATGAGGACAGCTCAGGGAGGGATTCCGCGGAATCTTTCATGGCTCTCCCTTTATCCTGCTATCCCCATATAGAGCCAGGGGATGAAGATAGCCGGGATGAGATTGGCTACTCTGATTTCTTTGACCCCCAGAAAATTATACCCAATGGCTGCTACGAGAAGGCTCCCTACTGCAGACATCTCCCGGATAATGTCAGGGCTGAGGTAATCCTTTATGGCGCCGGCGGCGAGGCTTATGCTTCCTTGGTAAATCAAGACCGGCAGGGCGGAAAAGACCACTCCCATGCCCATAGAGGCACCGAAGATCAGCGAAATGGAACCGTCCAAGATAGACTTGGCAAAGAGGGTCTCATGGTTACCGAGAAGCCCGCTCTGCATCGAACCGACAATGGCCATGGACCCGGTACAAAACAGGATACTGGCGGACACAAAACCCTTGGAAAAGGCTCCCCCCTTCATACTGAGCCGGACTTCCGCCCAGGTTCCAAACTGGTTCATCCGCCTATCCAGGTTGATGAATTCCCCGATGAGGGCCCCGCTCACCATACTCATAACCAGAAGGAGAACCCGTTGGTTATCTAAGGCTCCTTTAATCCCCATATAGATGATCGAAAGACCGATGGCTTTTTTGATGATCTCCTCAAACCGTTGGGGGATGCCCCGAATGATAAAACAACCTGCCAGAGCGCATACCACAATCGTAAGTCCATTCACTACCGGTCCCAGCATACCTTTCTGTACTCCTTTTCTGCTCTCATAATTATTTACCATGCGTTAGACACCGTTTACCCTGACGGCATACTCCCCTTCAACCCCGATTAAGAGGGGATGGGGCATACAAAATCCCGGTAATCGGTGGACCTTTTTGGATTCCATCAAAGGCATGGAGGTTCCTGAGAGATTACCCAACGTTTAGGGCAGGATGTTTCCTGCAGCCAGATATACCTCGTACCATTCTTCTCGGGAAAGGGTAATCTCCGCGGCCTTTATGCAGTCCTTGAGCCGTTCCACGTTCATCGTACCGGTTATGGGCTGCAGCTGAGCAGGATGCCTGAGGATCCAGGCCAAAGCAATGGTGGTACCGGATACCCCGTATTTTTGGGCGAGCCCCTCAATCTTTGTGTTGAGCCGGGGAAATTGGGGATTCCCCAAGAACACCCCCTCAAATACGCCGTACTGGAAGGGAGACCAGGTTTGGATGGTGATGTCCTTGAGACGGCAAAAATCAAGCACCGAACCATCCCGGCTGAGAGCCGCATCGTCGGGCCTATTCACATGAAGACCCTGGGATATCATGGTTGCGTTGGTAATACTGAGCTGCAGTTGATTGATGATGATAGGCTGCTTGACATATTTTTGCAGCAACTGTATTTGCAGGGGGTTCTGATTGGATACGCCGAAATGCCGAACCTTGCCGCTGCTCTGGAGTATGCCGAAGGCCTCGGCTACTTCCTCAGGCTCCATTAACGCGTCGGGACGATGCAGTAACAGCACATCCAGATAATCGGTCTTGAGCCGTTTTAAGCTTGCCTCGACAGAACGGAGCACATGGGCTTTGGAAAAATCAAAGCCTATCCCCGGTCTGATGCCGCACTTGGATTGGAGCTGTATCGTTTCCCGGATCTTCGGGTTCATACCGATGGCTTCGGCGAAGAGGGTTTCGCAGACCCCATTTCCGTAAATATCCGCATGATCAAAAAAGCAGGCTCCCCTCTCTAGGGCGGATTTGATAAACCCTTCCGCCTCAACGGGGGTGAGTTTGTTGATGCGCATACACCCGACCACGATAACCGGTACCCGCAATCCTGATTGCCCTACATTAATGGTTCTCATCCAGCATACTCCTTACACATTATGAAGCATACTGTACCTGATACAGTAACCCTTAGGTCAAGGGGGATAGCAGGTTTCACGTCCCTGCCCCGGTACTTTCCGAATCCTGCTTAACCTGAGATCGACCAAACAAAAAAAGCGTGACCCGAAGTACCCGCCTATACGCTCAAGGGTATCCGCATCATGTACAAACCTGAGGGTTCATGCGCGGGTCCCCGGTATTCTATCGGACACACCGTACCTAGGATTTATCCGGTAAGGCTTTCATCTTTTCTTTTAATTCCAAGAGCATCGCATCGGCGGAATCGGTGGAGTTCTCCAGTTCGGCAAAACGCTTGTCCAAACTGGTGTTGGCCGTATAGTCATCCAGCTCTACCGCAGCCTCGGCTTGGGCTTCCATCTGGTCCACCTTCGCGGCCATACGATCAAAGGCATCAAAAGCGGTTCTATTGCCGGATATACTCGACATAGTGCTCTGTATTTTCTGCTGCGCCTCAGCCCGTTTTGCCCGGGCAACGAGTAAGTTCTTCTTCCGCTGGGCCTCTTCAATTTTGTTTTGCAGTTCCCGCAGGGATTCTTTGAGTTTTTCCACCGACCCATGTTGCGCGTCCCATTGCTTTTTATATTCTGCATAGGCCGTGTCATGCTCCTGCTTACGGAGCAAGGCCTCTTTTGCCAAATCATCCTTCCCTGCCTGTACCGCGAGCATGGCCTTACGCTCCCAATCCTGGGAGAGGGCCTGCTGGTTCTGGGCTTCCCGCTCAAGCTTCTTCTCATCCGCTATGGCCTGGGCCACCGCCTTCTTGGATTCGATAAGCTGCTCGCTCATATCTATGAGCAGCTGATTGAGCATCTTTTCCGGCTTTTCAGCCTTGCTGATGAGATCATTGACATTCGACGAAACAAGGGTTTTAAGCCTTGAAAAAATTCCCATGGTTCTAACCTCCTCTTATGGTGCTGAATTATATCCTACGTTAAGCATGCACTGCTCTATAGGGCGAGAGTATCGGATAATGCTGGGTTAAGGCGAGGCTGAAGGCATCCAAGGTCGCCCTAAATTCCTCGTAATCCATAGTAGCATATTCTAAGGTATCAATTAAGATAACCGTATCCTTTTCCACGGCATACGCCCCATGGACCACATCACTGGCATTGAGTTCAAGCAGTTTGGTAAACAGCTCAAGCCGATGATCCTCGGGGGCTTCCATCACCGGGACCCGGAAAATCACCAAGGGATCTGCATACATGATGACCACCCCTTCCATACCATACTCCTCATCATCAAGCAGCCAAAGATGCTCCCCCACTTCTTTATACGTAACCATAAGCTCAATGAGGTACGGTTCTATTTTATTGACAGCCATAGATCATCCTTGTAAAGAAAATATCATCCTAAGAATACCTGCCCTTGCCTGTCAACGGCAAGTATGGTCTTACACTCCCCACAATGGAAACGGCCTGGTTGTACCGCCTGTAAGGGGCTTGAACAAACCGGACAGGTGCAGTGCATGGGATATCGCCGATTCGATTCCTCCAACGCCCCATTACAGCATACATCCACCGATGCCTCCAGGGTAGGCTTAATAACAAACACCTGGGTAAATCCAAGGATTTGGAAAATCTCGTATACCCTGGGCTGAAGGGCACAAAACACGATATTCCCCCCCCGGGGTTTTACCAAGGCAAGGATCCTGGAAAAGGAACCGATGCCGGTAGATGAAAGATAGGTGAGTTCGCCGCACTGGAAGATGAGCTTCGTATACCCGGCTTCAATGCCTTTTATCACCAGTTTCTGAAAATAATCCGTATTATAGGTGTTAAGATAGCCCCTCAGGTATACAATGAGCCCCTCTTTCAAGGTATCTATGCGGGCGAGCCTTATGGTAAGATCTGTCTCTTGCCCATCATCAAATCCCTGAACAATTTCGTTGTTTGACATGCCCTTTCCTTCTGCCGCTCCTCGCCAAGCCCTTATATCCATCACCTATGTACTAGCATACTCAGTTGCCCTCCTTTTGTCGAGAGGGTATCATAAACCATGACGCTGCATGATATGGTGATCATCCTTTCCCGGCCCCAGGAAGCGGGGAATGTAGGGGCGGTATGCAGGGCCATGAAAAACATGGGCCTTTCCCAGCTTCGTATTGTGGCTCCGGGCCGGCTGGATCCGGAGCTCATCCGCGCCCGGGCAATTCATGCCAAGGAACTATGGGAAACCGCCCGGCGCTTTACCTCCCTTCCCCAGGCAGCGGCAGACTGTTCCCTGGTTGTGGGAACCACCCGGCGGCGGGGGCAGCGCCGCAAGCCGGTAAGCCTCAGCCCCGAAGCCCTGGGGGAGTACCTCCGGGACCAGCCGGGAAAAGCCGCGCTGGTCTTTGGCAATGAACGGACCGGCCTTGAGGCCGGAGAGCTGGCCTTTTGCAATCTGGCGTCCCATATCCCGGCGGATGCCGCCTTTCCTTCCCTCAACCTTTCCCATGCGGTCCAGATCTACGCCTACGTCCTGTTCCGTGCTCTGGGCCCGGTAACCGGGGCGGAGGGGATGCGGGTACCCGTGGACCGGACCGGGCTTGATAGCCTGGTCCGGTCGGTAACGGATTCCCTGGAATTGCTGGG